>JAAUTE010000038.1 GCA_012031815.1 Chloroflexaceae bacterium
GCCCAAAATAAATTCAGGGCAAATTTTGCGATCGCGCTTGGGGCCCCAGAAATAAAATGGCGACCACCAGGGCAAAGGTGGTGAGGGTAAAGCCATAATTGAGGCGATCGGGCCACCAGGAACTGCGAAGAAAGCGACGTAGTTCGGGATAGGCATTTAATAAGTTCCAGCGAAATTGTTTTTTCCGGCTTTGGGACGGCCAGATAATTGCTTCGGTGAGTTCTGAAGCGCCTTCCAGTTGAATAATTGCCCGCTCGATCAAGCTTTGTAACTCTCGTAAATTATTGGGAAAATCATAGGCTTGTAGTCGTCGCAAGGCTTCAGGGGCAATGCGAATCTTCTCGAGATTGCGATCGCGACAAATCAAACTAATAAAATAATTTACATAGTCTCCCAAATCGGCTTTTCGCACCCGCAGGGGCGGAACTTTGATTAAATTATCAGCAGAAATTTCAATTCCTGGGACTTTCCTGGCCGCTACCACGATCGCTCGTGCTTGGGAGGTTTTAGCTGCCGCTAAGGGTTCTCCCGGACGGCTGACTGGCACGAATTCTCCAGCTGTGATTAATCTGGCGATCGCGTCCATGAGATCGGGCGAGGCTTCTTGAAGATTGTTGAGAATTAAAGTTCCTTGCCCTAAGGCTTCAATGAGGCCCGGTTTGCCGCCGCCGCGACCGAATAACTCAGCTCCACTGGCTTGTAATTTAGAACATTCTACTTGAATAATCGGTTCTCGACGAAAGGGCGAGCTAAAGTGAATCAACGCCGCCAAATTATCTTTTTCTAAGCCCGGCTCCCCAAAAATCAAGACTGGCTCCCGATGCTCGGTACTTTGCTTAATTTGCGATCGCAAGCGAACGGCATAGCGACTTTTGCCAATGACGCCGCGCCGAGCTTTACTAACCAGATAGGGCCGTAAAATTATCTGTCGCTCCTGCTCAAACTGAAGTTGAGAAGACAGAGATTTAACGGCTTCGGCTAATTGTTGCGAGAAAAACTGAGTGATTTCTGGATAGTTTCCCAATAGTTCTCGAAACCTTGCGGCACTGACATACCAGAACTGACATTCACTCAGGGTGACAAACTCTTTTTGTAGGGATTGCTCTAAAATCAGCGCTTCTAAATTGATCGCTGCTCCTGGCAACAAACTGACGCCATGCCAACCCGAGGACTGACGGTTTTCCAGACGACCCGATCGCAAAATATACAGTCCATCTGGTGAGGTTTCTGCGGCGTTTAGCATCTGTTGTGCGGAAATCGTTCGTTCTTCCAACCGGGCTGCGATCGCGGACAAGACCCCGCCACTGAGTCCACTCGAGCGCCGTTCGTTCTTGTAACCAGGTGACCAAATCGGGAAAGGTCATGAGTTGCTAAGCGAATCAGTTTGCTCTTATTGTAGTGAATTTAGGGATTTTGACGAAGCATTTTGCCTGAGCGATCGCCAAAAGTAACGACGATGGCAAGGCCTTGCTTCTCCTGGTTAAGCTAGAGCAAGTAATCTTGAGAGCTATATGAATCGCGAGCAGTTGCAGTCATTGTGGGAGCCGGGGTTAGAGACCTCGGTGGCCCGCCGTTGGCCTGGACGCTGGAAATTGATTGGAGACCCGCCAGCGAGAAGTTTTAGGATGGCGGTTGAAGGGTTTAGTTCACACAAAAAACCATGACTTCCTCCCAGCTCCAGCCCCTGCTCGCCCAAGCCATTACGGAGGAAAACTTCCGTCCCTACGGCCAACTCATTCTACCTAGCGAGGACGGCAAGCCCTACGACCCGGCCGATGCCCAGCTCCATCTCGCCAACGGCATTCCTCGCTTCTACCTCATGCGCTTGCGATCGCGAGGCCGCCAGTTCAGCCGCATTACCCGCCACCAACAATGCACCCAATGCCTGGGAGCCTTAGCGGGAAAAGATTGGTTTTTAGCGCTATGTCCTCCCAATTCTGCCCCTGAACCGGAGTTGGAGCAGCTTGCAGCTTTTCACATTCCCGGAGATTGTTTTATCAAACTAGAAGTGGGAACCTGGCACGCCGGCCCTTATTTTGACCACGAAACCGTCGATTTCTACAACCTGGAGCTGAGCGACACCAATGTCACCGACCACTTCACCCCACGATTTCCACAAAAGCCACCAGATAACCTTTGAAATTGTGGATTAAAAGCGATTTAATGGGGTTGAACTGCCATTTATGCTTGACTTTGCCAAACTTGCCGGACAAATTCCCGGAATTAGCCAGCATCTCTCCCAGGAAGCCACCGTCAATTACCAGCGTTTAGAACGGGCCAGGGTACTGCTGGCCAAAACCCAGGAAAAACAAACAGAATTTATTTCTCTCCACGAAAAATGGCAAAACCGCCTCATCTTTAGCGCCGCCGTTCCCCTAGAATCCCTAGAAACCTGTGTCGATTTGCAGCCCGCCCCTAGCAATCATAGCGTTTTTGCCACCGACGGCTCCCAAATTGCCCCTCTCACCATGAAATCGCCTATTGTTACTTGATCAACGTGGGGAGAATTATGTTGCACTACGGACAGGGATTGCTACCTTTATTGGATAGCGTGCCAGAAGTATTCTATAAATCCGAAGACCTCTACCGCTCCAAGCAGTGGGGTATCCGCACCGAGGAATGGATGGGCCACCGCCGCACCGTGTCCGAAGCCCAAGCTTTAACGGAAATGGCCTGTCGCTGGGTCAGGCCGCCTGGGGCCCACAGGGAACCCAACGTTGCCCTGGTGGATGGTTCCTTAATCTACTGGTTTCTTGAAGGATTGCCCCTGGAAGCCCGCGAGCAAATTCTGCCCCCGATTTTGGCTGCCTGGGAGGAATTGCGCCAAACCCGCATTCCTTTGGTGGGTTACCTCAGCGCCTCTCGGAGTTTGGAAACCCTTAATTTCTGCGCCTTGCCGCCTGTCCTCACCCAACCCCGGATTGTCCCGTTCATTGCCTCGATCGCGATCGCCCGCCCTGTCAGGTCACCGAACCCTTGCGGGATGTAGCCCTGTGGGGCAGCCTGCTCCAACCGGGCCAGCGGGGGCCATTATGGCGTAGTTCTGCCCGCATTCTTGATAGTTATCCTGATTCCCTAAAAATTTGTTTTTGCTATGTCCATGTCGGGACAGAAATTGCTCGCCTGGATCTCCCGGCCTGGGTTGCCGAAGATAGTACCTTATTTGAGCAAACCTTGAGTCTGGTTTTGTCCCAAGTTCACAAAGGCTATGGCTATCCCGTTGCCCTGGCGGAAGCCCACAATCAAGCCGTGGTTCGCGGTGGCGATCGCGCCCGTTTTTCGCCCTACTCGAAGACCAAATGATTCGAGCCGGCCTGCGGAATGTGGGAACGTCTTATAAGGAAACCAGCAAGCGCGGTAGCATTGCCTGAGAGCGCGATCGCCAAAAACCTTAACCAGACCTTAAGAAGGTTGGGTTGAGAGAAACAGGCCTAACCCGACCAATCCCCCTCCTAAGGTAAAGAAAAAAGCGCGCGTAACCCTATCCCCAAACTGGTTTCGCAGTTTTCTAACCACCCGATGCCTCCGCAAAGAAGTCGGATACAAAAAAGTAGTTAAAACAACACTTATTCCCAGCAAGAATACGGCAAGAGATAGTTTGTGATACATAATTTCAATGACAATTAATTTAGCAAAGCTGACCTGATTCTCTAAGGATATTCAAGGTCTTGTCAAGGCGGTTTCCTCCGAAAAAGTCAATGAGCTTTCAGTAAAGTCCGCTGAGCCTTGAGGGTTTACACGGAAGAATGGGAGTGAAAGGGGCGATCGCTGCGCTGCGGAGAGATCGCGATAAGATTGAGCTAACCTTTATGTCAACGACCAGCGGATGACGTCCCATTTTCCTGTCCTGCCATCAGTTCGCCAACAACGTCAGCAATTTCCCGGACTTGCCAACAAAATTTATTTCAATTTCGGGGGTCAAGGAACGCTCCCGACCTCAGCCAAAGAAGCCATTGTCGATGCCTACGAATACATTCAGCAGAAAGGCCCCTTTTCTCAGCGGGTTAACGGCTGGATTGCCCAAAAAACGGCTCTAGTGCGTCAGGGTTTGGCCTTGGAATTGCGGGTTCCCCCAGAAACCCTGGCCCTGACCGAAAATGTTACCGCTGGTTGCAACATTGCTCTGTGGGGAATCGATTGGCAACCCGGCGATCGCATCTTGCTAAGCGACTGCGAACATCCCGGTATTATTGCCATTGTGCAGGAAATTAGCCGTCGTTTTGCCGTAGAAATCGATATTTGCTCGCTGCTGTCAACCCTCAATGGCGGCGACCCCCTCCAGCGATCGCCAAATCCCTGCAACCAACGACGCGCTTGGTGGTTCTTAGCCATATTTTGTGGAATACGGGTCAAATTTTGCCTTTAGGAGAAATTGCTGCCCTCTGCCATCGGCGGCAAGGGGCGGCCCCTACAGGTTTTAGCGGATGCAGCCCAAACCGTTGGCATGTTACCGCTGAATTTAACGGAATTGGGCGTAGATTTCTATGGGTTTACGGGACACAAATGGCTGTGCGGCCCCGCCGGGGTTGGGGGACTCTACATTCGACCCGACGCCCTGGAGACCCTCCATCCCACCTATATCGGTTGGCGAGGTATCGACATCGACCCCCACGGCCAGCCCACGGGCTGGAAGGAAGACAGCCGCCGCTATGAAGTGGCAACCTCCGCCTATCCCCTCTACGAAGGCTTGCGGGCTGCGATCGCCGTCCATCGTCAGTGGGGCACGCCCCAGGAGCGCTACCAGCAAATTTGTCAATTAAGCGCCTATCTTTGGGAATCGCTGCAAAATATCCCAGAAGTTGCCTGTCTCAAAACCGCCCCACCGGCCACGGGACTAGTTTGTTTTCAAGTTAATAGCGCCCTGAGCCACCAGCAATTGGCGATCGCCCTAGAAGACCAGAGATTTTGCTGCGAACCCTGGCCAAGCCTGACTGTTTACGGGCTTGCGTCCACTACTTCACCCTGCCCGAAGAAATTGAACAGCTTGTTGCTGCCCTCAAACACCTGTTGCAGTCCTAGTTGCCCTTGGTGGGCTTTTTCCTAATAGCATTCCTGAATATGCTCGTAAACAGGGAAAAAAAGCTGCGGCCCCAAGCAGTTGAGGCCAGCAGCCCTAAGCGAGCTAAGCTTCGACTTTGACGCCCCGCCAGAAAGCAATGTGGTCTTTGATGTTTTGGGCGGCGGATTTGGGTTCGGGATAGTACCAAGCCGCGTCCTTATTTTCTTGTCCGTCAACAACAATGCTGTAGTAACTGGCGACGCCTTTCCAGGGACAGGTGGTGTGGGTGTTGCTTTCCCGGAAATATTCTTTATTAATGGCGTCTGGGGGGAAATATTGGTTCCCTTCGACGACTTCGCACTGATTGCTTTCGGCTAAAACGGCTCCGTTCCAGATGGCTCGTGGCATGGTTGCTGACTCCTAGGGGTTTCTTCTTCTATTATTGATAGCGCGAACTCCTTCCAAACGATCGCCACTAATATCTGCCCAAGAAAAGGGCGATCGCAATTTTAGGGGCGGCTATTTTTTATACTGCAAGAGGAGAAGGCTTAAATTAGAAAAAAATTACCAGTGAAGGGCATGGGAAACGAAACAATTACACTGCTGTCGGTTCGAGAAATTGAGAAGATGCGTCGGGCGGGGAGTTTAGCGGCGGAACTGCTGGATTATTTGGCGGGAATGATTCAACCGGGAGTCAGCACCCTGGAATTAAACGATGAGGCGGAACGCTGGACGCAAAAACGGGGGGCTATTAGTGCGCCCTTGGGCTATCGGGGGTTTCCCAAGTCAATTTGTACGAGCGTGAATGAGGTAATCTGCCACGGTATCCCCAATGCGAAACAAATCCTGCAAAGTGGCGACATTATAAATATTGATGTTACGCCCATTGTGGACGGCTATCACGGGGATACGTCTCGCACCTTTTTTGTAGGAGAGCCAGGGCCCGTGGCGAAAAAATTGGTAGAAGTGACCCAGGAATGCCTGCGACGGGGCATTGCGGCAGTGAAACCAGGGGCGAAAATCGGCGATATTGGGGCAGCGATTCAGGAATATGCGGAACTCAATGGCTTTTCGGTGGTGCGGGATTTTGTCGGCCACGGGGTGGGCCGGGTTTTTCATACGGCCCCCCAAATTCCCCACTACGGAACGCGGGGAAAAGGCAAGCGCTTGCGCCCTGGGATGGTGTTTACCATTGAGCCGATGATTAATGAAGGCACCTGGGAAGGGGTGGTGCTAGAGGATGGCTGGACGGCAGTTACCAAGGATGGTAAGCTTTCTGCCCAGTTTGAGCATACGATCGCCGTGACCACTGAGGGGGTGGAGATCTTGACCCTGCGGGCCCAAGACCGGGAACCAGCGCTAGTTGCCAGGATCTAAATGGGTATTTGGCGCGTTTTCTCTAGATACAGGGGAAGTTTGACAAATCTTAGGCTTAAGCTGAAAGCTGATTGGCCGCTGCCTCACCCGATCGCGATCGCAGCGGTTAGTTTTGTGGTTTTGCTGGCCTGTAGTAGCGTGCGGCACGCCTTGTTTCAATCCAATGCTTGGGATCTGGGGATTTTCGATCAGGCGGTTTACTTGATTAGCCAGGGAAAGCCTCCTATTTCTTCGTTTCTGGGGTTTCATATTTTAGCAGATCACGCTGCCTTAATTTTTTTACCCCCTGGCTGGGTTTTACTGGCTCTATCCCGACGTTCACTGGTTGCTGGCCCTGCAAGCCCTGGCCCTGGCCTCTGGAATTTTGCTGGTTTGGCGGTTGGGCCGGCAAGGAGGACTGTCCGAAACCCAGGCCCGCACCGTGGCGATCGCCTATTGTCTGTATCCGCTGGTGTTTAATGTTAATCTCTCTGATTTTCACCCGGATGTGTTCATCCTACCGGGGCTATTGTGGGCGATCTGGGCGGCTAGGGCGGGCGATCGCTGGCAGTTTGGCCTGGCCCTGGCGCTGATTTTAAGCTGTAAGGCGGTTTTTGCCCTAACGGTGGCAGCTTTAGGGCTGTGGCTATTGCTGGTAGAGAAACGCAGACACTATGGCGCGATCGCCCTGTTGGTTGGGGCCGCCTGGTTTGCGATCGCCACGGGCTATGTGATTCCGAGTTTGGGGCAGGAAGCCGCTGCCGTGCAGCGACATTTGCCTCGCTACAGTCACTTAGGGGACTCCTTTGGCGCAATTTTCGCCAATATTTTCCGAGCGCCAGGAAAGCTGCTGGGGGCGATTTTTAATCTCTCGAATTTGGAATATGTCGCCTGGTTGACCCTGCCCCTGCTATGGGGATTGGTGCCGGGATACCTGACGCCATTAATCGGGGCAATTCCGGCCCTAGCCCTGAATTTACTCGCAGCCTCCGCCACCCAAAAAAACCTGACCCAGCAATATTCCCTGCCCATTGTGCCCTTTGCTATCCTTGCCGTCATTGCCGCCCTAGCCGCAGGAAAAACCTGGCTCAAAGCGGAAAATAAATTAATTTTATGGTCGCTCATTGGGTTTCTAGCCCTGGCGAAATTTGGCTATTTTGGCTCACTTTACCTGGAACGCCTAGACACCTGGCAGGCAACGCGAGAAGCAATTCGCTTAATCACCACACAAGGGCCCGTATTGACCGTCAATCACATCGCGCCCCACCTTAGCCATCGCTTGGCGATCGCCTTGGCAACCGCAGAAAATAGGGACAATTTAGGTAAATTCGACTATATTTTGCTCGATCGCCGCCATCCGGGTTGGGACAGTTCCCCAGAAGTCCTTGGAAGTTTCCAGGCGCAACTGCAAGCACTGCCCGAGTTCCAACGGGTTTACGAAGCAGATGGCATTCTTTTATTCGCTCGCAACCTTTGACCAACTGCTATGGCGAACGGGTGCGGAGGGACTCGAACCCCCGACTCGCTGCTTAGAAGGCAGCTACTCTATCCACCTGAGTTACGCACCCATCATTAGCACGACTGCTATTCTAACGAGCCAAGCGATCATCCGGCAATTGATACAAAATTTACTCAACGCGAGGCCATCGAACTGAATTTGGCTTCTAGACTTAGACTATGAAAAAAACTCACCCCAACCGCCATGAAATCCGTTTTTAGCCCCTTGGCTCTCTCCCTTGTGATTGCGATCGCCGGTTTGGGACTGCTGAACCTGGACTATGCAGCTTCGGTTCCAGCGGCAGCAACAGCAGATTATCACTATAGTACGCTACACAGCCGCGATGGCATTGGCAAATTTTATTTGGGGCGGGAAATTGCCAAAGTGATGAGCCACCGGGAAATGCTCTGGCTAGAGCGACCGAGCCGCGAAATTCAGGAACAGCCCGATCGCCTGATGGCTTCCCTGGGATTGCAAGGGACGGAGATTGTGGCAGATCTTGGGGCGGGAACGGGGTATTTTAGCTTTCGGTTGGCTCCTCTGGTTCCCCAAGGCAAAGTTTTAGCGGTGGAAATTCAACCGGAAATGCTAGACGCCCTGGAATTTCTCAAGCAGGAAAACGGGTTGACCAATGTTGAGACAATTTTAGGAACCGCTGAAAATCCCCATTTGCCGGAAGCCAGCGTCGATCTGGCGCTGTTGGTGGATGCTTACCACGAATTCGAGTATCCCAAAGAGATGATGCAGGCGGTCTATCGAGGGCTGAAACCAGGAGGCAAGGTAGTTTTAGTAGAATATCGCCGCGAGAATCCCTTAATTCCCATCAAAGCCCTCCATAAAATGACTCAACGGCAAGCCAAGCAAGAAATGGCGGCAGCGGGACTGGTTTGGCAGGAAACCCAGGAATTTCTGCCCCAACAGCACGTCATGTTCTTTGAAAAGCCTCTTGAGTCACGGGTTTAGGAAAAGACAGGGCCGCGCTTCTTCGGACGGGATTTTGGGCAAACTTTTTGACAATGCGTTCAGGTAGCTACGAATCGCAAGCCATACTCCCATGACAACTGCATTAATTACCGGAGCCTCTGCTGGTATCGGTGAAGCTTTCGCGAAGAATTGGGCGCCACCAATGGGATTTGATTCTCGTGGCGCGATCGCAAACGAACTAGTGCTGGGAGGCGCAAGTCGAGATAGGGTAGAAGAGAAAAGATTTTAGTGATGCTCTGTAATGCACTGAAAATTACAAGCCTTGGGTACAAGCCAGTGAATCAGACCAGCCGGTAGGGGAACGATTGCAAGACAACGAGCGCAGTAGTGCGCCCTCAAAATTTACCAACAGGTAGAGTGTATGGCAATGGCTGGCCGAGACCCGCAGCAATACGGACGCCCAATCAGTCATTGGAGCGTAGGGAAATTAGCCGATGAAATGAGGAAACAAGGCGTTTTTTATGAGCGTTGCACCCGCAATTTCTACCGCCTGGGAAAAATAAGTCCCGTAAACTTGCCATTGGGGTTGGGCGATGCGCCGAGATTCCACCCCAAAAATTCGCTTGCCCCCGTCACCAATAGTTTTTTGGTTTCTGGCATAGGTTTCACCCAGACATAAATCGTTGCCAATACTGCACGCTTTCATTGGAGCGCAGCTCCTGTTTATTGCCGGAAAACCCCTCAAAGAGCTGGCGGTGAACCCCATAGGAAAATTCATCCTCGCGGATTTCATATTGCCTGACCCAATCTAAAAGCCCGTTGAGGTGTTGGTCTTGCTCGGACGGGGAAGCATACTTGTGGGGTTCCCACTGCCGCTGCTGGCAGTTTTTCTCGCAAGTTGCCATCCCCGGATTCAAAAAAATCAAGCGATCGCAGTAGGAAATCGCCACTGGGAGCAGGCTTCCGTAACATCCTTCAATAACCCAGTGGGGGTGGGTGCTAATAAAGGCTTGAATTTTAGCAACACTCTGCTGCAGAGGTAGGCGGAGGTGGGGTTGGTCTGAACGCCAAGCGATCGCATCCAAATCCAAATAAGGTAGGCCCTGGCAATCGCGATAAAAGCGAGCGAGGGTTGATTTCCCCGCACCAGCGTTGCCAAAAATCACAATTTTCGCCATGATTACCCGTGGTAGGATTTTATGCAGCTTCTTGGGGAGGGTCAGGCGCGGGTCGGGAAGCAGTGCCCGTTAAACTGCGGAAATACAGCGTTCCCACCACAGATAAAAATAAGCCGTAGGCAACCACCTGTCCCAAAAAATAGGCGATCGCGATAGCCAAAGAGTGCTTTGAGAATGACCCCCGGAAATAGGCGATCGCTCAACACCGCCGAGCCATCCCACACCAGGGGGCCGAGCCAACAGGAAGCCCTCTCACCTGGACAGAAAGCCCTGAGGCTAGGGCCAAGCTGAGCCAAGAGAGCGGCCGCACCCTCAAAATGCTTGAGGGTGCTCAGGACTAACCCCCCCACAATTAACAGCAACAACAGCCCCATCACCTGGAAAAAACGGCGAATGTCAATCTTAATGCCTCCCAGAAACAGCAGGATTCCCAACCCCGCCGCCGCCGTTAACCCCAAAACCGCCCCGATCACCCCCACCGTCCAATCCTGGTCAAACTTCGCCGCCAGAAACAAAACCGTCTCAAATCCTTCTCGCAGCACCGCCACAAATACCAGCAGAAAAATTCCCCGCCCCGCCTGCTCTCCCCGCAATAAATCGGCGATCGCCCCAGTGACTTCCCCTTTAACGGTTTTCCCCTGCTGGGTCATCCACAGCAACATCCAGCTCAACAGGCCAATTGCCACCAGCCCAAACAATCCGGCTAACAGTTCTTTTAAAACCGGAGCATACTGTCCCCCGGCAGTGCCGACTTGCTGTAGCACTTCCCACAAAAACAACCCTACTCCCAGACTTGCTACAATCCCTCCCCCAACCCCCAAAGAGAGCCAGCGATAGAGGCGGGTTTCCTGGGCTTTTTGCAAGCAAGCCGCCACAATTCCCACAACGAGGGCCGCTTCAAAGCCTTCCCGCAGCGTCACCACAAAGGTCGGTAAAAATCCGCTAATATCCATCATGCTGGGGATTCAACAGCAGCAGACACCGGGGACTCTTCCGCCACGACAATGACCGTAATATTATCGGAACCGCCCGCTTTCTTGGCCTGTTCAACCAAATCGGCAGCCCATCTGCTCTAAGCTTGAGGGCTGCTGTAAGGTCATGGCAATGGCTTCATCGGGGACTTCTTCGGTTAGCCCATCGCTGCACAGCAGTAGGCGATCGCCCGCTGTAACCTCAATCGGCTTAACGCTGATGGACTGTAAATCTTCCCGTCCCAAGCATTTGGAGAGAACGTGACGCCAAGGGTGGATTTTTGCCTGTTTTTCGTTCAATTCCCCCGCTCTCAACGCCATCGCTACCCAAGTATCATCCTCAGACACCTGGTAGAGGCGATCGCGAAACAAATAAAGGCGAGAATCCCCGACGTGGGCGCACCAGGACAGCCCTTGGCGGAACATCAACACGACCACCGTGGTTCCCATGTCTCTGCGTTCGGGATGGCTACTTTGATCCTTAAGGATGCACCGATTGGCCTGCATGATCGCGTCCATCAGTAAGGTTTCCGAGGGGATCTTTGTATCCCAGTCGCGATCGAGGCAGGTGCGGATCTGCTCACTGGCGATTTGACTCGCTTCCTGACCACCAACGTAGCCGCCCATGCCATCAGCGACCACAAAATAACGTCCCTGGGCATCAATATAGTAATTATCCTGATTGTAGGGCCTTACCAGCCCGGGATCGCTCAATCCCGCAAAACAGCGTCTCATAGCAACTTAACTTACGAAATGACTCTCAAAAACGATTAAAACATGCGATCGATGCGGTCAAGTTTCTTTAGTAGGCGAAAAAGCGCTACCGATAGACCCACTGCCGCGAAGATAGCAATTATTGCCAGTGTAACCTTTCCATTAATCCACAGGAGCGTGGCGGAGAGGATCAAGGCACAGGCTAGGAGGGTGTAGTTGGTGCCAATTTGAATGGTTCCCAAACGGCGCAGCACACGCTCCGATTCGATTGAGCGTACCCGCAGGCGCAGATCGCCCCGTTCTAATTTATCGATGGTATCCTCAATGCGGCGGGGGAGTCCCAAGGCTGTCGTGCCAACTTGAGCTGCTTGCCGACCGATTTCGTCAAAAATGCTATTGCCGTTCCTCAAATTGCCGTTAGTCATAAGCTCAAATGCAAAGGGTTGGGCGACTTCCATAAAACTAAACTCCGGGTCTAGACCCTTGCCGACGCCTTCTAGGGTAGAAAAAGCTCGCATCACAAAGGTGAAGGTTGCCGGAAAGCGAAAGGGTTGGTCATAGGCTATTTCATAGAGATCTTCGCTGATTTGACTGACGGATTGCACTTCAAAGGGTTTATCCATGAAGTTATTCAGCATAAATTGCACCGATCGCCGTACCGGGCCCATGTCCTCTGCGGGAGCTAGCGCCCCCAGCTCAATCAGAGAAGCCAAAACGCGATCGGCGTTGCGTTCGGCGATCCCAAAGAGGGTTTCCATGAGTTTTTCGCGAACGTTGCTGGTAATCTGACCCATCATACCAAATCATAAAAAATTAGCGCGCGTCGGGGGCTACGGCCAAATTTCCGGGATGGGGGTCGGCATGAAAAAATCCGTCGTTGAGCAACTGCTGCAAGTAGGCTTCGGCTCCCTGGCGGGCCAGCGCTTGCGGTCTAACCCAGCGGCTTCCAGGGCTTCGTAGTGGCTAATTTTGATGCCGGGCAAGTATTCTAGGGTTAAGACGCGGGGAGAGGTGTAGCGCCAGTAAACGCGAGGTACCCTAACCCAGTCTTTGTCGCGAAAATTGCGGCGGAAGGTATCAGCGTTGCGTCCTTCATTGAGGTAATCCGTCTCCAGCCAGAGAATGCGGCAGCATTCTTCGTAAATTCCCAGCCAATCCCGGCCTTTACCCCAGCGGGGATGGTTTTGGAAATAGCGGGCAATGCGCTTTAAGATTGCGAGATCGATAGTGAATAACTGCTTGAGTCCGGGGCGCTGGACTTTGACGACTACATCTTCCCCGTTTTGCAGTTCGGCTTTGTGAACTTGTCCGAGGCTGGCAGCGGCAATGGGGGGTGGGATCAAAGCTGCGAAAGAGTTGGTTAACGGGTTTTCCCAGATCGGCCTTGATAATGGCTGCAACCTGTTCGTAGCTGAAGGCCGGGACTCGGTCTTGCAGCTTGGAGAGTTCATCTACATATTCGGAGGGAAAAAGGTCAGCGCGGGTGGAAAAGAGCTGGCCAACTTTGATAAAGGTCGGGCCCAGCTCCAGTAAACTTTCGCGAATCCAGGCTGCCTGCACGCGCCGCCTTGTCAGCAATTTTTCTTCGCTGTAACCGCCGGAATAAGTCCATTTTTGACCATTGCGCCAAAATCGAAACAGCAGCGTCAGGACAAATAGCCAAATGTCAAACCGTCGGCGATCACGGGAGTAATTTTCTTGGTTCCAGCGATAGGCGCTTTTGCCGCTCTCCGGTCGGGGCAGGGAACCCGGCAGCAGATTGGGAGGGGAGGGGAGATTCTGGGGAGGTTGGGACAGAGCAGACACTCGGTTTCTGGGAGTTGAATATGTCTAGAATAATGATTTCCTGGAAAAGACGATAAAAGCTAGGGCGAGAAAACGAGGAGTTCGCTAAAGCGATGGGCGGCGGTGGTAGGCAAGTTCGGCTCTCAAACGCGCAATTTCAGCTCGCAATTCGTCAATTAAAGCCTGTAAGTCCACAGCTGACTCGCCGGTGTTTCCGTCCGTTGTTACCGTTTCGTAATGGCTTTGACGCGCCTGCCGGTCGGCTTTGGCGACAACTTCTTCCGTAAATTCCCGCAGGCGTTCCCGCTGTTCGGCATCAAATTTACCCAGCTCGCTCAGGGTTTCGGCGATCGCCTCTTCCGTTCTCTCTAAAAGAGTTTCTGCTAGCGCGCGGCCAAAAAAAAAGGAGTAGACGACAGGGTTATCCATAGCAAAATAGTTTTATCGCTTTCATGACAAATTATATCTTGGTTCTTAGCAATTCGCGGTCAGCCGCCAGAAAGGATTCCATCGCGGCTCCTGAGGAACTGCGATCGCCATCTACAGACCCAAAACAATATACCCGCCTGAGGAGGCGGGCTTATCGGGGTACAAAAGATTGATACTCCTGGTAAAACAACAAAAACCGTGGTCTAGCAATCGTTCTCAGTAGTTGAAGTTTACAAGCTACCTCAACAACACTCCGCTCTGTCTGGCGTATCCCTTTGCCGATTCAGGCAATGATTGTAGTCCGTTGCTCCGCGAAGTTTTCTGGGAAAGGGAACTTCGTTTCTCCTAAACGCAACAACAACTGAATGTATGTGTTGGGAGCAAGGCTAGCGTTTATGGGATTGATGCCGATTGTATCGAAGGTGTTAGGGAGATTCTCAGCGGGAGGCACGGGCTTCTAATCTCGGCGTTTGGGTGGGAAGGTTCTTGTCTGCTTCCTTGTGCCTTAGTTATTAAGATAGTCTGACTTCTTTGGGGTTAACCAGTTCTTTAATTAAGGTTAACACTTGTTGAAGTCTCGCAACAGTTTGCGACCTGGCGATACCTCTATCTGAGGCTGGAATTGAACAAACGGGGTCAAGGCCCGTGGTAGCTTAAATAGTGCTGAATCAGAGGCGACCCGATGACCGATTTGCCGGAGTGGAACGATCTTGCCCGCCGAGTATTAGCGGGAGAGTTGTTAGAGCGCCGTGGGGCTAGAGCTATCCTACAAGCGCCAGACAGTGAATTGCTCGACCAATTGGCGGCTGCTTACCGGGTGCGCCGGGCGTTTTGGGGAAATCGCGTGCGCTTGCATTTTTTGCTGAATGCCCAAAGCGGTTTGTGCCCTGAAGATTGCCATTATTGCTCCCAGTCAAAGGTTTCTAGCGCGGAAATTGAGAAGTATCCGCTGCTCGCCCAGGAAAAAACTCCTTCAAGCGGCCGATCTCGCTGCTGAGTTACGGGCGGGAACGTTTTGTTTGGTGATTTCGGGCCGCTCTCCCAGTGAATCAGTGTTTGCCAGGATTTTAGAGACGGTTAAGGAAATTAAGTCCAGTTATGACCTTAAAGTCTGTGCCTGTTTGGGATTGCTGAGCGAATCGCAGGCGAAACGGCTGGCTCAGGCTGGGGTCGATCGCGTCAACCATAATTTGAATACCTCGGCGCAGCACCACCCGCAGATTTGCTCGACCCACGGTTTTGGCGATCGCTTGGCGACGGTGCAGGCGGTGAAGGCGGCGGGTTTGGGGACTTGTTCGGGGGGGATTATTGGCATGGGCGAGTCGGACGAGGATATTATCGACCTGGCACTGGCGCTGCGGGAGTTGCAGGTGGAAAGCGTGCCGATTAATTTCCTGCTGCCGATTCCAGGAACACCCTTGGAGCGCCAGAATTCCCTGACGCCGCGCCGTTGTTTGCGGGTTTTATGTCTGTTTCGGTTTTTGCTGCCCTCTCAGGAGATTCGCATTGCTGGGGGACGAGAAGTACATTTTCGATCGCTGCAACCTTTAGGGCTATATCCGGCAAATTCCATTTTTATTGGGGATTATTTGACAACGGCTGGACAAGCGGCTCGCCGAGATTTAGAGATGATTCGCGACGCTGGATTGGTTCTGGAAGCCCCGGACGGTTCTGTTTTGAAGGAAGATTTTCTGGCAGCCGTTGCTGAACCAGGCGTTAACGTTATCAACCGTGACGACTACAGCCTGCAAATCCTGAGAAGAGATGCCGGACAGCAGTAAAAAAATGAGCCAAAGAAGCTAGAAATAGGAGCGCTAGACTGAGATGACGCTTCCAGGGTTTTTACGTTAGTCCCCGTCTTCAATAGACATCTCCAGTGGAACCCTGATGCTGCCTGAGTCAGAACCTAATTTTTGGAGATGTCTAGGGAGGGCAAAGCTTTGTCGCTAAGTGTTTTCGGTGATGGCGCGGGGTTCGAGGAATTCCTGGAGATAATCCAGTCCGCTCGCTTTGGAGCCGATTTCCGATAATTGAACCCCCCCCAACGGTTGGCGGACGGCGATCGCTTTTTCCATCGGCTGCACTGATATGGTCGCCATTGTGGAAATGCCCGTGCATTGGCGTAGCCTCTCCGTAGGAAATTCGCCACTCCGTCCGCTGCACTGCCCTATTAGATTTCCGGGTGGTTTAACAAATTTGACAACTACGAGCGAGACCGCAGCAGATTTATAGCCTTGGGTCAAGCCGACTGAACCTAAACCGGGAGGGAATCTCTAACGACCAAGCTCACGGGACGCAGATAACCTTTGCAACCTAACCAACTCGCTTTCGGCGTTCCGGTGCAGTGACTTGTTAGGCAGCGTTAACAACCCTTACTCTAACGGCATAACCAAAAACTCATCTGGCAGTACTGCTGGGGTTACAGAAGCTAAAAAATCAGATGTATTGCGAGTCACAATAACTTCTACACCTGCGGCATTGGCTGCTTCACTGGTTACAGCATCCTCAAAATCCGTCATAGAACTTTGCAACGCAGCCCTAATAACCTCATCGGTCACATTAGCAATCTGAAGATGCTGTAATAACCTTGATAAAAGCTCACGTGCTGTTTCGCTACCAACTTGACGGCGTAAAATATAGAAGATGTTTGTCACGGCATGACCGGACACATACCCCTGCACTTGTGGCTGTGTCACCATATTTAATGCCTGTGCAAAGGCAACAACAAACGGTTGTCGTTGAGCTAGAATATCAAGCAAAACATCACTGTCAAACAATACCCGCCTCAACTGTACTTCTCCTCCAAGTAATCCACATAGGACTCTGTAGACTCTTCTGTACCTAACTGAACTACTCCAATTAGGCTTTGAGTCCAGGGATTAAGCTCCGCAAAAGAATTCACGTTTGTTGTTGATGGACTAAGTGCCAGCGTTTCCTGTTGAATTGAACTCAACAACGACTGTACTAAACGCCAGCGATCGCCAATGGACAACTGCAATGCCTGACTTTGTATGTCTTGTAATGTCATAAGCCCTTTCCCGCAATTCTACGATCTATTGTAAATTGCTGCTGCTCCTAACGTCTGAAAGCACTGCTGACTCAAGATTTCACACCGCCTAGCCTCAAATGCCAACGGCTAAAGTCAGCGGCGAGGAAGATATTTCGGAATTTCCCCTGCGTTGGCGTAGCCTTTCCGTAGGAAGTTCGCCTATCCGTTCGCCGCTGCACTGCTCTGTTAAATCTTTCAATAGCTGATTTTGCGACCAATGTTCTACGATTAATTTATCTACACAATCAAAATCAGTATCATCTGTCACCAATATCCAACCCTGCTCTAAACACTGAGCAGCAATCCATACATCGTTCATTGGAATTGGTCGCCCCTTGCGCTTCAATGCCAGCCGGGTTTGAGCATATTTTGCTGCTGTTTTTCTTCCTAATGGCACAACTTTACAAGCCGATATGAACTCCGGATAGTGGGGTAAGTTTTGTAATGGGCGAGTTGAATTTTCTGCACTAAACAACAATTTTCCGACAACAATCATAGGCAGAATTGCTTCGGGCAAAGCCAATACCCTTTGAGTAATTGTCGCATCTCCATTCAGAAGACGAATCGCAGCAGAGGTATCAAGGGCAATCTCACCACTCATTTAAATCCACCTGCCGGCAGTCTGCCATGATTGTTCGCTGTAGCTCTTCTGCTTCTGAATCGCTTAAAATTCCTGAAAATTTTGCAAAAGGATGATTTTTACGGGTAGCTTTGACTCGATGTAAGAAATTTAGCACTGTCTGTACTAAATCATCAGGAGCCTTTTCGATTTCCTGGATCAATTGCTCGCGATTGGTCATGTTTTAGAGTTCCCCCTGCAAGAGATATTTAACTCTAGTATATCTAAATACTCATTCACGCTTTGAGCGTTGGATACTCGCCTCTCCCCAATTAAGGATTATGGCACCAAACAGCTAAACTGAGTGCGATCGCCATTGTAGAAAATACCCCTGCGATCGCCATTTTAGAAAATACCCCTGCGATCGCCAGTGCATTCACTGCTCAAGTTAACAGAGATCGCGTTTTGGAAAATGCTCCTCGTCGCCACTCCGTCCGCTGTACTGCCCTGGTTAGATTTCTAGCAGTTTAACAAATTTGACAACATAGGGACGAATAGAATTGTAATTCACAGCCTATCGTTACAGATTTTGATTTAATAAACTTCGTCGTGGCTGCCGATATCGACCAAGACAACCAGATCTTCCCCTGTGTCGACATCTTTCTTAAAACCAAAAATAATTCTACAATCATAGGTGACAGAACAAGACCACAAACCCTTCAACTGACCTGTTAACTTGTGAGATTTTAAAGACGTAGTGAAAGGATCTTTCCCTAATAACTCTAAGACCGCTAATATCTTGTCTTGCAATTGGGGATTTTTCGTGAATAATCGCTTAAAGCTCCTTCTAAAACTCCTGTCTGTAGTTAAAATCATTCATGGTCATCCTCCAGTAAATAAGACTTTAACTCCTCAAAACTTCCTCGTTTAGCTGTCCCCACTTCCACAGCCTTAAATATTTCTTGAGCATTAGCTGCAATCTCAGCCCGTCGAGCCTCAATCCTTCGCTTTCGGATTAACTCAAATAGCTCTTCCTGGTCTTCCACGGGCAAAACCTCAATAGAGTTAATTATTTCTTGATAAGTCATCATAGAACCTCCTTAGCAACTAAAGTTAGCGGTGATCGCCATTTTAGAAAATACCCCTGCGATCACTCTTTCCATTAAAGTTAGCAGCGATCACCATTTAGAAAATCCCCCGACGATCACCATTTAGAAACTGTCCCTCGCGTTGGCGTAGCCTTTCCGTAGGAAATTCGCCTCTCCATCCGCTGCACTACCCTGGTTAGATCTCTGGTAAGTAGCAAATTTAACGACACAGGGACAAATGCTGGCATATTATAAATCTTGAATCAAACCGACTGACCCCGAACCGAGGAGGAACGATCTAACCTTGCCCATCACCCGCCGCCGCTAGCTTCTCGATCCAAACAGATAACCTCTCAATGGTCGGGTGCATGGGCGTTATTAGACCAAGCCTCACCGAGCACCTTGCTCTACTTCAAGGCTTCAATCGTAACAGTGCCGCCCTCAACCGCTTCAATCTGAACCTTAAAACCATACAGCAAGCTCATCCCGACCAGTGGCTCTGCCTCGGAAGCCGCTACGTCGATAACTTGGATCTGACCATCCCAAATCACGGTCGCTTTATACATTTCAAAAATGACTTCACTCCCATCGCCTAAAGTGCCAACGTCACGAAAATGCCAAGGTAATCCGAGAGCGGTGATGGTGGATAGCGGAAGAGACAAAAAACCTGTGAAGCCCGTGTCAATCAGTGCCTCAACCATTTGCGTTGGTGAATTGGCAGAACCGACTGCGACTCGAATAATGGCTTCACAACTTTGATTCACGAAGCCCTGCATCATACCGATTTCTTCAGACTCCGGGAACCAAAGCGATAGACCGCACGATGCCCAATCCGAATCACCCAAGGTTGGGCATCGGGATATCGTTCATAGAGTCGATCTGTTGCCGAGATTGCCGTGTCCGCTACTTCAAAAGCCCCAGTTTCAATATCAATCGCCACAATCTTGCCATGATTGCCTTCCTCAATTTGAGGGCGCACTTGAGTTTCATAAATCTCGTCGCCACGTCGAGCAAATTCTTCTTTGCTGTAGCGGGGTTGGCGAACTTTCATTAGATTAACCTCGTTTCAACTGTATCCCCCGATCTTAACTTAGGCGATTAACTCTATCACATGCTGCTGCGATAAAATTCTAAAAACTGCCGTGTATTAAGTTACTACCAAAAACTAGTGCCCTGCAAAATGCTGATAGGGAATTAATTTGATATTAGCAATGATCGCAATTTTGGAAATCCCCCGACGATCGCAATTTTGGAAATTATCCCTGCCAGTGATCGCAATTTTGGAAATGCCTCTGCGATCGCCAATCCGTTCCCTACACTAACACGATCACCATTTTGGAAATGCCTTTGGGAGCGCCACTCTGTCCGCTGTACTACCCTGGTTAGCTCTCGAAGAGTTTAACAAATTTTACAATGTAGGGCAAAAATTAGTAGATCTGTAACCTTGGATAAAACTAACTGACCCGAAGCACGGAAGGCAAGCTTTAACGGTTGAACTCAGCCGCCGTCACTGACTTTGGATAATTGAGACAAGTTTACCATGCGGTCGAGTGTGGTGATTTGTCATGTTGCTCTTGATATATTTACTCATCCTCTTCCCATGACACTTTTACCCCTTGTTGTTTGCATATATTTTCCACTGCTCTAAAGTCTATGCTAAACTTATCCCCAAAAAGATGAATTCTCTTCTGGTGTCTTGGATAAAAATATCCGTATGATATAATCTGACCTAACGCACTTCTCCATAATTTAACCTGCTTTACCTCAATTATTTCTGATGATGTAAGTATATCTATTCTTCCTCTATCAGGAGTTTTTATCTCTGTTGTTCCTCTTAATTTTTGTGCAAGTTTATCTCTGTAGTAAGACTCATCTTGTTCTTTTACTTTCGGTGACGAGTCGCCCTCCTTTCCCACTTGATCTGTGGGATATAGCATTTCTCTAAATAATATCCTTAAGTTTTCTCTGTCAGGTAATAATCTATCGCTAATTTTCCTAAAGAAATTTTTAGCTTGAGACATAGGTTAGTCATCTTTACTGCTAAAAACTGCTGAGACAACAACCAGAGAATCCCAAATGCCATTGAGGTTTCTTCTATCCAATCAATAGCAGTAAATCTATACCATC
>JAAUTE010000277.1 GCA_012031815.1 Chloroflexaceae bacterium
TGACCCTACGGTTGCTCCCTTTCGCGATCGCCTCAATTTAACCCTCATTTCTCAACGTAATGCTGGGCCAGCCAAGGCTCGCAACACAGGCGCCTCTCAAGCGCAAGGTCAGTTTTTAGTATTTACCGACGATGATTGTCAACCCCTTCCTGATTGGTTAAACGCCTTTGAATCTGGTTTTGTGGCTTCTCCTAAAGCGATGCTAGGTGGAAAAACTCTCAATGCCTTGGTTGATAATCCCTACTCTACCGCCAGTCAACTGCTCATCGATTATCTTTATGAATATTACAATGACCGTGGCTATCAAGCCCAATTTTTTGCTTCCAATAATTTAGCGCTACCGGCGGCTGCTTTTCGTGAGCTTGGCAGTTTTGATGTAACTTTTCCTCTGGCGGCTGGTGAAGACCGGGAATTGTGCGATCGCTGGATCGAGCGAGGCAATTTAATGGTGTACCTGCCTCAAGCCCAAATTTTTCACGGCCATTACTTGACGTTAAAAACATTTTGGAAGCAGCATTTTAATTATGGACGAGGTGCATATTATTTCCATAAAATCCGGGCAGAACGGGGAAAAAAACGATTACACTCGAACCCATTTCTTTCTACAGTAGTTTACTGTCTTATCCCTTTAAACAGAAGGTAACCCATCCTCGGATCTTCCTAGGCGGACTGTTTTTTATGTCACAAGTAGCCAATGTAGCCGGTTTTTTTGGGGAAAAGTACCAACACTAAACCCTCGGTCAAACTGACCACTGAGAAAATGTTAAAATCTTCCATCGTCATCACAAAAATATTAGCCGGAGGAAAATAATCTAAGAACTGCTTGAGCTGCTCATAGTAAAGACTACGCAACACATAACGGTTATTCTCTTTATCATAGTCTGCCAGGGCTTCTGAGAGCGATCGCCTTTCTTTTCCGTCACTCCAGAGGTGAATATAACGAGAAATAATTCACTCAAGCGGGTCGCGAAGAATGTAGATGATTTTGATATCAGGAATTACGGAAGCCATGCGTTGAGGAATACCAGGATTTTTCGGATAAGTCGTACAATTGGCGCAGCCTCTCCACGAATCTTGGCTGCTGTTTGCTAAAAATGAGATTGGCACCAGCCGATTCCCTTATCCCAGTTACGATTAACAAGAAAAAAATCTATTTCTTTTTCTCTCGACATAAAAATATCATGATGCCGTCTTAGATAGTAGTGTAAGCTGGTTGTGTCACACTTTATTGCGCCAACAACAATTAAACTCGAGAGCTTACTTTGCGAAGTATTTCTTTTGATAGAGTAATCTGGGCTGGCGGCATGCCTTTGATTAAATACCATCCTGACAAACAAATGCTGTATAAAGCTAGTGGTAAAATCATTATAATTAATTCATTAGGAGAAAAAATTGGTTTTTGCTACTAATTAAAAGTATCAGTAAGCTTACATTTAAGGATAGGATTAGCGATGACCCTCGAACAACCTGGCAACTGGCTTTTTTTTAAGAATTCAAAGCCATTATTCACTTTTTCCACCGGAATAACCCTGTGTTTTTTCGTCTTGAGCCTCATCGGTGTTCTCCATCACGAAATGTGGAACGATGAACTGCAAGCTTGGCTGTTAGCCAGAGACAGCGATTCAATATTTGACTTATTCGCAAACATGAAAGACGAAGGACATCCTGCGCTCTGGCATCTGGTATTATTTGGGTTGACTCGATTAACACAGAACCCGATCGCAATGCAATTTTTTCACCTGCTAATTGCGACGGGAGTTGTTTATGTATTTGCCCGATTTGCGCCCTTCAATCAGCTCATTAAATGCTTGTTCACCTTTAGCTATTTTCCTTTTTTTGAGTATGGGTTAATTAGCCGTAGCTATAGTTTGGGCTGTTTTATTAATTTTTTTATTTAGTGCCCTATTTCCCAGCCGTAAACGCAGCTATGTTCCTTTGTCAATCATCCTATTTCTGCTGGCGAACACCCATTTATATGGATTGTTGATTGCTCTATCTTTGGCGGGAACGCTAGTCGTAGAACTTATTATTAATCGCGAGCTAGACCGAATTTTTCAAGCCGATACACTGATTGCTATCCTTACTTTTTGTCTGGGTGCAGGCATCTCAGTTTTACAAATTACACGGGTTTTAGAAACTAGCTCCAATTACTTTGGTGGCGGTGGCGGCGCGCGGGAATCTGGTTGGTAGATCGCCGTTTTGCTGGTCATTTATACTTACCGCTTAAAGTTAGCGATCACCTCTATTGTGCAGTCCTATGTTCCCATTCCCAATTTATCGACCTATTACTTCTGGGGCTCTAATTTTCTCTCCCTTCGGTTTATCTCTGCGAATCTACCGAGCTTTCTCAATCCCTCTAAATTGTCTGTTTTGCTTTCATCGGTTCTAATGGTAATTTCAGGAGGATTGTTACTGAGGAAACCGGCTTCACTTTTTTTATACAGCAGTGGAACTCTAAGTATTCTTTTGTTCGGATACCTTAAATTTCCAGGCGCGCTAAGGCATAAGGGTCATTTATTTATCGTACTGATCGCGAGTTTATGGCTTTTTCACTATGTAGCTCCAACAAAATGCTTTAACCTGAGTTTGCCGGAACAAAACCTGCGAAGGTATCAAAATCTTTTCTTGACCCTCATTCTATCTATACAAGTTTTTGCTGGAATCTATGCCTATCGTATGGATTTGCTGTATCCTTTTTCTAATAGTAAAGCCGCTGCTCAATTTATCCAAGATCAAGGGTTAGAATCAATGGTTTTGCTGGGACAGAGAGATAATGCGGTTCACACCATTGTAGGGTTTCTCGGCACGCAAGCCTACTATCCTGGCTTGAATCGATTTGGCAGTTTTTTGGTTAAAGCCAACCGCAGGCAGGATTTAGAACCAGCAGAAATTTCTGAAGTTCTTACTGAAGCTTTAGCAAACGAATCGGAGATTTTGTTTGTTGCTACGGAACCAATATCAATCCAGTCTCCAACCTTTTCGTTAAAAAAATTAGCATTTTTTGCCAGCGGGTTTGGCAAACAGGAAGACTATTATTTGTATTTAGTGAAAGCCCAAAGACCATAACCCTTAGTGCTGATTGTCGATTCACTCAATGAGGCATCAGCCGTGAGCCGTGGCACTCCAGTTAAGCAACCCGCTAACAAGCTGCGGAAACAAAATAATCAGGCATAAAACCACAAGTTGCAACAAGATAAAGGGAATAACACCTCGATAAATTTCCTCCGTTTTAACCTCCGGTGGCGCAACCCCCCGCAAATAAAATAGCGCAAACCCAAAGGGCGGCGTTAAAAAAGAAGTCTGTAAATTTGCGCCTAATTACTAACCCCATACCACACCAGATCCATCCCTAAGCTTTCAGCCACGGGCTGGAAAATGGGGACGACAATAAAGGCAATTTCAAAAAAGTCGATAAAAAAGCCCAACGCGAAAATAATTCCCATGCTGACCAGCAAAAAGCCCACTTGACCCCCTGGCAGGTTCGAAAGTACGTCAAACACGAGGCGATCGCCATTGAGGCCCCGAAACACCAAACTAAACGCGGTCGAGCCGATGAGAATAAACATCACCATTGCTGAAATTCGCAGCGTGGCATCACAAACTTTCTCCAACGCCCGCCAACTTAACTGTCGATTGGCTGCCGCTAGCAACAACACCCCCAACGATCCGACTGCCCCAGCTTCCGTCGGCGTCGCCAACCCAAAAAAGATGCTGCCCAATACCAGCAAAATCAAAATGAGAGGTGGAACCATCGCACCGATTACCCGCTGCCACAGAGACACACCGCTAATTTTTCGGACTTCAGCCGGAAGCGCTGGAGCCAATTCCGGTCGTACTAGGGCCACAATCAACACGTGAGCCGCAAAGGCCCCAGCCATCAACAGTCCCGGCACCACCGAACCGATAAACAAATCCCCCACGGAGACCCCCAATTGATCCCCCAAGACCACCAGCACCACGCTGGGCGGAATAATCTGACCGAGGGTTCCTGACGCCGCAATTACGCCTGTCGCTAATTCCTTGTTGTAGCCATAACGAAGCATGATCGGTAGGGAAATTAATCCCATCGCCACTACCGTTGCCGCCACAACCCCCGTGGTTGCCGCCAGCAGCGCCCCAACGATCACCACCGCCAAGGCTAAACCTCCCCGCACCCGACCAAACAAAATGCCAATAGTCTCCAGCAATCGCTCCGCAATGCCTGTCTTCTCCAGCATCGCCCCCAAAAAAATGAAATAGGGAATCGCCAGAAGCGTGTAATTGGACATAATGCCAAAAATACGGGACGGCATGGCACTGACAAAAATTGGATCGAAGGCTCCCAGCACCGTTCCCAGCAAGCCAAAGGCGATCGCCACGCCCCCCAGAGAAAAGGCCACCGGATAGCCCGCCGCCAGTAGGAGCAGCGCTCCAATAAACATGCCCAGGCCCAGCCAGTCAGCAGTCATGGTCTGCCTCCGAGGGATTGGCCTGGTTTAATTGCGCCCAATTCTTGATGGCTTCGGAAATTCCCTGCAAGATCAGCAGGAGGAAACTGATAATGAGGGAACCTTTAATGGGATAGCGGGGCAAACCACCCGGATCGGGAGAAATTTCCTGACGCTGCCAGGAATCTAGGACAAAATCCCAGGAAAAATAAATAATTAATGCTGAAAAGGGCAGCACTAACACCAAACTCCCCAGAAAATTCACCAGCGCTTGACGCCGGGGACTCCAATCTCTATAAAAAATGTCTACCCGAACATGTTGTCGTGTTTCAGCGCGTAAGCTGCTCCCCACAGAAAAACAAGGTCAAAAAGATACCACTGGGTTTCAATCAGTCCATTGGACGTTAAATTCTGCCCCAGCAACCGTCCCAGATAGCGGCCCGCCACATTCCACGCCCCCAATAGCACCATCCCTAACACCAGCCAATAAATCAGGCGG
>JAAUTE010000278.1 GCA_012031815.1 Chloroflexaceae bacterium
GCAGTGAGGTGATTGCCCGGCAAGCGCAAGTTAGCGACCATGCCCGGAAATCGAGCCGCCAACACTGGGCTAACAGCTCGGTTTGATCGATAGTGTCGTTATCAAAGCGAATTAGTAAATTACGGCGAATACTGTAGCTAGCTGCCACAATATCGTTGGTCTCCAGGGGAGAAGGCGTAAATTCTAGGTTAAAAGCTTGATTAAAATCAATCTGTTCCAGCAGCGGAATGGCCCGACGAGCGGGATAGTTATTGTAAGCCATTAAAATACAGCCGGAGCGCTCCACCGCAAACAAACTACCGATCAGCAGGTGAATCTTGCAGCCCAAACTGTGACCGAGGCCATAGATCGGCAAATAACGCTGAACTAAGCGGTTTTCCTGGTGCAGTCGCTGCAAAATACTCTCAAAGCGATTCAGCACCGAGCGGGCGATCGCACCGTGATCGAGGGTGTTGAGAAAGGGCGTGGCCACATGGCATAATTTTCCTTGCCGAGCTGTTCCAGCAACCCCCGGTAGGTTAACTGCGGGGCCGTTGCCACAAACGCGCCTCCTAAAAAATGCAGGACTGCGCGGGGATTTGGCGGGATAAACACCCAATTTTCCCCAAATTCTTGCCAGGACATAGAAAAGGAATCGGGGCTAACTTTTCTTATCTTAACGTTCTTATCCGCCGATCTCTTGGCGGCCGTCAATCCGCCCTAGCTTGACTGTGATCGCGCTTTGAGCGTTGGGCGATCGCCCAGCTTAAAGGACGCAGGCAATAATTACAGTGTAGATTTCGGTTATAGTCGACACAAAGCCCTGTATTTTAGTGAATACTAGATCTGGTGATGCTGCAACGATTAGCGGATTGGGGCGCAAGCCAGCGGGATAAACCCTTTCCCAGTCCCTGAAATCTCTTCCTCTCACCCTAGGCTGTCTCCAAGTATGTTTTCTGTTTACATTTTGACTTACAATGAAGAAACCGATATTGCTGCCTGTATTGAGTCAGCTTTATTTTCCGACGATGTTATTGTCGTTGATTCCTTCAGCACAGATCGAACCCCAGAAATTGCGGCTCGCTATCCGGTTCGCGTGGTTCAACATGCCTTTGAAAGCCACGGACGCCAGCGCACCTGGATGTTAGAGTCGGTTCCTACCCAGTATGAATGGGTTTATCTCCTGGAAGCCGACGAACGCTTAACCCCAGAACTATTCGCCGAATGCCAACAGGTCATTGAACGGGGCGATCGCATTGGCTACTATGTAGCGGAGCGCGTCATGTTTATGGGGAAGTGGATTCGCCGCAGCACCCAATATCCCCGCTATCAACTACGTTTGCTGAAAAAAGGGGCAGTTTGGTTTACCGATTACGGTCACACCGAGCGGGAGGTCTGTCATGGCCCCGTCGGCTTTTTGCAGGAAACCTACCCACACTATACCTGTAGCAAGGGACTGTCCCGCTGGATTGAAAAACACAATCGCTACTCCACCGACGAAGCCCAGGAAACCCTGCGCCAGTTAGAAGCCGGCAAAATCAATTGGGGAGAGTTATTCTGGGGGACGTCGGAAGTGGAGCGCCGTCGTGCCCTGAAGGATTTATCGCTGCGGTTACCCTTTCGTCCTCTATTGCGCTGGATTTACATGTATTTTATCTTGGGCGGCATTTGGGACGGCCAGGCTGGGTTTGCCTGGTGTATGCTGCAAACTTTTTATGAATATCTCATTTTGTTGAAGGTGCGAGAATTGCGCCAGGCTGAGCAGGAAACCACTCAGCTACCCGCCTCCGCCTTGGAGCCAAATTCCCTGCTGACCAAGTGAAAGGCGCCCGTTGGCGATCGCCATCTGCACGGGATCTAGGCGGGCAAGTCGGCAAAATCTTTTGAATTAGGGACTGGGTTTTGGTTTCCAGCCGCTGCCAATCCACGTCCCCCGACTCATCGATTAAGCTTGTATCGATGTCAACCTCCTGAGCGGTTGTGGTTGCAGCGTGGTGAAATTCAGCGGGCTTGTAGTCGCGGAAGCAAACTTGAAAACAAACCTGCCAAAGATCGACGGTGATTCCCCCCTCGGCGTCAGCGCTATTACGGCGGGTCAGGTGTAGTTGGTAGCCGGGAAAGGGATGGGTTGTTTCTTCGTAAGTGCCTTGCCAGTTAGGAAGTGCTTCTAATTGTTTGCGAATATTATCAATAGTGCGGATTAAAGCAGGCTGCATCAAGCGTTCAGCTTGCTCCCAAGCCAAAATGGTTTTAAATTTAGGTTTCATCGGGATTGCCAAGGCGAGCCAATCGGGCCAGACGGTTCAGTTTATTTTAGCCCCAGACTATCTTTCACACTTGACACAATGAACCGATAAAAGATTTCTCCCTAGAAAAAGGCGATCGCTTAGTCTGCCCAAAAATACTCAATGGCAGCGATCGCCGGAATTCTTCAAGCAATCTTTTTTGCCCAAAAGAGGCTGAGTTAGAGGCGTTAAATTCGGATGGGCCCAGGCTTTAAGCAGACTTCTTTTTCTTGAGGAGCGCACTCAGGCCGAGAACGACGCCTGCACCCAGTAAGGAGCTGGGTTCGGGGGTAGAAGCCACTTGCAAATTAAACGTGTAGGCAACGGGCGCAACAGTTTCCTGGAACCAGAAGGTATAAGTGCCAGGGCCAAGAGGGCCGCTAAATCCAGAACCGCCCAAGAGTGCTTGTCCCAGATTGTCTAACACATCACTGCCTTCAGGGGCAACAGCGGGCAAGCCAATGTTTGCCGTCCCTAAAAAGGTAGCCGCAGAAATGATGCTGCTAATTTGGGTTCCCAGTTCCACCGCAAAGAAGGATTGGTCTTCGGTGGTGTCATAGTTCTCCAAAATAATGGCCGTCAGCAGTTGGTTGTCAGCAATGGTGATGGTGAAAAAGTCGCGGTCAATGTTCGGGTTAGGCGTAACGGAGCCGATAATTTGATTAGAGCCACGGTTAACCTCTAGCACCGTGGGAGCAAGGTTGTTGCTCGACAGATCGCCATCGATCGCTTCGTTGTGAATAATAGCTGCTTGAGCAGCAGGAACTAGACTCACTGCGGCGACCAGGCCAAGGATTAGGCTCTTCATGAAGAATTTCCCCAAAAACGAGTATTTTCAAGGGGTATCTTAACGTGGGTTTTAAATTTTGTGAATATTTCGCTTAGAAATAATTATGGAGAGTCTGTTAGTGGCGTTGTTGGGCGCGAGCGAGCAAAACGTCCTTGATCGCCCTGATGATTTTGAGCAATCATCGGGAAAGAAGCTGAGGGGAATGGTTGCTAGGAAGGAAGCACGCTCGTCATAATGGCTGCAAGCCTCACCAGAGGGGTTTGGGCCGCCCTTAATTTTTTAACAGTTTGAGTAAGTAAGGCGAAATCTCATGACGCAACCACGAAATTGTCGGACAGGGAATGCTGGCCCCCCATCCTTTGTTAGGTTAGGGCATTTTCGACGACTTCCCGTTCCCGATCTCGATGACCTGCGGGCAGGGCTGCGCCGCAAGCCGATGTTTCAGCAGTCTTTGCGGGCTGAGGAATTGCGGCTCTTGGCCTATGAGAGTTGCGAACGCCTGTGCAATCCTTACTACACCGTTCTCGGTACTCCCAGTGGCCCCCGTTTTCGCCACGCTTCCGCCGCTACGATTCGCGATCGCCTTGCCGAACGGGTGGGCTATAACCTGTTGCCCCAAACCAAGGTGGATTACCTAATTGCCTGGGCAATTCTGGCGTTTCCTGAGAATAACACCCGCTTGCTGTTCCTGCCCAATGAATTACTGTCTGAGGCCCTCAAAGCCATCCAGTTTTCTCCGGCGGTGCGTCTCCATCGCCAGCGATCGCAGCGACAGGCAGAAATCGAGCGATTTGCCTCGCTCCCGCCCCGGGTGAGGGAAGCCTTGCGTTGCTTCGGATTTGAGCTGATTGCCAGTCAATCCCTAAGCGCCGAGGAGATTAAGCGAGTGTATCGTCAACTCGCCAAAAAATACCATCCCGATTGCAGCGGTGACAGTGCCTCCTTTCGCTATCTCAATGACTGCTATGAAAATTTTAAAAGAACATTTTTGATTGACTCAAAAAAGCGCTCCAAAATCCCCCTGGGTAGGTATAGCCGCTCTGCAAGAGCATTGCCCTATTGGGGCGGGGTTTTTTCCAGGGACAGGAGGAGATCGAACTGGCCGGTGGTGGGGTCAGGGGTGATCGCCGTTGCGCCAATGCCCCGAATGGAGTCAGTCACTGCCTTCATTTCCGGCGCTAGGGGCTGTCCCCGCTGGGCTGAGAGCCGATCCAGTACCAAGCGGGCTTGGGCCATGTCGAAGAAGAAATATCCTAAATTAGGTTTGGGAAGCGCTCCCAGAATTGGCTCAAAATTGGGATTTTTGGTGAGGGAGGTTCCCGATTCCAGCACTTCTGTCAGGGGACTGCCCAGGGTCACCAGCAAGGAATTCTCATCCAGCCAGCCATAGGCGATCGCCGATTGTCCCAGGAATTGTAATTCTGTGGCGGACACATTGCCGACGGAAACGGAATTGGGCACAAATTGGCCGCTGCGTTGGAGAAGTTCGCTGATTTTGTCCAGGGTTTGCTCCGCCGCTGCCCGGTTGCTGGTTTCAATAATTAAAGCGCTGCCAACCCCCGCTTGGCCAAACAGTCCCCGCTCGCTGGCCATCATTGCCAGAGCATATTCGCCATCAAGCCAGCTAAAGATATCTCGGTCTAGGTCTAACCCCAAGGAGAGCAGCGATGAGCGCATTTGCTGCAAGCTAGCCTGTAACTCCGGGTTTTGCTCCGCTTGGGCAACGAACTGCGACCAGCCTGGGCGAGGTTGCGTCCACTGATAAATCCCAGGGTATCTCCCGGAAACTGGGCTAAAATCTCTCCTGCTGCCGATTCTGAGGCTTGTTGCGGCTGCGCCTTAGGG
>JAAUTE010000279.1 GCA_012031815.1 Chloroflexaceae bacterium
TCAAAGGCGATCGCGTCTACCTCACCGACGGCAACGCCTACTTCAACCGTCCCGGCCCCCCGCCTGGTGGACTTCCGCAGAACTGCTGGCTGAAATTTTTCACCCCGACCGCTGCAACTACGGCTATCAAGGCGTTGCCTGGGAAAACTTCGCCCCTGTCGTTAACGCCTGAGCGTTCCCTGGGTCAAGTCCCGCACCCATCTGCTCACAGGCCCCGATGCTGACCCAACTGCTTGCCCCATCAGCCCCGTGTTCCTTCTTCCAGATCGGCGCATTGTGTTTGAGGGTATCAATAGCATAACGACAAGCATCAAAAGCTTCCGCCCGATGGGGAGAGCCGATCGCCACCAGCACGCTAATCTCCCCAATGCCCAACCGACCCACCCGATGGTGAATCACCACCCGATTTATGGCAGGCCAGCGGCGGCGAATTTCCGCTGCAATTTGCCGAAACACCGCCAGCGCCATCGGCTCGTAAGCCTGATATTCCAAATGGGTCACCGAACGACCCTCGGTTTGGTTGCGCACCGTTCCACTCATCACCACGATCGCCCCATTGGCCCCATCGTCCGCCCGTTGATACACTTCTTCCAAAGACAGGGGCGCAAAGGTGAGCGCAAAACTATCGCGGCTATCTCCCGCCCATCGGTTAGTAACCGGGTCAGTGCTTACAGTCATGAAAAACCCTTTAAGGTAACTCTACAGAAGTCGGTTTGGCAATATGGGGCAGTCCCCAACCTAATTTCTCCCGCAACACCCGGAAAAACTCTGGCTGCTGTAAGCGGATAAACCGCGCCCCGTAGGGCGACTTACTCACCCGAATCTCATCCTCCGGCAAAATATAGCAGCCTCCATTGCCATCCACCACCATCACCATCTGGTTTGGGGTCGCCGGATAAATCGTCACCGCCTCGCGATCGGAAAAGACCAAGGCCCGCGATGCCAAAGAATGGGGACAAATTGGCGCTAGTTGCAGGGTCGGCACGTCCGGCGTCACCACTGGCCCCCCGCACTTAAAGAATAGGCCGTTGACCCGTGGGCGTCGAAATAATCACCCCATCGGCAGCAATATCCACTGGCGCATGGCGGCCAATTTGAATCTCAAAATGGCACATGCTGGTCATGGGTTCGCGATGCACTACCATTTCGTTGAGGGAGAGGGCTTCCCACAGCAGTTTACCCTCCCGGTACACCTGAACCGTCAGCATGGAGCGGGCTTCAATTTGATAGTCTCCAGCCAGCATCTGCTCAATGGCCGCAGGCAGTTGCATCAGATAAATTTCCGTGAGAAACCCCATGTGGCCCGTATTCACCGTTAGCAGCGGGATACCACAGGGAGCTAGCTGGCGAAAGGCTGACAACACCGTGCCATCGCCCCCTAAAACGATCGCAAAGTCTACCCTATCCCCAAACTCCGGCGGCATCATTTGTTGAATGCGGGCATTACACACTGGACGGTCGGGCCGGGAATAGCCCAGTAAACCCCCGTAACCCGTGGTTAAATACACCTGACAGCCACACCTGAGCAGTTTGTCCCGCAATTCAAACGCAGTACTACAGGCGATTGGTTTTTGGTCGTTGTAAATAATGCCTAGGTTTGGCACAACTGACGATCCCGTTTTTACAGGCAACAAGTTTGTTCCTCTTCTAGTTTCGATCCTGACATATTTTGGCGATCGCAAACCATCCCGCCCTCTATCGGTCAGCCGCGCCGAGCCTCAACGAAAGAAACTCTTTTTCTGGGTCTTGGCTTTAGCTTTGTTTTTCTCGTATTCAATTTCTTTGAGCTTTTTGAGGATGCGATCGAAGTACTCTTTCATGTAGGCTTCTAAAGCCGTGGCTTCCTGGGGATCGAGGTCAAATACTTGATAGACCTCCTCCATCGGCGCAGTTAAGGGGTTGCCACTGGCTAAAACCTGGGCAAAGGCTAGGCGATCGGAAGCATTGCGGCTCCACTGGAAAAACCGGGTCAAACGGCGCATGGTATCCAGTAAACCTAGGGGCAGGCGTCGAGATTTTTGCATCCTTGCCAGAGAGCCGCTCGCACAGTTGGATAATTTCATAAGCCGTCCAAGGGCGAGTGCCAACCAGGGGGTAGGTGTTTCCCGATGTCGCCGGAACTTCCAGGGCGCGAACGGCAAATTTAGCAATATCCTGGGTGTTCATATAGGCAACGGGCGTACTTTCCCCGGTCACCCACACCGCCTGGTTATCTAAAATCGGAATGGCGTATTGCCCAATCAAGCCCTGCATGAAACCGCCCAGGCGCAGCACCGTGTAATTAAGCTCCGATTCCGCTAAAAACAGTTCTGTACAGTGTTTAATTTGCATCAGGGGAACCTGGGGATAGTTTTCGGCTTCCAGGAGCGAAAAAAAGACATATCGCTCCACCCCAGCGGACTTAGCGCCTTGGATGAGATTGACCTTGCCTTCCCAATCCACCTGCTTAACGGTGAGAGAATCGGTGGCTCTGGCCGTCGCGGCGTCAATGACGGCATCCATTCCTTCCAAGGCAGCGGGTAAGGTTTCTGGCTTGCAGATATCTCCCCTGACCAGCTCGGCTCCCCATTCTTTTAAAAAGGAGGCTTTTCTCACGTTTCTCACCAGACAGCGCACGCGATAGTGCTGGTCGATCGCGCGTCGAGCCACCTGTCTGCCCAACGTCCCCGTAGCCCCGACGATCAAAACATTCATTTAATAATTTAGTAACGAATCTTAATCTTTCTCTAAGATATTAGCAGAAGAGAGAATTCGGAAGTCAGAAGAGAGAATTCGGAAGTCAGAAGTCAGGACTCAAAAGTCAGAGGTTCAGGTCTGGCGAGGGTTACGGGCACAGGAAATCGGCATTCGGGAAATTTAGAGGCTGCGGCACTGGCCGGTGTGGCGTAACAGGTGGTCGCAGAGAACCAGGGCAACCATTGCTTCTACCATTGGCACGGCTCTGGGCAGAACGCAGGGGTCATGGCGGCCCTTGGCGGCCAGGCGGGTAGCTTCGCCGTCGCGGGTGACGGTGGGTTGTTCCTTGCCGATAGTGGCCGTGGGTTTGAAGGCAACGCGGAGGATGATATTTTCGCCGTTGCTGATGCCGCCCTGGATGCCGCCGGAGCGGTTGGTGCGGGTGCGGGTGCGGCCGGCTGGGTCAATATAAAATTCGTCGTTGTGTTCGCTGCCTTTGAGCAGGGTTCCGGCAAATCCTGAGCCGATTTCAAAGCCTTTACTGGCGGGCAGGGATAAAACTCCTTTGGCTAGATCGGCTTCGAGTTTGTCAAACACGGGTTCTCCTAAACCCAGGGGAACCTGCCTGGCAACACATTCCACCACGCCGCCGAGGGAATCCTGTTCCCGGCGAATCTGGTCAATCAGGTCGATCATCTGGTGGGCGCAGTCGGTATCGGGGCAGCGGACAATGTTGCTTTCCACCTGGGGGAGGGTGACGGTATTGGGATCGACGATGGCTTCCAGGTGCTGGATGCGTTTAACGTAACCCACGATTTCTGTGCCGCTGACCTGTCGCAGGATTTTTTTGGCGATCGCCCCGGCAGCGACCCGACCGATGGTTTCGCGCGCGGAGGCCCGACCGCCCCCTTGCCAGTTACGGAGGCCGTATTTGGCTTCGTAGGTGGCATCAGCGTGGGAAGGACGAAATTTCTGGGCTATTTCCTGGTAATCTTCCGAGCGAGCATCGCGATTTCGCACCAGGATGTGGATGGGGGTGCCGAGGGTCTGTCCGTTAAAAAGGCCGGAGAGAATTTCGCAGGTGTCGTTTTCCTGGCGGGGAGTAGTGATTTTGCTCTGGCCGGGACGGCGGCGATCGAGTTCTTGCTGGATTTCGGCTTGGCTGATGTCCAGGCGCGGCGGACAGCCATCAACAACGACGCCCACCCCGCCCCCGTGGGATTCTCCAAAGGTGGTTACCCGAAACAAATGCCCAAAGGTATTGCCCATAGCCAATCTTGACCCCAAACCTGGTAGGCATTGATTGTAACTTGTCGCGGCTATTGGTGCAAAGTGAGCCGTTTCAGGTCTCTTACCTTCTGACTTTTGAATTCTGAGTTGCTCTAGGCTTCCCGGTTTGTTGCTAGGGAGGTGGGGGCGATGGGCAGGAGGACTTTAAAGGATGAGCCGCGATTAACCTGACTGGTGACCGAAATCGAGCCGCCACACCGTTGCAGAAGACGATGGACGATCGCCAATCCTAACCCGGCTCCCCCCGGATTTTCCAGGTAACCAGCTCGCCCTTGGTAGAAATTATGGAAATTTTGGGCAGATCGCTGGCGTCAATGCCGATGCCCGTATCTTTGACGGTTAACTCAATGCGATCGCCAATTTGGGTAGCTTGAACGGAGACCCGTCCTTCGGGGGGGGTGTATTTGAGGCTGTTGTTGAGCAGGTTCAAAATAATTTGCCGCAGCCAACTGCTCGGACAGACGACTTGGGGCAAGGCTGGGGGAATGGTGTAACCCAGCAGGATGCCTTTTTCGGCGGCCAGGGGTTGGAAGGTGCTGACAATGGCCGGGACGAGATCGTCTAACTGGGTGGGGGTCATGACGGCAGCAGCATCGACCTTTAGCTCCACGAGGGAAAGGGTGCCTTCGATGAGAGAATTTTGGCGCTCGCACTCGCCATAGAGCAAATCCAGATAGCGCTGGCGCTGTTCCCGCTTAAGCTGCTTGGATTCCAGAAGCCGCAGGGCGGTTTTCATGTTGGTGAGGGGCAGGCGCAATTCCTGTACCAGCTCGGCTAAAAATTCGTCCTTGAGCTGTACTGTATTGGCGATGAGGGTGAGGCAAGCCTGGGTTTCTCCACTGTTATGGGCGGCGCGATCGCCATTTCGGTTTGCTGGAGTTGTGGTGCAGGAGTCGGGCTAGG
>JAAUTE010000280.1 GCA_012031815.1 Chloroflexaceae bacterium
GTCTACTCCTCATCAGTGGGTCGATCACTCCCATCAGTGGGTCAGTCACTCCCATCAGTGAACCAGTCACTCCCATCAGTGGATCAGTCCACTTCTACGAGGGAGCGATCGTCCTTGCCAGAATGCCAGGGAGACTACCTTACCAAAAAACGTTCTGAGCGGAGGAGCAACATTGATTCACAAAAAAGATCCGTCTAACATCTCGTGGAAGGTATTATCTAGAAACAATCCACCTAAAACCCCGCCGAGGGTGTTATGCAGAAATTTTCCAGCTAAGATCCCGTTCAGGGGTGTTACGTGGAAAAAATCTTTAGTAGGAAGACACCATTAAAGCCTCGGACGACTTCTTTAAGGAAATCTCTGGTTCAAGATGGGGTTCAATCTGGGAAGCTATGAAGGATACAGTTATGCTTAAACAAAATCTTTCTGGTGTCGGCGTTGATCTTAAAGCTGCTCATTCCAGATTTTTGGTGACAGCCAACATCAACTAGAAAAAAATATAATTGATGAATATTGATAGTACTCTGGAGATAAATTGCCACGAATTTTCTGACGCTTTAAAAAACAAAGAGGTTACTCATGCAAAATTCACGTCATGTTTCTCTACTAACAAGTGGACAAGATCAAGTCCTAACCATTCCCCATGAACTTGCCCTATCGAGTACAGAGGTTTTGTTACGCAAAGAAGGTCATCGCTTAATCATTGAACCCATTCCTTCTAGTTCCCTACTTTCCTTACTGACTACGTTGCAAGACATTACAGATAATTTTCCTAATATAGATGAGGGGCTACTTCCCCTTGATGACATCACACTTTAGTGCGCCCCAATGACCTATCAGTACTTGCTTGATACTAACGTCCTGTCAGATTTGGTCAGACATCCTCAAGGTCGGGTTTTCCAGCATATTGTAGATGTCGGGGAACAAAGCATTTGTACGAGCATTATTGTGGTGTGCGAGCTACGGTTTGGAGTGGTTAAGAGTGGTTCCTCCCGTCTGGCACAGCAATTAGAACGTATCCTTGAAGTTTTGACAGTTTTTCCGTTGGAATCACCTGTGGATGAACACTATGCTTCAATTCGTACATATTTGGAGCAAGCAGGAACCCCGATCGGCCCAAATGATTTACTGATTGCGGCTCATTCCCTAGCGCTAGATCTGACTCTTGTCACAGCAAATACCCGTGAATTTGAGCGTGTGTCTGCATTGAAGTTAGATAATTGGTTGCTCTAAAAATACAAGATTTGGCATAGAGTGTCTTTGGTTTAAGCGAAGAGAACACTCGGAAGCGGCGCAGGCTAACACTGCGTTGGTGCGGACGGAACAGAGGTTATCAGCAGGTGTTCGAAGCTATCTGCCGCGCACAACTTCACCGTTAGGCGGCAGTTCCCCTCTCCCAGTAGCCACTTACTCGCAGAAATTCGGTATGGGATAGATCTACTAAAGAAGTATATAGCTATGAACATCACCTTAGAGTTACCTTCAGAGCTAGAACATGAATTGTCCACCGAGGCATCTCAGCTCAAACTTCCTCTGGCAGAGTATATTCTGCGCGTCCTCTCCTTCCGTCCTTTTCTCCAAAATCCTCCTAAAACAGGGGTAGAACTCGTTGCATATTGGGAAAGCGTTGGGGTAGTTGGTTCCCGCCCTGATATTACTGATAGTCAGGAACACGCACGCAAATTGCGTAACCAAGCCGAAAATCGAGAGCAGGCTTAAGGGAGAAGGCGTTGCTGGATAGCGGTATGATTTTTGGGAACTTTGAACGAGTTATCAAGGCTTCCAGGCATCGATTCATACCTGGAATCAGCAACGCCAACTTTTTTCTCGGAGCGTCAAGATCTGAACTATTCTTGCCAGCCTCGCTCCGGTTGCACCAAGGCTGGCAGGAAAACCGCCCAGCGTTCTATTTATTGTCCAGCCGCAAAAATTTGCGCGGCAGTGAGTTCTAGGGTCGCAAAGGTAGGTGATCGCAGCCGAGCGTTTCCTTGCAAGACCTGTCTGTCATAGCGATCGCCCCGCAAAACACATAAGGTTAGCGTCGGTTGCTTGGGAGTGCCGATATAGTCTCTGCCGCCTAAGCCCAGGTAGTCCACAATCCAGTATTCCGGGACGCCAAACAGAGCATAATCTTCAGTTTTGCGAGCGTAGTCGTTTTGCCAGTTGGTGCTGACCACTTCCACAATTAGTTCGATCGCTTCTGTCCGACAAATGACGGGTTCTCGCTGCCATAAAGGTTCTTGGCCCAGTTGGGACTGGTCAAGTACGATAACATCCGGGCAAAAGGCCGTTTCAGTCCCCCACAGTTTGACCAGACAGCGGTAGGGAATCACAGAGGAAAGCTGTTGCTGCTCAATAGCAACGTTCAGTTTGCGCCCGATGAAGCCTGCGACCTGTTCGTGGATGCCCGTCGGTTCCAAATTAATGCGTTCTCCATCAATCAGTTCATATTGGGGATTGTCGCCATCGCGATCGATAAAGTCTCGGGCAGTCCAAACTTGGGGCTGACGTTGAACCATCAGGACGGCTCCGCTACCGGGTTTGGTTAGATCTTTACTGCTCTTTATGGTATTCGACCAGGACGCTGGCAGGGTAACTATTTGCGAAATACCTGTCCTTGCCGCTGAAAAAATCCTTGGGACGGCGGCGATCGCTGCCATTTCCCAGAACTAAGGCGGGAAACTAGCTTAAGGGCTAACAATAATTTAAATTAATCTTAGACAACCAACTGACACGAATTTTTCTGTAGTTATGGAGAAAACCATGATTTGCGGCTTGAAACCAGGAAGGCTTTTAGTCTTATCCGGTCTGATGTGTGTTGTTTCTTTGCCTGGGGTTGCCCTGGGCCAGGAGTTTCAGCAACAGACCCCCCTAAATTCCCTAGCTCCAACGGAATTTCTACAGGCCCAAGCTACCCCTATCACTCCAACTAAAAAAGCGCGGGTAGCTGTTTTAGATTTTGACTTTAGTAGTATTAGCTCCAATCAAATTCTTGGACAGTCGATTTCAGGACTGATTCCGGGGGCAGCCCGGGGCGTTAGCGATATCCTGGTGGATAAATTGGTCAACTCCGGTCGCTATACGGTGATTGAACGCTCTCAGATCGAGACCATTTTAAAAGAGCAGAATCTAGGCGCCGCTGGTCGAATCGATGCCAGTACGGCGGCGCAAATTGGACGGATTTTAGGGGTGGAGGCCATTGTTCTGGGGACAGTGACTAAATTTGATGTAGAAGAGCGACAATCAGGATTTTCCATAGGCGGACTAATTGGCACGAGGAAGCGGACGTTACTCGCCTCCGTTCAGTTAAATGTCCGAGTCGTTAATACCAATACTGCCGAAATTCTCGTCTCCGCTCAGGGAAATGGTATGGCCGATGAATCTAGCAGTACCACCACTGTTATAGGGTTTGGCGGGGGGGAAGTTACCAATAATATTCAAGGGCTGCTATCAACCGCCACAGAACAGGCCATTGGGGAAGTTTTAGATGATTTAAATGGTGTAGCCCCCCAGGTGGCAGCGCTACCTCCCCTGCTGCCGACGGTTAGCGCTTTAATTGCCGATGTCAGTCGCGGTACGGTCATTATCAATAAAGGTGCAGCCGACGGCTATCGAGTGGGCATGGTGCTGTCTGTGGAGCGCGTGGTGAGAACGGTGAAAGATCCCGCTACTGGAGCCGTCCTTCGCCAGATTTCTGAATCCATTGGACAGATAGAACTAACTCAAGTTGACAACAGTTCCAGTGTCGGCAAAGTCGTTTCTGGAGCCAATATTGCTGTCGGCAACGTTGCTAAACCCGTGCGTTAAGCGGGTTTCTTGTCTCGATGATTGGTTGCTTTTCCACCGACCCACCGAGACGAGTAGGTTGCTGATAAACTTTTTTGAGCGTGTTGATGTCGCGGGGGGAAATGGGCGGCGATTCGCGAACCTGGGAAAAAAACAGGGCATCGCCTTCCCAGGGACTATGGCCCCAAATCCCCAAGGCATGGCCAATTTCGTGCCTAGCTGTAGCCAAAGCGGCAGCCTCACTCTGTCCGGGGCGAATTTGTACGGTCATGCGGTGAATTAATTGCGGCGGTTCTCCCAACCAATACACCTCATAGCGCGTTTCTGCCGTACGGACGCGGGGCAGCTCAAACAATCCCGTTGCGGGGTTCCTTTCTAGGGGCTGCACGGGCCGCTCTCGCAAAACTACAATATTGGCTGCTTCTCGCGTTTCCACCTCAACCAACGGCAAATATACCTGCCATTGGGCGATCGCCGTAACCCAGTGCCACAGCCCAAGGACAATCATCCCCAAAATTCCTAGCGCTGTTAGGGTCAGTAGCCGGTTTCCCCAGCCATCCCAAAGATTGCGGTAAAGGTTGCTATCCGCTAGTGCCATAGGGAGTCAATTTCCGCTGCCATATGATCCCAGGTGTATTGCCGTAGTTGCTCCGAGAATGCCGCTACTCGCTGGCGATCGCCCGGTATTCCCTCCCGCCAGCGGCGCAGTTTCACGGCCAGCTCCCCATCATCCCTGGGGTTCTGTAATAAAAACCTCCCAAGTCCTCGGGATAGCGCTCTGCTACCCCTGCCCCCTGAGTCACAATCGCCGGAATGCCACAACAGAGCGCCTCATGCACCCCCATACCATAGGACTCATAACGGGTCGGCGACACCAGTCCATCCGCCGCCGGTAGCAACCGGGACACGTCATTCCGAAAGCCCAGTCCTACCAGGCGATCGCCCTCATCTCACCGCCGCCCCCCACCACCACCAGTTGGGCATCCCAATCCGAGCTTTGACACACCTGTGTCCAAGCCG
>JAAUTE010000281.1 GCA_012031815.1 Chloroflexaceae bacterium
AATTGAAAATCTAGATCGGCGGCCTTTAATGGCGCTGAAGTCGGTGGGTGCGCCGGGGTCGCTGATTTTTCTGTACGGCGTTTTGCCCTTAACATTCACTCGCTTTCTGGCTTATATTTTCTATCGTTGGGAAGTTTGTCTGCGGGAAACGGTCATTGTTGGTTTAGTCGGAGCAGGTGGTTTGGGACGCTTACTCACCGAACAATTAACTAGCTTTGACTACCCTCGCGTAATCGTCACCCTTAGTTGCTTTGTGCTGCTGACTTTTGCAGTGGATTGGGTTAGCAGCACTGCTCGGCGATCGCTGCGGTAAGATTGGGTGAGAATTTCGATTTCTCGACAGCAGCAATTAACACCACAGGCATTAGTTAATCTTTTCAATCGGGTCAAATTAGGAGAATGGTAGCCATGATTCCAATAACGTTTGAAACTCCAGAAATCAAAGCACTGCCCCTCGATAAAGTCGTCACTTATTTTGTAAATACTGGTTGGCAACAGATACCTCATCCCAACCGAAATTTAAAACTTTTTCAAGGCGCTAGGAATGACGCCGGGCAACCTATCGAGTTGATCTTGCCTGAAAACTCTAACTTGTGGGATAGTTCGATTATTTTAGCCAAAGCAGTCAATCTTCTAGCAGCCGTTGAAGATCGTTCCCCAATGGCGATCGTAGCCGATATTCAATTAAGTTCAACAGAAAAATCAGGTAAGATTTTAATTGGCGATCGCCGCAGTGAGCTGTCGTTTCTGTAGGTGATCGCAATCTGTTTTTTAGATTAATCGAGTGCTTAATTCTCTAAAATTTCCGCTTAACAACCTCAAAGAATTTGAGAAAGAAACTGCTGGGTGCGCTCCTGCTGCGGATTGTTGAAAAATTCCTCCGGTGGCGCAACTTCCAAGATCACGCCTCCATCCATGAACGCTACGCGATCGCAAACTTCTCTGGCAAACCCAACTTCGTGGGTAACACACACCATTGTCATCCCCGACGCCGCTAGCGATCGCATCACTTCCAACACTTCCCGCACCATTTCCGGGTCGAGAGAAGAAGTCGGCTCATCAAAGAGCATAATCTTCGGTTCCATTGCCAGGGCGCGGGCGATCGCCACCCGTTGCTGCTGGCCTCCAGACAACTGACCCGGATATTTGTCCGCTTGTTCAGCAATTCCGACCCGTTCTAGCAATTGCCCCGCCTTTTCTTCCGCTTGCGCCCGCGACCAGCGCCTTACCCACATCGGAGCTAGCGTCACATTATCCAAAACGCTTAGGTGGGGAAACAAATTAAATTGCTGAAACACCATGCCCACTTCCCGCCGAATCGCATCAATATTTTTCAAGTCGCGGGACAGCAGGATACCGTCAACCTCGATCCTGCCCTTTTGATAGGTTTCTAAGGCGTTAAACGTGCGAATAAAGGTGGATTTACCCGAACCAGACGGGCCCAGAATTGCCACCACTTCCTGACGCTTAACCCGCAGATTTGACCCCCGCAAAACGTGAAACTGATTGTCGTACCATTTCTCAACATTCTCGGCGACAATTATGTCGGTTTCAGTTGGGCTGGCTGAAGGTTTCTCAAGCTCGGAGGGCATCATCGTGTTTTCCGTGGGCGATCGCCATTGATTATAGCGGCGTCAGCGTTTTTTTTGGGAGCTAAAATCAGAGTAGACCAGAAAAAGAAGTCGAACCTCCCCCTAGCCTTCCCCCCGATTCTCCTCTATTCTTTGACGATTCTTGTATTGTCTAAGCAGATTTTTCATTATATAAATTTTACGATGAATTATTTACACGTTTAAAGATGGCATGGTATTGTTCACCTTATCAACACCTCCTTAAATTGCTAAGATGATGGAAATTCCACCTCGTAAACAGGATTCAGCAGAGTCTTTATCAGAAGTATGGGCAAAAAAATATGTCGAAAATTTATTACAGTTTGACTCTCAAGAAGACCTGACCCAATTGGATCGGGCGGCTGTTGCCAAACTACTCCCAGAAAACCTCCGCAGCATCAGTGCCCAAGCCTGGACAAAAACCGAATTATTTCTCGCTGATGAAGTTCGCCGCCACGGCATCGATTACGGTCTAGTTGACCCCTGGGCGATCGCGCAAGACGTTCACCAAGTTTACGCTAAAACCCTAGCAATTTACGCTGATGGGGAAAAACCAGCCCGCCTCTCCGTGGAAATTGCCCAAGACATGGGTGAAATTCGTAACAAATACACAAATCAAGAATCTCGGTTAATTAGCTATATCAGCATGCAGTTTCACTTCACCGGACAACTGCTGCTAAAGTTGCCGCTGCCGTCGGCAGAAGCCGCTTATTTGGCGGACTTTTTTAAAGTCGTTGACGACAACCTTTACATGCCGCTTAAACGAGCCTACGACGCTGCCGCTCAGCACGATTACAGCTCTCCTTTGTTACAGGCAGTACGGAGCTTGTTGCCCCATATTACCCCCATTGCCCAGGTAATCTGTCGTAATGTGGCTCTGGCTAATCCCAAGGCAGCTAGCCTTAACGGCCCCCTTCAAAACGAGGAAATACAGATTTCTAGCGTGCGGGATGTGGAAATGTTTCAAATCTACCTGTGCGTCTGCGTCCTGGAAGAGGGCATCTCCATCCTCCAGCAGGAGCTATTTCCCATTTGTATGATGTTATACCCCGCGTTGCAAGTTCGCTGGAACTGGGTACGGGAATGGTGCTTCGCCTGGAAATCGAGCTGCGCAAACGCTTACTGCCAACTGCTCTTACCGTTTTTCAACCTTATCTAGCCACCCTGGAATCCCTGTTTTCCATTGAGGTTGTGGAGAAAGAAGCGGCTAGCATGGGTTAATTATGTTTAAGCAGAAGGATCTGCCAGTTTATTCTCTTCATGCTCTAATTTTTCTAAAATACCCAGTAATTCCCGCTCAAAAACCACTTGGGCACGATTGGTTCGACCGCCGAGGAAAAAGCGATCGCCTTGTTGCAGGGCCCAGATTTGGGAGTGGGAAGCATAGCTCATGACAACACCCAGCATCAGTAGCCCAAATCCCAGATAAACCAGGGGAATACCGGGATCGGCTTTGATTTGTAAGCCCGTACTGCCGATGAGGTCAATTACCTTTAAAATAATACCATTGACTTCAATACTCCCACCGGGACGCACCGCGTTCACCAACTGTCCTGCCGTGTCGTAAACAAACAACGTTCCCTGCAAATCCTTGGCGAGCAAGGAAACACCCGCGCTAAGGTCGGGTGTGGTGGGAACCCAAGTGCCCCAAAGTCGTGCCCCGCCTTCAGTGGGAAGTTGAGCCATTGGCAGTTGGAAAATCGGACTATTGTTAAGTTGCACCCGAATTCCGGCAATTCCCCAATCGGTTTGGTAGAAAGTAACGCCTTGATAGCGCAAGGGTTCATTGACAAAAATGGTTTTACGTTTAATTTCTTCCCCCGCTGGATTCACCACGGAAAGATCGGAATAAAACTGATCGACGTTGCCATTGGGAGTGTAATCAATCCAAAACCGATTTACTCGCACGGCCCAATCTTGAGGAATTTTATTGGCCGCTAGGGGCCCCGCTTCCAAAATCCGCTGCACCTGAAAGGTATTGCCACTAGCAACCATTTCCTGGGCTAAAAATCCTCCCAGTGCCCCCCCAATCGCCCCCGCCAGAATCAGCAGCATAGCGGCATGAACCACAATCGGCCCGATGCGACCAGCGATACCTTTGCGGGCATAAAGGGCTTCATTTTCCAGAAAAAGCCGATAGCCTCGCTTAACCAAAAGCGGTTGCAGGGAATCCAGGTTTCCCCGGTCTAATTCCGCACTGAGAGCTAACTTTTCAAACTGGCGTGGTTGCGTATAAAACTGCCAGCGACGGGCGGCTTTCAATGCAGGTAACTGCCGTCTAAAAGTGCAGACCGTTAAACTGGTTCCAAACAAGACCAGCAGGGCTAAAAACCACCAGGTACTATAAACATGATTTAATCCCAGCAGCAACAAAACTCTCCAACTTAAAAGCCAAACAAGGCTGGATCTTCGGGATAATTCTCTTGATAAAATGTCAGTGTTTGCCCCTGCTCTATGATCGTACCGCTAATACTAAATAGCGCGATCGCCAAGAGGAGAATGATGGCCAAGCGCAGATCGGAGACAGTGCGAAGGGTTTGCCGCCCAAGCTGGCTAAGAAAGGTAGGAGAAGAAATGGCTGGATCGGATAAGGTCATAGGTGATTAATTGAGATTATTAAAACGGAAAAAAAGCCCTACATTACCGTAACTGGCAGGCGAGAGAGCAAGGAAAAAATGCCAAAACCAAGCAATAATGCGCCGCTAACGGGATTAATCCAGCCCGACCACTGACGCAAAGCCAGTAATTTTTTCAGGGAAGCCGTAAAGGTTCCGGCTAAAATTAGGGGCACAACGTAACCAGCCGTGTAAGCTAACAGCAATCCTGTGCCCAAGAGCAGATCCTGTTTGCCCGCCACCCAAGCCAGAAGGGTTGCCAAAACCGGCGTACTGCAAGGAGACGCCACCAGCCCAAAGGTTAGTCCCAACAAGTAGGAGCGCGCTCCCACAGGTAAATCCTCGGCAATCCAATCCGTCACGCCTATTGAGGGGAAACGCAGCGGCACAATTTCCAGAAGATTTAAGCCCATCAAAATGGCGATCGCGCTGACCACAATCGGCAAACCCACGCCAATTTGTCCGTAAACCCGTCCCAAAGAGGCTGTCACGAGGCCCAAGCCAGCTAAGGTGGTGGCTAGACCCAGGGCAAACCAGGTGGACTGCTGCGCGGCTCCCC
>JAAUTE010000282.1 GCA_012031815.1 Chloroflexaceae bacterium
ATTCTAGATGATCCGCGATCGCCTGCCCACACCTGCTAAGTGTCGGGATTAAATCAGCAAATTCTGGATTGATTATGGCTGAATAACGCATTCCTTGGCAACCTGGCGAGTTTCCTTGGCGGGGCGATCGCATTCCTTGGCCACTTGCTGGGTTTCCTTGGCGGGACGGGATCATTCCTTGGAATCCCCCGACTATTCCTCGGCGGAACTGGATCATTCCTTGGAATCTCCAGACTATTCCTTGGCGGGACTGAATCATTCCTTGGAATAATTCATTTATTCCCCTTAGTCTCTGGCCTTTGTCCTCACTTTGCGATCGCCCCCGTCCCCAGGAGAACCTGCCTTCCTGTGAAGGAACATTAGGGATCGGACTGCCTGCCTGCTAAGCCATGGCAAAATAAAGGCAAAAATAGCGGTGCAGGCCATGAGCAGTAGGTTAAAGCAAGGGCAACGGAAACAACGGCAGCGCTGGCTAGCCTTTCTCGCGGCGCTTTCCTTCAGTTTGACCCTGTGGTGGGGCCAGGGGGTGACAGCCCAACCATCGGCGATCGCCCAGATGCAGCAAGCCGCGCAACTCTATCAGGCGGGTCAGTTCAGCCAGGCCGCCGAGGTTTGGCAGCAAGCGGCCAACGCTTTCGAGCGCCAGCAAGACCCCCTCAATCAAGCCGCAGCCCTCAGCAATTTATCCCTGACCTACCAGCAGTTAAGTCAATGGCCCGCCGCCGAGGCCGCCGTGACCAAGAGCCTGCAATTACTGCAAGCCACCCCGCCCCGATCGCCCTCGCCTCCTGGCAGCCACCTTCGCGATTGCCGGCAAGTTGCAGCAAGCCACCGGCAAATCCACAGCCGCCCTAGAAAGCTGGCAGCAAGCCACCCACTACTACCAAACCTTGGGCGATCGCGATGCCGTTCAACGCAGCACCTTGCAGCAAGCCCAAAGCCTACAAGACCTCGGCCTCTACCCCAAAGCCTGTCAAACCCTGCTCAGCCTCCTCGATCTCTCCCGCCCCGACTGTCAACTGAGCGCCGAGGAACTCGACGCAGCCAGTCAGCTTGAGGGAATTGGGCCGGAAACCTGGCTGAGCCTCGGTAAAATCCTGCAAATTCTAGGCAAATATTCCCTATCCCAAGCCGCCCTGCTCACCAGTTGGCAGCTCGCTCAAACCCAAACGCCTCCCCCCGATCTCAGCGGCCTTGATTTCGCCCTCGGCAACACGGCCCAAGCCCTGGCCAGACGCCAGCCCACTCCCCCAACGCCCTTCGAGCTATCCCCGGCCCCAACTGCCGCCAGGCAGAGAACGGTAGCGCTAGAGCCTATTACCGCCAAGCCCTCACCTGCTACCAACAGGCCGCCACTTCCCGCGATCGCGAGCTGCAAGTCCAGGCCCAACTCCAGTGGCTTAGCCTCCTCATCGCTTTCAACCCCGCCCAAGCCGAACCGTTACTGCCAGAAATTAACGCTAATTTGGCGGCGCTGCCCCTGAGTCACCAGGGACTCTTTGCCCAATTCAACTACCTCGGCCAATTACTGTGCCTCCACGAGCAACGCCAGGGCCGCCCCGCCGTTGAGCGATCGCCGCTGCTCCAGTCCTGCCAGGTCGCCCCCGCCGCCAGCGGCCTCCAGGGATTACCGGCCTTGGAAACCCTTGCCCCCCGCGCCACCACCCTCCTTGACCAGGCCCGCAGCCTCGGCGATCGCCAAGCCCAGTCCTATGCTGCTGGTTACCTTGGTGCCGTCTATCAACAACTTAACAACCTCAGCGCCGCCCAAACCGCCACAGAACAGTCCCTCACCGTTCTTTCCGCCTACGACGCTCCCGCCCTCGCCTATGTCTGGCAGTGGCAGCTAGCTCGATTGAACCGCCGCCAAGGCCGCTGGGACAGCGCCAATCGGGCCTACACCCTCGCCTGGGAAACCCTCCAATCCTTGCGCAGCGATCTGGTCACCGTCTCCCCAGAAGTGCAATTTAACTTTCGCGATCGCGTCGAGCCAGTGTATCGCGAGCGGGTTGAGCTACTGCTCCAAGGGGACGCCCCCTCCCAAGAAAACCTCCATCAGGCCCTGGAAACCCTGGAAACTCTCCAGTTAGCGGAGCTGAATAATTTCTTCCAGGAAGCCTGTCTCATTGCCCAACCCCAGCAAATTGCCCAGTTTGACCAAGAGGCGGCGGCGATTTATCCGATTGTGCTGGGCGATCGCCTGGTCGTCATTCTCGCCCGGCCCCAGGCCCCCCTCAGTTTCCACGTCATTCCCGGTGTTGGAGCCTCTGAAATTGAAGAAACTTATAACAAGCTCTACAGCCTTCTCAATCCCTCCATTTTTGCCGCCGACCCCCTGGGCCCCCACCAACAGTTCTACGACTGGCTGGTTCGTCCCCTGGAAGACCAACTTGCGGCAACCTCGGTGCAGACTCTAGTATTTGTCCTCGACGGGGTGCTGCGGGGCCTGCCCCTGGCAGCGCTCCACGATGGTCAGCACTATCTCCTTGAAAAATACAACCTAGCCATTGCCCCCGGATTGCGATTGCTCCAGGCAGACAAACTCACCCCAGAGCGCCTGAGCGTTCTTCTGGCAGGCTTGTCCGAGGCACGGGATGGCTTTGCCCCCCTACCCGGTGTCGAGGCGGAGTTTGCAGGAGCCTCAGCCATTGCCGCTGACACTGAACTGCTCTTAAACGAAACCTTTACGCGGGAGCAGTTGGCAATGGCGATCGCCGACGATACTTTCCCCATCGTTCACCTGGCCACCCACGGTCGCTTTTCCTCCCAAGCCGAGAAAACCTTTTTGCTGGCCTGGAATGACCGCATCCAGGTGAGAGATTTGGCTATTTTACTGCAAAGTCGGCGCGGCCCTCAGCAAAAGCCCATTGAGCTACTGATCTTAAGTGCCTGTGAAACCGCCGCTGGCGACGATCGCGCGGCCCTGGGATTGGCGGGAGTGGCCGTTCGCTCCGGGGCCCGAGGTACCCTGGCCACCCTGTGGGCCGTTGATGATGCCTCCACCGCTGAGGCTACCGTAGCCTTTTACGAGCAGCTCCGTCAGGGAAAAATCAACAAAGCCGCCGCCTTGCGCCAAGCCCAGTTAAAGCTGCTGCAATCGGAGCAGTATCGCCATCCCTACTACTGGGCCCCCTTTGTGTTTATTGGTAATTGGCTATAATTCGCGGGCGACGAGCGCAGTTCTAAAATTTCAGGTGCTTTTCAGGAATTGAAGTAACAGCGATTGTATTATCAAGGGCAGAACTGCAATACTTAGGGAAGCGATCGATGCCTATGCTGACCTTTCGACAAATGTTAGTGCTAACTGCTGCCGCTCTCATCCTCAGTAGCGCTACCCAGCGGGCCCACTCCCAACCTGCCGCGACCCCGACCAGGGGATCTGTGATTTTTGTACCGCCGCCGCAGCGCCGGAGGCCAGCCAGTACCATCGGTGCGGGTTCCCGTCAGGATTGGAGCTGCTTTTCTCAGCCCAGTCAGGGTTTTGCGCCGGAGTTCCAGCCGCCTCTGCCCCTGGTTCCCACGGATAGCAACTACGGCCAAACCCAGGCAGCCCATCCCACCTTTTGGATCTATCTGCCGCGATCGCAGGCTCGCCAGGCGATTTTGAGTATTCGGGATGAGGCGGGTCAATACCATTCCCAAACCACCTTTCCCCTGACGGGAGCACCGGGAACCGTGGGACTGTCCCTGCCGCTTAGCGCGCCGCCGCTGGAGATCGATCGAGATTATGAATGGGCGGTGGTGTTGGTCTGCAATCAGCAGCCCCTGCCCAACGATCCGGCGGTTACGGCCTGGGTTCGCCGGGTTGCCATGCCACCGGCCCCCGCTCTGACAACGCCCCTGGAACGGGCGGTCTGGTACGGTAACAACAGTTTGTGGTACGACACCCTCGATCAACTGGCCCGGGGTCTGCGATCACAACCCAACAATCCCGCCCTAGCGGCGGCGTGGGAAAACGTCCTGCGGGAGGGAAAACTGGAAACCCTGGCTGAGCGACCCCTAGAACCTTTCTTTTAAAAAATCTCCTAAAAAAATTACGCTTGTTACTAACTCGTAACTGCTATTGGCAGGAATTCCCCAGGGTCAGGGTTTGGGCAATGGCCTGCTCGAACCCGTCGCACCAACAAACGGGCAGGGTAGCGGTTTCAGCCAGGGCGGCCAAGGGGGAGAGGCGCACCACCAAGGCGGGGAGTTCCGGCTCGTGCTGGGGACGCAGCGGCTGGAAACGCTGGAGGGCGGCGCTGGAACCCGTCGGTCGCGACAGGCGTTCCTCGCCCCGGAAAGACAGTTGGGGCTGCCACCGCTGGGAGAGGGCTTGTACGACAATTTGAGACGTTTCCCCATCGCTGAGGATATTGACCAGGAGTACCTTTAACTCCCCAAGGGCGATCGCTGATACAGGGTGGCGTCCAGTTGCGCCAGCAGTTGGGAAGCCTCAAGGCGCTGGCCCTGGGGCGAAATTCCCACCAAATAGCAAGCCATCGGGGGTTGCTGGGCTTGGGCCAGGGCATCCCCAGTCGCCAGGGCAAGAGCGCCACTGTTACAAATAATGCCGATGCCCCCCCCGGCAGCCGAGCTATCCAGCCAGCAGGGAACCACCAGGGAGGCTGCGGGGTCAGCTTCTGCTCTCAGGGCCAGTAAATCGCTGTGGCGGGCGATCGCACGGTCATTGACCGTAATTTTGCCGTCCAGGGCCATGACCCGACCAGCTTCGTCCACCCCTAGGGGATTGATTTCCAATCATGTCCAGGTCGCGATCGCG
>JAAUTE010000283.1 GCA_012031815.1 Chloroflexaceae bacterium
GACCCCCGCAGTCCGCTGCATCCGTCCAAGGGGAATCTCCAAAACAGCTCCAGCAAATTGAGAATATTAACGTAATCCAACTCCCAGGAACAGGAAAACCCCACTAATTCTGGCGATCGCGGCCGGGATTCTTCCACATCGGTAAACAGCCGACTCACGGCCACATCCGCGCGCGCCGCCAGGGTTGCCCACACCACTTGATAGCCCAGGCTGGTAATCCCCACACTGTACTCGTTGGGAAAGGCAAAAATCACTGGAATGGCATCACTCTCAGCCATGGCCGGGGTAAATAACCACCGTTCGCTAGCAAAAATACTCACAGTAAATGGCGATCGCCCCATCAATAAAGCATCACTTCAATTGTAGATAACCCTGGGGCAACTAGCCGGTAAAACCAGGCAGGACAAGCTATCTAGACGGGAAAACTCCCTGGGAAAATCTGTTTTTTAGCCGACTCAATCGTTAAACTACAGGTGGGGAGATCCACAACCATGCCGAGGGAGAATTTTAGCGATCGCAGAGGGAATGCTACTAACCGACGAGCTACTGCTTCATTACAAACGCTGCCAGCGACGGGCGTTCTTGGATTTGCACCGCCAACACCAGCAAGACCCAGAACGGGAATTTCAGCAAAAACTGCGCCAAGAAAGCCGAGCGCACGCCGCCAGTTTCCTGGCCAAATCCTATCCCCACCACCATCACCTGGCCAGCAGTGAGGAACTCCACGACCAGGCCCAAGCCACAGAAACCTTGATGCAGCAGGGCGTTGATTGCATCCATCGGGGCACTATTCTCTCCCGTTGGCCAACCCCCCTGGATTCCCCAAACCCGGTTCCTGAAATTACCCTCGCCGCCAAACCCGACCTGCTGGTTAAGTATCCCGGTAAATCCCGCTTTGGCGACTGGCACTATTCCTCGGTAAGCATTCAGTACGGACGCCGCCCTAAACCCGAATACAAGCTCATTGCTGCCTACCAGGGCTATCTCCTCTCCACCGTTCAGCAAACCAAAGCTCGTACCGCTCAAATTATTTTGCGGGGCCACGACCGCTACCTGGTGAACCTATCCACCTGGCTGCCCCGCTTGCAGGAAATTTTACAAGCGTGCATTCAATCCCTCCTGGCAACAACCGCCCCCGAAGTCTTTATCTCCCGTCAGCGCTGCAATCTCTGCCACTGGTACAGCCACTGCTACGCGATCGCCCAGACCGAGAAACACCTTTCCTTAGTTCCCGGCGTTACGCCCCAGCGCTACGAATATCTGCAAGATTTAGGTATTACCACCGTTGAGTCCCTGAGTGAAGCCTGTCCAATGTACTTGGGAGAATTACTGGGATTTGGCGTCGCCTGCCAACTCCAGCGCCAGGCCCGCTCCCTGGTGGAAAACCGGCCCCTACTGCGAAACGAATCCCTGACCCCGCCCCCACTGCCAGCGGCTCAGATCGAGCTTTATTTTGATATTGAAGCGGAACCGGAGCGGCAAGTGGATTATTTACTCGGCATCTTGACGGTGGATCGCCAAACGGGAAAGCAGCAGTACCATCCATTTCTGGCGCGCGATCCCGAAGGCGAAGCCCAAATTTGGCAGGAATTTCTGGCTCTGGTGGGAAAATATGAAGATGCGCCCATTTATCATTACTCAGAATACGAAACGGAAACCCTGCGCCGTTTGGGAGCGCTCTACCAAACCCCCCGTGTTGTCATTGAAGGGCTACTGGCACGCTGCATCGATCTGCATCACCGGGTGGTTTCCACGACGGTACTGCCGGTGGAAAGTTATTCTCTCAAATCCCTGGCCAATTGGTTGGGTTTCCAGTGGCGAGACCCCAATGCCAGCGGCGAACAAAGCGTGTGTTGGTATGATAAATGGCTTAAGGAACGAGATATTAGCTATCTAGAAGCTATTTTGCGCTATAACGAAGATGACTGCCAGGCGACCTACCGCCTGAAGGATTGGCTGGCTAGTTTCTATCAAGAGCTGGCCGCGCCCACTGTCCCAAGCGATCGCTAAACAAGGAATTCATTTTAGCAATCCCAAGCAGACAGTCAATAACCAATCGTAGTTATTTTGTAAAGTTATACAAAGTTTCGCGTTTTTATTTATTTAAAGTTAATTGGAAGACCAGCGACTTCTTAAAGAAGATGTTAAGGTACAAATAGAGTGTATTAAGTATCTGTAAGAACTAAATGCTTAATGCAGTTTGCTACCAACGTATCGGAGGGCGATCGCGATGACACTCCCCGTTTTTCCCGTTTTGTTGTTGATAATGGCCATTGGCAGCACCTTTTACTATCTTCGCAGCGGTAATGATATTTTTAGCGTTTTGGCGATCGCGGCTGCGGTTGTCTGCCTGATTTGGGGACTGGTGATTGCCCACTGGTCGGTTCATCTCCTAGGTTTGTTACTGTTATTTAGTTTCCGTAGGCCTGTCCTGAAAGCAGTTCGAGTTCCGATCAATAAATAGGCTAATTTTTGAAGCTTTTCACCATAAAGCCTAGCTATAGCAAACTTCCTTAACTAAATCTCTCAGGATGGGATTGAATCTTTCTCTCCTGAGTTTTTACTATTCTGAGCATTCCCGAAAGAACCTAAACTGCTAGAAACTGTTGAATGACGCTTTGGGAGAGTTCGCGGGTAGAACCAGAGGACACAATGCCACCTTTTTGCATGGCGTAATAAAAATCCGCCTGGCGCACGAAATGCAGGTGCTGTTCAACCAATAGCACCGAAATTTTGCTAACTTCGATAATGCGTCGCACCGCCGCTTCAATTTCCAGAATAATGGACGGTTGTATGCCTTCCGTCGGTTCATCTAAAACTAGCAAGCGAGGTTGGCCCATCAGCGCACGGGCGATCGCCAGTTGTTGTTGTTGGCCGCCGCTCAAGTCACCGCCTCGGCGGGAAAGCATGGTTTTGAGAACGGGAAACAGCTCAAAAATCTCATCAGAAATGGTTTCATTGCCTTTTCTGCCGCTGGGACGAGCTTCCAACCCCAGGAGCAAGTTTTCTTTAACGCTTAGGCGGGGAATGATTTCTCGACCCTGGGGAACATAGCCAATGCCCAAACGAGCGCGGCGATCGGGACTGAGGTGGGTAATCGGCTGGCCCGCTAGCTCAATAGCTCCCGTCCGGGGCCGCAGCAATCCTAGAACCGTTTTAAGAAGTGTGGTTTTGCCGACGCCATTGCGACCAATTAAGCAAACCATCTGCCCAACGGGAACGCTGAGATCCACCTGTCGCAAAATGTGGCTTTCTCCGTAGTAAACGTTGAGGTTGGTCGCCTGTAGCATGGTTTCCGTTGGCTGGACGGGGGGCAGATCGAGAGCTGGCGCATTGACGGCACTCATGGTACTAACTCCTCAATTGGCAATTATTCGGGCTTAAACGGGAAAATAAAAGCTTTTAATGGCGGATGTTGATTTGATGGGTTCAACTTAGTCAATAGACAGTTTTTCGTTTCTGACGGCGTTTTCGAGGGTTTGAACCACCGCTGGCGGCAACTTTAGCAGCGCCACTAACCGTTGATAGGCCGCCGCTTCAGCTTCATTAACGGGGGCTTCCTCTGGATTGCGGACGCTGGAGCCGATGACCTCGTAGCTGAGTTTCAGGACTAATTCTCGTTCGCGATCGCTCAGTTCCGTCACTAAATCCTCAATGGGCAGAGTTTGGCTCAAGTAATCCCGTAATTCTTCCTGTAAATGTTCTCGATTTGCGGTATTGCTGGCAAATACACGGCTTAAGCGTTGGACAATGACTTCTACTTCCTCTGGTAATAGGGAGCCATCCGACCAGGCGATCGCAGCTACGATCCGCAGCAGTTTCAGTTGGTGAGCATCCAGGGAGGGTTTTTGACCGAGATAGACCTCAATTACGCGAGGATCGTTTTGTATCTCATCCATACTTCCTTCACAGAGGACAGAGCCTTGGTGTAATACGGTAACCCGGCGGGCAATTTGACGGACAAATTCCATATCGTGTTCGATGACGATGAGGGAATGGCTTTCGGCCAGGGCCAGGAGCAGTGCGCCGACATTTTCGGTCTCTTCGTCGGTTAATCCGGCGACGGGTTCGTCAACCAGCAGTAAATCGGGGGATTGGGCGACGAGCATTCCGATTTCTAGGCGCTGTTTTTCGCCGTGGGAGAGTAAATCCGCTGGGAAATCTGCTTTTGGCACTAAACCGATGGTTTCCAACAAACTGGCTGTGCTGCGGCGATCGCTAGCAGTGGTAGGGTTAAACAGGGTAGAAAAGACATTTTTCTGGCGATTGTAGGCAAGATCGAGGTTTTCTCTAACTGTCAGGTTTAAATAAACTCGCGGGGTTTGAAACTTGCGCCCGATCCCCAGACGGGCAATGCTGTGTTCTTTCAGTTTACGGAGATTGCGCCCCTTAAACAGAACCCGTCCTTCGGTAGGCTGTACTTTTCCAGTGATAACGTCTAGGAAGGTGGTTTTTCCAGCACCGTTGGGGCCGATAATGACGCGCAGTTCCCCCGGCTCCATGTGAAAGTTAAGCTGGTTGAGGGCTTTGAAACCATCGAAGCTGACGATTAGATTTTCAATTTCTAGGATTTTTTCCATTACTGGTTAACTTTATAGCCAAGGAGAACCCAGGCGGGACGACCTGAATTTGAATAGTTTAACAGAGGAGCTAAGTTAGGAACAGTCATTCCTGTTGCTAATTGGCGATTTCCCAATGCGATCGCACCTCGTTCAGAAAACC
>JAAUTE010000284.1 GCA_012031815.1 Chloroflexaceae bacterium
TGGCAAGGCTTGCAGCAGGAGCTGGATACGCTGGGAACTACAACAAACTGCTCTCTGGCCCCTTCGATGCCAAAGGCGCAGTTCTGACTATCAACGCCGGAGCGGGGGGCACCGATGCCCAGGACTGGGCCGAAATGCTCTTGCGGATGTACACGCGCTGGGGCGAACAGCAGGGTTACAAGGTTCAGCTAGCCGAACTGTCCGAGGGGGAGGAGGCGGGAGTCAAGTCCGCTACCCTTGAAATTGAAGGCCGTTATGCCTACGGCTATCTCAAGGGGGAAAAAGGAACCCATCGCTTGGTGAGGATTTCCCCCTTTAACGCCAATGGCAAGCGCCAGACCAGTTTTGCGGGGATAGAAGTGATGCCTGCCCTGGGTTTAGAAGCCATCAGCCTGGAAATCCCCGAAAAAGACTTAGAAATCACCACTTCCCGTTCCGGCGGCAAAGGCGGTCAAAACGTCAACAAAGTAGAAACCGCCGTGCGCGTGGTTCACCTGCCCACTGGTCTGGCCGTGCGCTGCACCCAAGAGCGATCGCAACTGCAAAACAAGGAAAAAGCCCTGGCGCTCCTGAAAGCCAAACTGCTGGTGGTGGCCCAGGAACAACGGGCGCAGGAAATCGCCGAAATTCGGGGGGATGCGGTAGAAGCCGCCTGGGGCAACCAAATTCGCAACTATGTCTTCCATCCCTACCAATTGGTCAAGGATTTGCGAACCAACCTGGAAACAACCGCGATCGCCGACGTAATCAATGGCGATCTAGATGCCTTCATTGAAGCCTACCTGCGCCAGGAAACCCAGCTTGCTGTCTCCTAGGGGGGAAACCCAGTTGCCGAGATTCTGAGAAGTAAGTTAACTTTAATTAAGGAACGCCCCCTTGGGCCTCCATTTTGCGCTGGTTATGCTAGCTCCCTCGCTTAACCCCACCGGATTAAAATAAGGGAAATAAAATTCTGGTTAAATAACGCCTTGGTTGAGGCGAACTGGCGCAATCGCGATCGCATCCTTTCTCAAAAAAAGTAGAAAAAATGAAATTTTCTTGGAGAACGCTACTATTGTGGACGCTGCCAGCCCTAGTAATTGGTTTTTTTCTCTGGCAGGGCGCATTTGCTCCCGCTGGCGGCAGCTTGAGTGGCAACGCGGCCAATACACGCATGACCTACGGGCGCTTTTTTGGAATACTTGGAAGCGGGACGGTTAACGCCGTCGATCTTTATGAGGTCGGCCGCGACGGCCATCGTACAAGCGGTTGACCCGGAACTGGACGATCGCCTCCAGAAGTTGCGGGTAGACTTGCCGGGAAATTCGCCGGAATTAATTGCTAAAATGCGCGATTCGGGTATTAGCTTGGATTTCCACCCCATGCGTAACGATGGCGCTATCTGGGGATTCTTGGGCAATCTGCTGTTTCCCATGCTGCTGCTTGGGGCCCTATTTTTCCTATTCCGCCGCTCTAGCAACATTCCAGGCGGCCCGGGTCAAGCCATGAGCTTTGGCAAATCCCGCGCTCGTTTCCAGATGGAAGCCCAAACGGGAATCACCTTTGAAGATGTGGCCGGCATCGACGAAGCCAAAGAAGAACTGCAAGAAATTGTCACATTCCTCAAACAGCCGGAGCGATTCACTGCCGTGGGCGCTCGCATTCCCAAGGGCGTGTTGCTAGTCGGCCCGCCGGGAACGGGTAAAACCTTGCTAGCCAAAGCGATCGCCGGAGAAGCGGGTGTGCCCTTTTTCAGCATCTCTGGTTCGGAATTTGTGGAGATGTTTGTGGGGGTGGGAGCGTCCCGCGTGCGCGATCTCTTCAAAAAAGCCAAGGAAAACGCGCCTTGTTTAATCTTTATCGATGAAATCGATGCAGTCGGCCGCCAGCGGGGTGCAGGCATTGGCGGCGGCAACGACGAGCGGGAGCAGACCCTCAACCAATTGCTCACGGAAATGGACGGGTTCGAGGGAAATACGGGGATTATCATCATTGCTGCCACCAACCGCCCGGACGTACTAGATTCTGCCCTACTGCGACCGGGCCGCTTCGATCGCCAAGTGATTGTCGATGCCCCTGACCTCAAGGGACGGATGTCGATCCTGGACGTCCACGCTCGCAACAAAAAGATTGCCCCCCAGGTCTCTCTGGAGGCGATCGCCCGGCGCACCCCTGGCTTTACCGGAGCAGATTTAGCCAACCTGCTCAACGAAGCGGCGATTCTCACGGCACGGCGGCGCAAGGAAGCCATTACCATTCTGGAAATCGATGATGCGATTGATCGCGTCGTCGCTGGCATGGAAGGGACGCCGCTGGTAGACAGCAAGAGTAAGCGCCTGATTGCTTACCACGAAATTGGCCATGCCATCGTCGGCACGCTGCTCAAAGACCACGACCCTGTACAGAAAGTCACCCTGGTACCGCGCGGACAGGCTCGTGGCTTGACCTGGTTTATTCCCAACGAAGAACAGGGCTTAACCACGAGAGCGCAACTCTTGGCTCGCATCGCCGGAGCTATGGGTGGTCGCGCCGCAGAAGAGGAAATTTTTGGTTCCGATGAGGTCACTACGGGAGCAGGGGGCGATTTACAGCAAGTCACCAACATGGCCCGGCAGATGGTCACCCGTTTTGGCATGAGCGATCTCGGCCCCCTTTCCTTAGAAAGTCAGGAAGGCGAGGTCTTTTTGGGCAGTGGCTTGATGTCTCGCGCCGAATATTCGGAGGAAGTTGCCGCTCGCATCGATGCTCAGGTACGAACCATTATCGAACATGGCCACGCCCTGGCTCGCACAACCATTCGCGATAACCGCGAGGTCGTCGATCGCCTGGTAGATTTGCTCATTGAGAAAGAAACCATCGACGGTCAGGAATTTCGGCAAATTGTCGCCGAATACACCGATGTACCGGAAAAAGAGCAGGTCTTCTCCCTGCTCTAGGCGATCGCTAAATTAGATAACTGAAAGCCGGGATGAATTAATTTCATCCCGGCTTTTGGATTTTCCCTAGAGGTTAAGTGCCCATCGTCCAGGAGCTAAACGTACTCTTGTTGTTCGGGGGTCAAGGTATCAATTTGAATGCCCATTGCTTGCAACTTCAAGCGGGCGATCTCCTTGTCAATGGCTTCCGGAATGGAATGGATGCCAGGGGCAAGCTGTCCTCGGTTTTTCGCCAGATATTCACAAGCCAACGCCTGATTAGCAAAGCTCATGTCCATGACGGCGCTGGGATGCCCTTCCGCTGCTGCCAGGTTTACCAGACGGCCTTCCCCTAAAACCACCACAGACTTGCCGCTGTGCAAGCGATACTGCTGGGTGAAGTCGCGAACCGTCTTGACTTCCGCTGCCATTTCGCCCAAGGATTTCAGGTCAATTTCGATGTCAAAGTGACCGGAATTGGCAACCATCGCCCCATCCTTCATTACCTCAAAATGTTCCTGGCGAATGACATGCTTATTGCCCGTAACGGTAATAAACAGGTCGCCTTGAGGAGCCGCTTGCTCCATGGGCATCACCCGGAAGCCGTCCATTACGGCCTCAATGGCTTTGGTGGGATCGATTTCCGTCACAATCACGCTAGCGCCCATGCCCCGTGCCCGCAGCGCCACACCTTTGCCGCACCAGCCGTAGCCCGCGGTGACAACGGTTTTGCCCGCCAGGAGGACGTTGGTCGCGCGAATGATTCCGTCCAGGGTGGATTGACCCGTGCCGTAGCGATTGTCGAAGAAATGCTTGGTATCCGCATCATTGACGTTCATGGCGGGAAAGGTCAGCACCCCGTCCTTAAACATGGCCAATAAGCGAACAATGCCGGTGGTTGTTTCTTCCGTAGTGCCGATGATATCGGGGATTTGGTGTTGCCGTTCCTGAATCAGGGTTGCCGTTACGTCGCCGCCGTCGTCAATGATCATGTTGGGGCGATGGTCGAGGGCAATCTGAACGTGGCGATGGTAGGTGGCATTATCTTCTCCCTTGATGGCGTAGACGGGAATCCCATAATCGGCTACCAAACAGGCGGCTACATCATCCTGGGTGGATAGGGGATTGCTGGCAATCAAGAGCGCATCGGCTCCGCTGGCTTGTAGAGCGATCGCTAAATGGGCGGTTTCGTGGTGACGTGGCAGCAGGCGACGAGACGCAGGCCAGCTAGGGGCTTTTCCTGGGCGAAACGCGCTTGAATTTGGCGCAGTACCGGCATTTCCCGGCCAGCCCATTCAATCCGCTGTCTGCCTTTGGGAGCCAGCGCCAGGTCTTTAATTTCGCACTGGGTTCGAGTAACGGTTGCAGTCATGAAGTTTCCTCGCAAAAACAGTAGTCTGCCCGACTGTCAGGGTGGCAACATTTTTCTAACTATAAATCCCCTGGCCCGATTGTGCGAGGTCAAACCCAGAAATTAGCTGCCATCCAGGGGGTTAATCTAGAGACCGCCCCGACCAGAGCAGGCGTAGTGCCATGACGATGAAGATGGTAGCCGCGATGGCTTTGAGTAATTTTGCGGGTAAGATCTGAGCCATGCCGCCGCCGACCAAGACCCCTAGAAAGCTCGCCACAATTAGGGCCGCCACCGACCCCAAAAACACCGCACGGGGCGCTCCCGAACTGCCCCCAGGGCCGATCGCCGCCAGTTGACTTTTATCGCCAACTCGGCTAAAACACAGGTCATAAAACTTAAAGCCCAGC
>JAAUTE010000285.1 GCA_012031815.1 Chloroflexaceae bacterium
AGGAATGCTGCCAGGTTGCCAAGGAATGCGACCGGGTTTCCAAGGAATGCGATCGCCCCGCCAAGGAATGCGATCGGGTTTCCAAGGAGAGTTGCCAGGTTGCTAAGGAATGCGTAGGCCAAGCCGCTCCATCGGAGCATCGCCCCGCCAAGGAATTTCACTGATTTGAGCTGTTAGACCGTCAAAGTGCAACAAGTAAAGGAAACACGGTAAAATCAAGAATATCTTACTCATTTAATGGTTGCAACTAATGATTAAAGAACTAAATGTTGTAATTGAGAAAGATGCAGAAGGTTTTTTTGTGGCTTCTGTACCTAGCTTGAAGGGATGTCACACGCAAGCAAAGTCTCTTGATATTTTGATGGAGAGGATACGAGAAGCCGCCTCGCTGTGTTTAGAAGTTGAAGGTTTGCAAAGTGAGGAACTGGAGTTTGTGGGCATCCAGAAAATCACTTTAGAAGTATGAGTAAATTGCCATCCCCAACCGGAGAACAATTGATTAGAGGACTTAGGAAAGCTGGCTTTGTAGTTGCCAGGATTAAAGGAAGCCATCATATTCTCATTCATCCCGATGGAAGGCGAACGGTAGTTCCAGTTCATTCTGGAGAAAATATTGGATCTGGATTACTTTCTCAAATTTTAAGGGACTGTAACATAACTAAAGATGAATTGAGAAGTTTATTATAAGAATTGGCTACAGGTGGATTCATTTTCCTCGTCCTTTGCTAAGTTTTTCTAGTTGGGCTTTATCTTGCCTAACCCGTTGTTGCTCTAACAGGCCAGTGCAGCGGACGGAGTGGCGAATTTCCTACGGAAAGGCTACGCCAACGCTAGAACATTTCCAAAATTGCGATCGCCGCGCCCAGAAATTCCACTACGCCACCTCAGAATGCGATCGCCAAATTCTCTTGACTGTTGGCTTTTAATTGTGCCAGGGAATGACGACTAAGGGCACGAAAGCTAGGGCCAGTCCCAGCCAAAGCCATCGAGAAAGGCACGGCGGGGCATCTGGGGGAGATAACAGCGCCTCAACCCGTTCCGCTAATCGTCCCGGACAGGGATCGAGGGCCGCCATGCAAGCCACCTCCGGCAGCAGCGATCGCGATTGGTCTTGAGCCGCAACCACCAGCAACGATTCTGCCAACACTAGGGGATCGACCCTTTGGGCAGCCTGCCAATCGGCCCGTAACTCCCGCAGCAGCAGCAATTCCTGCCAGAGAACTTCCGTGTTGGGCAGCCAGAACAGCAAAGAGCGCAACCACCCCAACCCAAAAAACCAAAACGTATCCCGGTAAAAACGATGGGCCATCTCGTGGGCCAGAACCGCTTCCAGGTGCCTACCTTCCAAACGCTGAAGCAGTCCGCGAGAAATTGCCAGTTCCGGTTCCCAAAACCCAATCTGGGCGCTGTAGAGCAGATCCAAGTCCAGAACCCGAACGGTTTGACCTCGAAGCGAGGCCAATGGACAGCCGCGCAGTTGTTGCTGGGTTTGCCAGCCCTGCCAAGCTAAACGGATTAACTGCATTCCAGCCAAGGCGATCGCCCCCCAGGCAAACCAATAGCTCCAGGCGCTGGCCGGCAGTCCAAACATCTGCCCCTGCGGCCCCATACACAGCACCGCCACCAAGGTTGCCAGCAACAATAAAGGCGGCAACAAAAACAACAGCAGCGCCTGCCGCCAGCGATCGCCCCACGCCCCCGCCCGCTTCAGGGGAAGGAGCCGAATCAGTCCAGACAGTGCGATCGCAATTGTAATGACAATGACATGCATGGTTTACTCCTCCTGTTGGCGTTGGCGGCGGACATGGGCCAGGCGATCGGCAATGGCCCGCAGTTGCTCCAAGCTAGCCGTATCCAAACTATCGGCAAAGGAAGCCACCACATCAGGATTGCCCACGGAAAGAAATTTCTGCAAATGTTCGTAAGCGGCCAGGGCCAGGGCTTGTTCTGCGGTAACCAAAGGCCGCCAAGTAAAGGCTCGTTCCTCCTTATTGCAGGCCAGCCAGCCCTTTTGAGTCAAGCGGCGCAGGACAGTTGTAACTGACGTATAGGCCAGCTCCCGCTCCGGATCGGACAAAATGCGATCGAGGACATCCTTGACGGTGACGGTTCCCTTCTCCCAGACAATCTGGAGAATTTCTCGCTCCAGAGGCCCTAAAGACAACTGTTTCGGTCGGTAATTGGGCAGCGCAGCCATGAGCACCTTGGAATCGACAAATATCCGCCAACATATCACAATCTCCCCAGCGTGGGCCTAGCTGCTCTGCAAAAGCATCGCCGCTCCCAGCCCATCTACAAAAATGACCTAAAAATGTTTAATTTTTCGACACGACTTTGACGGGCAGTCATTTGACGACAAACCCGATTCTCGGTAGTGTCTCGAAAGATTAATTTCATCTAAATTGAGGAGAACCTGGAAATGAAAGCGATAAAAGTCGCATTATTGGCAGTTTTTGGCCGGTTTTTTGTTGCTTGTGCTGCCTCCCCAAAAGGCGGAAGCGGCTGATGGTGCGGCTATCTTCAAAGCTGCCTGTGCCCAATGTCACCTGGGCGGCAAAAATTTGGTTAACCCCGCCAAAACCTTGCAGAAAGCCGATCTTGAAAAATATGGCATGTACTCTGCCGAAGCGATTATTACTCAGGTTACCAATGGTAAAGGCGCAATGCCTGCTTTCAAAAGTCGTTTAAAACCCGAAGAAATTGAGGCGGTTTCCAGCTATGTTTTGGCTCAAGCGGATAAAAGCTGGGCTAAATAGTTAACTTCCGCCTTAAATCGGCAACTGATCTGAGAAATCAACCCGCTTCTCATAACAGTAAGGCCCCATTAATGCGCCCCAGATAGCCTGTCCTGTCTGGGGATTTATGCCTTTGTCAAAGACTTGGAGTTGCCTATCCGTAGCAGCAAACCCCAAAAACACCTGATAAGTGTTGCCTTCGTAGGAAAAGCGGCAGGGAGAATCGGCCAGCGGCGAACTCCGAAAGGTCTTTTCTGGGGCATCTTCCCTCGCAACTCCCAGGGTGCAATCAGGCAACCACTCAATCTGCTCCAGGGTGAGCGATCGCAGTAACTCCGGCCGGCTACCGGCCCCCCGATAGGCGGCTAGGTCTTTGAACATATAGTAATGAACCTGCAATTCTCCCTGGATTTCTCGCAGTCGCAGCAACCGCGGGCGATAGGGGCGATCGCTAACCACACTGGCCTGTTCCGCAAACAGGGTCAAGCTATCTTCTGCGAACAGGGCTACGGGACGCTGCCAGAGACGTAGATGAACGTACCAGGCCGGATTAGCCAGGGCTTGCTCGCGATTGTCAAACTCACCGGCCAAGCAACGGGCCAGGGAGATTACTTGGGTAGAAACAGTCATGTTTTTTTGGGGAGTAACTTTGGCGATCGCCCCCCGCAGCCCTTAGGAAAAAGCTTTTATGCTAAGAACGGCGGGAGGGGGATCGCCGATGGCGCTTGGCAAAAGGGGACACCAAGAGAGACAATTGAGATCGCCATTTCTATTGTCTAGGGCAGTCCCACTAGTGAATAAAGTTCGTACAGTCTCTGATACTAAGCGAGATTTTTATACTTATCACGCTCGTCCGATTAACTCCATTTATCGGCGCGTGGTTGAAGAATTAATGGTGGAGATGCACCTGCTTTCGGTAAATAGGGATTTCCGTCCCGATCCGATCTATCACTTGGGCGTAGTGGCCACTTTCGATCGCTTTATGCAGGGCTACCGACCGGAGCAGGATGTCACCTCAATGTTTTCGGCCCTTTGTCGCGCCATTGGCAAAGACCCCCAGCAGTATCGGGAATCAGCAGAACGGGTGCTAGAGGCTGCTCGGCGCTTTCCCAGCCCGGAAGACCTGATTCAATGGTTAAAATCCCCTCAGGTTGAACCAGGGGCGGAACAACTGGCGGAAGCGGTGCAAGATATTGCCAAAAACCCTGATTTTAAGTACAGCCGCCTCTTTGGCAGCGGGCTTTATGTTTTGCTGGAAACCGTCGATCCTCAAGCGGTCAACGAGGAACAACGGCGCAACGAACTCCTCACCGAATTGGCGATCGCGCTGAATTTGTCGGGCGAAAAACTGAAAAAAGACCTGGAATTTTACCGCAGTAACCTGGAAAAACTGGATCAACTGCTGCTCGTGTTGCAAGACGCCCTCGAAGCCGGTCGCAAAAAGCGAGAACAGCCCGTTGCAGAACCGAGCGAACCCATCAACCCCGGCCACAGCAACGGAGAAGCCAGTTAACGGGATTTCTCCAGGCGAATCTGCTGTCCAGTGGCATCGGTTCGATAAACCCAGGTTTGCTGTTCGTGAGAGAGGATCAAGCGCCAGCCCTCAACCAAAGCCTGGGTACATAGCTCCTCGGGTTTTGCCAGACCCAAACAGCCGTCTGACCACCGCTCTCGCATGGCTGCAATTAAGCTGAGCCGGGCTTGAGGAACTTCGGAACGGCGAGCTAGCTCCCGACGAACTGCTTCCACCACTCCGGCCGGCGGCAGTTCCGGGGCTTGAGCCAGGTAGCCGGTCGTGAGGGCAGGAGACAACGGGGACGCGATCGCAGGGTTGAGAGGCAGCCCTAGCAGTAAAATTAGACTACTGGAGAGACATTGTGGGTGAGTTTTCCCAGGAAAGGCGAAAAAA
>JAAUTE010000286.1 GCA_012031815.1 Chloroflexaceae bacterium
CGGCGGCAGGTTCCGGGGCTTGGAGCCAGGTAGCCGGTCGTGAGGGCAGGAGACAACGGGACGGCGATCGCAGGGTTGAGAGGCAGCCCTAGCAGTAAAATTAGACTACTGGAGAGACATTGTGGGTGATTTTCCCAGGAAAGGCGAAAAAAAGTTTTCATAGAAAATACACTGGATTTTTCTAATCGTTTAGGTGAGTAAATTTGAGTTAGGAGACACATAGAAGGGCGAGGACAACTGCCTCAACAACGGTGGGCAAAGGAGTTGATTAGATTTTGAGCGGCCCTCAAAATATTAATGGTCAGAAATTTGGTAAGGTGCCAGCTAGGCGTCTTGACTGGGAGCGCTTATAATTTTGGACAACGCAGCAATCTTGGTAATTTTGTCTCCCTGACAAGGTTGGTTACCGCCAATGGCTTTTTTTCAGAATACGGCTATCCTAGCGCAAGCTCAATCCGCTCCGACTGCCCCAACTCCCGCAAAATTGCCCCCAAGTTCCTGGACTTACAGTGGTGCATTGGCGATCGCGTTGGTCGGGGTCATCCTTTACTGCAAGGTACAATTGCACAAAAAGGATAAAGCACTCAAGCTTGAGCGCTATAAGAATGAAGATTTGCAGAAACGCCTGCATCAAGCCCAGGAAGAAATTAAACGGCTGGAGAACAGCGAGGAATTAATCCAAACCCGTGATTTCCTCTTGGATTATCTAAAAAGGCGCCTGCGGGAAGAGGTGTTTTACTCAATGACGCTCAGCCAAATTCGGGGGCGGGTTAAGCAACTCGTTAGTAAAGCCGTATTGCCAGAAACCAAAGCCCTTGGCGGTGTCAGTGGCGGACGCTTGGTGGAAGATACCTTTGACATTATTCATGAAATCGAGATTCGCGGCAAGTTGCGTAAGCGATCGCTGTTTCGGGTGTTCGTGCAATTGGTGAAGATGCCTAAGCAACAACATGCCGCAATTATGAAAGAACTGATTGAGTGTTTTGAAACTTTTTTGAGTACGGGTGGGGCGGATGAAACCTGGCAGCCGCTGGTGCAAAATCGCCTGACTTCCATAAACTGGAACTGGGAGACGAAACCAACGCCATTGTTGATTTTACGGCAATCCGATGAAGGGTTAACCCGCAGTTATGGCACGAAATTAGATGCCGCCAACAAAACGCCTCCCGGCAAAGATAGCTTAATGACTCGTTTATCAACGTTGTGCTAACGATGGGAAACTCCAACAGGAACTAAGTGATTAGGCGCAATAAATTTAAAAATAACCTAACCCCCTAGCCTCCTTCCCTAGGAGAGCAGGGGAACAATTTTTGAGGTTTCTCCCCTCGCCTTGTGGGAGAGGGGTCGGGTGAGAGGTTTGTGGAATTAATTTTGCCTGCCTACTTACTTCTACCGGGGCAGTTATTGTACAGTGACGATGGCGATCGCAATCATCCTAGAATGGCAGGGGAGAGAAACGTTAAATTAGGCAAATATTGGGACGCGCTGCGGTCTAGCTATTGGTTTTTACCAGGGCTGATGGTGCTGTTTGGGATCGTACTGGCTTTCGTGGCCCTGGCCCTCGACCGCTCCGAGAAACTGGCCATTGGCAAAAGCTGGATTTATACCGGCGGCCCTGAAGGTGCCAGAGCCGTCCTCTCTGCTATCGCTAGTTCGACCATTTCCGTAGCAGCAACGGCTTTTTCCATTACGATTGTGGCACTGCAACTGGCTGCTTCTAATTTTGGCCCGAGGTTGTTGCGTAACTTTATGCAGGATCTGGGCAATCAAATTGTCCTCGGAACCTTTATTAGTACCTTTCTCTATTGCCTGCTGGTACTTCGCAGCATTTATGGGGAAGATTACAATTTATTTGTGCCGCAACTGGCGGTTACCATCGCCATGATCCTGGCGATCGCGAATATTGGGGTGTTAATTTACTTTATCCATCATGCTTCGACGATTATTCAGGCGTCGCACATCATTGGGGAAGTTGCCGTTGATCTAGAGCAGACGATGCAACGATTATTTCCGACCAGGTTGGGACAGGGCCCGCCGGATGCCCAGCCTCCAGCCATGCCCAAGGATTTTTGGGTACAGGCTTGCCCCATTGCCGCCAAACACACGGGCTATTTACAGGCAATTGACGAGCAGTTATTGCTAAAAACCGCCTGCAAGCACGATCTGCTCCTGCAACTTCCCTGCCACCTGGGCGAATTTATTATTGCCGGCAACCCCCTGGTCATGGTCTATCCCGCTGATTGCGGCGACCAGAAATTAGACGATCGCCTTAACAGTGCCTTTATTTTGGGGCGGGAGCGGACAGAACAACAAGATATTTCCTTTCCGATTAATCAATTAGTGGAAATTGCGTTGCGGGCCCTATCGCCGGGGATAAATGACCCTTATACGGCAATTCGCTGCATCGATCGCCTCAGTGCCGGTTTATCTCACCTGGCCGAGCGGGAGTTTCCCTCGCCTTACCGCTACGATGAGACGGGCCATCTTCGCATCATTGCCCAGCCCATGGCCTTCGAGCATCTGGTTAATGAAGCTTTCACCCAAATTCGCCACTACGGACAGGCAGATGTGGTCGTTATGAAGCAGTTATTGCGGGCGATCGCTCGCATTGCCAGCCGGGTCAGCCGCCCTCAAGAACGATTTGCCCTGGAACGCCATGCCGAATGATCTGGCAGGCAAGCCAGGCGGGATTATCCCAAGAAAAAGACCGTCAGGATGTGGAAGCGCAATATCGTCAGGTACTACTGGTGTTGAAAGTCGATGAATCGGCCAATGGCTCTCCCTGAAGAAACGGCGGCAGTTTGTTAGCCTAGCAAGAGTCAATCTTTAGTAACCTGGACGGTTGGGGTGAGCGCGATAAAACGGTTGCGGATGTCACGATTTGGCGGAATTATCCTAGCGTTTACGGCCTGTTTGTTAGCCTTCTGGCTTCAGCAGGGGATCTCCCCCCTTGGGGTTGAATCGGTGCAGCCTCGCTCTCAACGCTTGGCGGAAGTTTGGCAGACGGTAGACGCGAATTTTTTTGACCCCAACTTTAATGGCGTTGATTGGCAAAAAATGCCGGAAAAGTATAGAAATAAAGCCAAACAAGCTCCAGACAAAGCTGAATTAGCAACTGTGATTAATCAGATGCTCTCTGAGTTAAAAAACTTCTCATACTCGCTTCTATACGCCAGATGAACCTGCATATTATCAGCTTTTAGGAGTTTTTTGGTCGAGAAATACAAAGTTACACAAACAGTTAAAAGCTATCTTACCTACTGGCAAACCTGAATACAGTGGTATTGGTATTATTACAGACAATATTAGCGATAAAACCTTTGTTCGCGCTGTTCTCGATGGTAGTCCAGCAGCGAAAGCGGGAATATTAATGGGAGACCAGTTGCTACAAGCGAACGGTCAACCATTTCAAGCAATCCAATCTTTTGCGGGTAAAGCAGGAAAACCAGTTACAGTTTTAATTCAAAGGAGCAGTAATGTAAAAAGCCAGAAAAAAATTACCGTCACTCCTAAATTGCTAGATGGAAGTACTATGTTTTTGGATGCGATGGATGCCAGTGTTAAAGTTATTGAACGGGGTGGTAAAAAAATTGGTTACATACATATTTGGTCTTATGCTGGCGACCAGTATCAGGAGAAACTGGAAAATGAACTATTTAGCGGTCGTCTTAAAGATACAGATGGGTTTGTTTTAGATTTAAGGGAAGGATGGGGAGGTGCGTCTCCAACTTATTTAAATATCTATAACAATAGAGCTTTGCAAATTACTAGTACTTTGAGAAATCTAACTAAACATACTTTTAATTCTGCTTGGACTAAGCCAGTTGTAATGCTAGTAATGATAAAAGCAGAAGCGGTAAAGAAATTCTAGCCTATGGTTTTCATAAACACAAAATGGGTACAATTGTTGGTACAAAAACACCTGGGGCAGTTGTTGCCGGTAGCCCTTTTATAATGAAAGATGGCAGTTTGCTTTATTTAGCAGTAACAGATGTACATATTGATGAAAAAGTACGATTAGAAGGAGTTGGAGTCGAACCGGACATTAAGGTTCCTTTTTCTGTCGAATATGCTAGAGGTGCAGACCCGCAACAAGATAGAGCGTTAGCTGTTGCCGTTGAGTCCGTAAAATAGTACTTCACTTACCTGCAAATCTGCTGTAAATTTGAATTAATAGTTTAAAAGTTGCTCAATCGTATTATTAAAATAGTCAAAATAACATGTTAAAAAAAGCATTTGTTTTAGCCACTATGGCTTCTACTCTGGTTCCTAGCGTAACAATAGCCCAAACTTCTGCCCGGTCTAATTATCGAGTTATTAACGTCAGTAACTTTGTTTCTCAAAAGCAAATTTCTGGTTTAACTCCGAATCAAGCGGCAGTAAAACTATTTGGCTATCAGGGAGAAGAAGAAGGCAGACGACGCGAACAAATAGCGGTTACATATTCAAGACCTGATACAGCAATAGTCTTGCTAACAAAAGAAGGTTTAGCTGATGATTCTTTATTTGCAATCAAAAGCCGCATTGAAATGCGTCGTGCTAAAAATCGATGGCAAGTTATTTGGGTAGGCGAACAATACAAGTGTCACCAAGGACGGGGAAGTCAAAATTGGTCGGCGAAACTTTGCTCGTAGTCGCGT
>JAAUTE010000039.1 GCA_012031815.1 Chloroflexaceae bacterium
CCCAAGCTTGCGATCGCCCAGCCGCGGCCGAGGTATCTTGGGGAGCTGGTTCCAGATAAAATTCTCACCGGGAAACGCGACCACAGCAAATAGCCAAATTCCGTGGGCGCAACCTGCTCAAAATAGTTTCCTGTTTCTGGAGGGCCCTGCCACTGACTCAAACTCGGCGGCAGGGGGTAGGATTGCAGGGGCGGCAGCACTTCCCCATCCATTGGCGGCACTGGCCCTTGGGCGCGGCTTAACCCCGCATTTAACCCCACCCACAGACAACTGGCCAGCACTACCGCCAGGATTCCAGAGAATAACCGCAACCGCGATCGCCGCCCTAGCCTAACCAACCGCCGCTCAACACGATGGTCAAGCTCATAAAAATGATGCTCAAGGCCCAAGTTACGCGATTTAGGGTCTTTTCCGCGCTCTTGGTACTGGTGAAAAGCTGGGCCTGACCGCCAATGCCGCCAATGCCGTCTCCCTTGGGAGAGTGCAGCAATACTAAAACCACCAGCAACGAGGCTGAAACAGCCCAAATGATTGTGATCAGATCGTCAATTTTCATGGCGCTAACACCGTTTTAAATCCGCAATTAAACTGTTCTCATTGTGCCCCAATCCCCACCTGGCTTACAGGGAAACCCGTACCGGCGTCCGCGAAGCCTTTACCTCGTACTGGGCAGGCTGAATTAGCGATCGCCCCGTCATTTCCGGGGGCTGGGGAATTTGGAGAATATCGAGAATGGTCGGCGCAATATCGGAGAGACGCCCATCGTCGCGCAGATCCACCTGTCCGCCCCAACCGGGCAGCTTACGGCCTTCTCCTTCCACCAAAATTAGGGGGACGGGATTAGTGGTATGGGCCGTCCAGGGATTACCCGCTTCATCGCGCATGTATTCCGCATTGCCGTGATCGGCGGTAATCAATACCGTTCCTCCCACCTGGTTGGCGCTGGCCAGCAGGCGACCCAAACAGCGGTCTACAGTTTCAATGGCCTCGACCGCGGCTTCAAAATTGCCCGTATGTCCCACCATGTCAGGGTTGGCGTAATTCACCACCACCAGGGAATAAACCCCTTTTTCCAGGGCGGCACAAACCGTATCCGTCACTGCGGCCGCTGACATGGTTGGGGCCTGGTCGTAGGTGGCTACCATCGGACTGGGGATCAACTCCCGCTCTTCTCCGTCAAAGGGCTGCTCGCGGCCGCCATTGAAGAAATAGGTAACGTGGGGATATTTTTCGGTTTCCGCAGTGCGAAACTGGCGCAATCCTCGCTCGGCAATCACTTCTCCCAAAATTCGGTTGAAATCCTGGGGTTTAAAGGCCACTGCCACCGGCAGCCGAGCATCGTACTGGGTAAAGGTCGCGAAGCTCAGGGGCACAAGGCGATCGCGATCAAACCCCTCAAAATCTTCCTGAATAAAGGCGTAGGTCAACTGACGGGCCCGATCGGGGCGAAAATTAAAGAAAATGATGCCATCTCCCGGCGCTACGGCTCCTGGCGCTATCCGTACTGGCAGAATAAATTCATCAGTAACCTGTTGCTCGTAGGAAGCTTGAATGGTCTCTACCGCCGTCAAACCATTGCCGGGCCCGTCCTGGGTCATGACCTCGTAGGCTTTTTGCACCCGATCCCAGCGGCGATCGCGATCCATTGCATAGTAACGGCCGCTGACGGTGACAATCTGCCCCACTCCCAGGCGATCGATGCAGTTTTCCAGGGCCGCAATGGTGCGAACCCCCTCTGTGGGATTGGTGTCGCGCCCGTCGGTAATCGCATGTATGCAAACCTTGGCCAGTCCCTGTAACTTTGCTAGCTCCAGCAAGCCAAACAGGTGATTTAAGTGAGAGTGAACGCCACCTTCAGAGCATAACCCCACCAAATGCAGCTTGCCGTTTCGCGATCGCATCTCCTGGCAAATTTGCACCAAAACCGGATTGCTAAAGAGAGAGCCATCTTCCACCGCGTCAGAAATGCGAACCAACTCCTGGGGAACCACCCGACCCGCACCAATGTTGAGGTGGCCCACTTCCGAATTGCCCATTTGCCCCTCCGGTAAGCCAACCTCTTTACCAGCGGTGCGGATGAGGGTTCGGGGATAGGTCGCCCAAAGACTATCCATAACCGGCGTTTTAGCAGCGGCAATGGCATTGGCTTCAGTAACTTCGCGATGTCCCCAGCCATCTAGAATGACTAACACCGCCGGAGATACAGGTGCTTGTGCCATAAAAAATCGCCCTATGTATTCAGTGCTACGCAAATTGATAATAGCATCGGAACTGAACCCGATCTGCAAATGTTCTCCATAAACCTTGACTAACTCCGTCAAAGTTCAGTAACAATTCCTGCCGCTGTTAGCCTGAGCGAGCGCTGCTCAGTCCCGAATCACGAGGTTATCACGGTGGACAACGGTCTCGGCTCCAGTGTAGCCCAAAAGCTGGGCAATTTTTTCCGAGTGATGGCCTTTGATCCGCTCAATTTCGGCACTGCTATAGTTAGCCAGTCCTCGTGCTACTTCTTTCCCCTGGAGATCGCACAATTGCACTGCCTCCGCTGCGCTAAATTCTCCCTGAACTGCCACGATTCCCGCTGGCAGGAGGGATTTACCCCCCTGGGCGATCGCCGCCACGGCTCCGGCATCCAAATACAATTTGCCCATCGGCAGCAATCCATAGGCGATCCAGCGTTTGCGGGCATTGTCGGTACGGGGCTGGGGAGCAAATCGAGTGCCGATGGGTTCCCGGCCAGGATGCGGCGAATGGTTTGAGGGGCTTTTCCAGTGGTAATCACCGTTTGGATGCCAGCGCTGGTGGCAATCCGGGCCGCTGCCAGTTTGGTGGCCATGCCCCCGGTTCCCCAGCCGGACTGACTGCCTCCCGCCTGCACCTGCAATTGCTCAAATTCCGCTGGTTCTACCAGGCTAATGGGCTTAGCATCGGGAACCAGGCGGGGATCGGCAGAATAGAGGCGATCTACGTCAGTTAAGAGAAATAGCCACTGAGCTTCTAACAAACTGGCAACCAGGGCTGAAAGGGTGTCGTTGTCGCCAAATTTTAGCTCTTCAGTGGCAATGGTGTCATTTTCGTTGACTATAGGGATAGTTCCTAGCTCTAGCAGGGCCGAAAAGGTATTGTAGGCGTTAACGTAGCTAGCTCGCTCCATGAGGTCGCGCCGGGTGAGGAGGACTTGGGCAATGGGCTGCTGCAAGTTGGCAAAGAGGTCATCATAAATCCGCATCAACCGTCCCTGGCCCACCGCCGCCACGGCCTGCTTGAGGGCTAATTTTCGAGGCCGTTCTGCCAAATTTAAGCGTCGACAGCCCACGCCCACGGCACCGGAGGAAACCAGCACGACCTGATACCCCTCAGCCCGCAATCCAGTGAGGGTTTCTACCAAGGCGGCCAGGGTGGAGAGCGCCAGTTGCCCGCTGTGGGGATCGCTCAGGCTAGACGTGCCAATCTTCACCACTATCGTTGGTTTCATAACAGTTGAACTCGTCAAAGATTGCGATTAAAGCAAGTTAATATCAACAATTTGACCGGGCCCTTGCTAGATGGGAGCGAACTAGCACCGCTTGGCTAAAGGTGCGATCCCCGCCGGCGATCGCTAAGTTGTACCCGGTTTCCCCCCAGACTGAACAGCGCCAATACCTCAAGAACGGGTACTAGCGCTGTAGGGGTTTATTATGTTTAGGGCCTTTATATTTGCTGGCCCCATTTGAACTATTGATAGGATCGCAGAGATTTGGAACCGCCCAAGAATTCATAATCTTTTCTTTAGATTTCGCTTTGTGGGGATTTGTCGGGTTTTGCAACATTTTGTTGCTCGGCTAAAGAAACTCCAAATAATTGTGATATTCGGACTTCCAGGTGGCGGAGTCCATAGGCACGAACGGGCTGGGGATCGACCATCGGCTCCACCAAAATGGTGAATAACCCCAAGCGGTTGCCTGCCAGAATATCTGTAAATAGGCGATCGCCTACCATACCAACTTGAGCCGGAGCAAGCTGCATGGCGGTGAGAACTTGGCGAAGTTTGCGGCGAGAGGGTTTATTGGCACCGTAGTAATAGGGAAGATCGAGGGCGCGGGCGATCTTGGCGATGCGAGATTCGCTAATGTTGTTGCTCACTAGCCAGAGAGCTGCTACCGGGCGGATTTGGGCCGCCCATTCTAGGAGCGCCGCCGAAACCTCCTTTTCTCGCAGCGGGACGAGGGTTTCGTCTACGTCTAGGATCAAGCCCTGGAGTTGATGGTGTTGCACCAGGGCCGGGCTTAAGCGCAGAATTGTTCCCCCCAGAACCAGATTGGGCTGTAGTGCTGATTTGAACATAAATAGCTCAAGATAAACGCGCCTGAGCGCCACCATACCAAACAACGGGGCCGCCTTGTTTGGCGATCGCCGCCTGAACTGCTGGAGAGCGGTGGCGATCCGTTTCTAGGATAGCGGACAGGAAGCGTAAAATCAATTTTTGTTGATTGATTTTATTAGAAACCTGGCTGAAGATCGCTGCCTTATCTGCAAGTTTTGCAGCTTGGATTTTAAAGATTTCTAAACTTTAATGGGGTTGGCGAGCCAGCTCCGTAAGATTGTTCTGTCCTTGATTTTCTATGGTTTTACGAAAAGATGTTCAACAAGAATTCTTGGTCTGTGGTGATGTCAAAAAGCGGGCGTTCCCTTGCCATTGTTGGGGCAATAATGGCAGCAAGCATGGGGATTTCTTCCCCGGCACAGGCCGTTAGGCTCCAAATCATCTTTGAAAATCTCTCTCCCACGGGGGGCGTAGCTTGGAGTCCTCTCTGGTTTGGTTTTCATGACGGTTCCTTTGATCTGTTTGATCCCGGAGAAACCGCTGCTTCCGGGCTGGAATTCCTCGCCGAAGAGGGCGGGTCGGGCGCTCAGTTAAGTGCGGATTTGGCCGATCGGGGGGGCGTTGTTTTTGGGTCTTTGCCCAGCTCCGATAGACCTACTGACCTGTTTGCTGCACCGGATTTTTTCCCTGGTGAAGTTGATTCCGTGACCGTCGAAGTCGATGGCAATTTAGCTGTCAATCGATTTTTTAGCTATGCTTCCATGCTAGTTCCGAGCAATGATGGTTTTATTGCCAATAACAATCCCCAGGCATTTCAACTCTTTGATGCCCAGGGACGGTTTCAGAACACTACGATCGCCATCATCGGCGCGAATGTTTGGGATGGGGGAACGGAGGTGAATGACGAAGACCCCAATACCACCCCTGGTTTAAATCACGTGGTGGGGGCCGGCATACCCGAAAACGGGGTCATTACTCCCCATCTCGGCTATTCCACGACCAATCCCAACGGGGTTTAGCGAGTGTGAATTTTCCTAACGGCAATCACTTTATTGACGATCCCGATGCCGTGGTGGCCCGCATTACCCTCGCGCGCGTGCCCGAACCCAGCGCGATCGCCGGAATCCTGCTGATCGGCGGACTGGGCAGCTTGAGCTATGGGCGGCAGCGCCGAGCCAAGTAAGTTATTTCCTGGATTTGCTGCCAACCTGACCCAAAACGTCCTCTCCGTCGTCTCAATCAAGGATAAAAGAGGGGCGTTTACGGTTTGCTGGCTTGAATGATTTGTAAACTGCCGCCTGCTTCCAGGTGTTGCTGACAATTCTTAAATCCCGCCCCTTGCAGTAAGGCGATTAAATCGGTTTGCAGCAGTTGCCAGGCGGTTTCTGTTTCAAACAACCAGAGAAAGGCGGCTAAAGGCGGCCACATCAGGGGGTTATGGGGCGGATGAAAATCAATGAAAGTAAACTGCCCGCCTGACTTTAAAACCCGGTAAACCTCTAGAAAGATTTGTTGCAATTGTTCTCCCGTCATTTCGTGAAGTGCGACGCTGGTGTGAACTAAATCAAATTCTGCCTCGCTAAAGGGAAGGTCTTGGGCAAATCCTTCCACATACTGAGCCTGGGGAACCCGCGATCGCGCTCGCTCCAGGGCAAGGGGAGAGACATCCAGTGCCGTCACTAGGGTCGAGCCTTCTGCCAAATATTGGGTTACCTCCCCACCGCCGCAGCAGAGATCCAGAATTTTATCCCCATCTTGGATACTCAAACCCTGTATCGCTAGCTTCCGAAAGCGCTCCTTGCCACCCACGCCCAGCGCTGCTAAAAACGCGATCGCCTCATAAAGCCAGAGATAGCGATAACTCCAAGCCCGCAAAACTGTAGCCATAACCCATTCCTCCGAAAAAATTACGCTCTACCTTAAAATGTCTTAACCACCAAAGACAGAAATTGTTAAACTTGGTGAAGAAACTGAAAAAAATTAGCAAGCTGTTACAACTATGGGTCGCGTTGGGGTTTTACTATTAAATTTGGGCGGGCCGGATAAAATCGAGGATGTTCGTCCTTTTCTCTACAATTTATTTTCTGACCCAGAAATTATTCGCCTGCCCGTTCCTTGGCTGCAAAAACCCCTGGCCTGGTTGATTTCGACCCTGAGAGTCAAAAAGTCCCAGGCTAACTATAGCGAAATAGGCGGCGGTTCCCCCCTGCGACAGATCACCGAGGCCCAGGCAGAAGCCCTGCAACAACAGCTTGCTACCCTCGGCCACGATGTTCGGGTCTATGTGGGCATGCGCTACTGGCATCCCTACACCGAAGAGGCGATCGCGCGCATCAAGCGAGACGGCATCAAAAAGCTGGTTATTTTACCTCTTTACCCGCAATTTTCCATCAGCACTAGCGGTTCTAGCTTTCGCATTCTCCAGGAACTCTGGCAGCAAGATCCCCTATTGCGACAAATTGACTACACCCTCGTTCCTTCCTGGTACGACCATCAGGGCTATCTAAGGGCAATGGCTGCCTTGATTGACGAGGAGCTGCCGCACTTTGAGCATCCCGACCAGGTACAAATATTTTTCAGCGCCCACGGCGTTCCCTTGAGCTACGTTGAGGAAGCCGGAGACCCCTATCAGCGGGAAATCGAAGCCTGCGCCCACTTGGTAATGAAAACCCTCAACCGTCCCAATCCTTATCTCCTGGCCTATCAAAGCCGAGTTGGCCCGGTGGAATGGTTGAAGCCCTACACCGACGAGGCCCTCCATAGCTTGGGGGAACAAAACGTCAAGGACTTACTGGTCGTTCCCATTAGCTTTGTCTCAGAACACATCGAGACCCTACAAGAAATTGACATTGAATACCGGGAGGTCGCCAGAGAAGCCGGAATTGAGAATTTTCGTCGAGTTCCTGCCCTCAATACCCACCCAGTTTTTATTGAAGCTTTAGCCGACTTAGTGGCTGCCGCCTTGCAACAACCCCGCATCACCTTTTCTGAGTTGCCGCGTCCCAAGAAAAACATGAAAATGTATCCCCAAGAGCGCTGGGCCTGGGGCATGACCACCACCGCCGAAGTCTGGAACGGCCGCCTTGCCATGATCGGGTTTATGGCCCTGGTGCTGGAGTTAATTAGCGGTCGTGGCCCCCTACACTTTGTTGGCCTGCTCTAACCTAAAACCATTACCCTATCTCAAACCGAGGCAAGGCACCTTTGGGAACGGCTAATTTTTGCCAATTCTTCCCCCAAGAGTGGGTTCAGGATGTTTGGGAGTTAAGTCCAACCCTGGGAGAAAATGCCGCTAAACTAGTCGAAGCCTTACAACTTATGCTGGAGCGCTGTCCTGAAACGTCCCTAGAAGATCTACTGAAAATGCTCTACCGGGAACAGGGTTAAGTCTTTCAAGGACAAGCTTGCTGCTTAAGAAAATGCTCAAACCCGCACAATTAACCCCCTTGTAGGATTATTTCGGAGCGGCCTCTATTTGCTCAATCTGGTGATTAACCTGGTTGGAGAACACAATATAGATAATTCCTCCTAATCCCAGCAGGCTGACCAGGAGAATCGCCCAAAGTATTGCAGGTCGCTCTCTGACATTGGACAACGATGATTGAGGGGCGATCACATTAGGTTTAGTGTCCGAAGCAATATACTCAAAATCCTCGACTGAGGGCAGCATAGACTGAATTTCCGTCAAGGTAATTTCCGCCTCATGAATTTCTTCAGTTTTCTGCTGCACGCGATAGTAAAGCAGCGCGATGGTCACATTGTCGTGGCCGTTGGTTTCGTTGGCAGTCTCCATTAAGCGCTTGCCCGCTTCAGCTAAGTCCCGCTCACCCCGCAGAACCGGCAAAATTTCCCGCTTCCAATATTGCTCAACCCGGTCAAAATCGCTCAACCCGTCAGAACAAAGCAAAAATACGCCATCTTCATCTAAAATGAGCCGCTGGACATTGGGACGCAGCAGAGCTGAAGCATCCATGCCCAAAGCTTGCACCAGCGCTCCCGCACTGGAATAGCGCGTGGCTTCTCGATAGAAGGCATAGCCCAACTGCACTTCCCGCGAAGCCAGATCGTCATCTACGGTTACCTGGTAGCACCCCGTGGCTGTAATCCAATATAGGCGAGAGTCGCCAACGTGTGCAAAATATAATTCGTGGTTGTGGGCGATCGCCATCACCAGGGTGGTGCCCATGCGCTGGCGTTCGTAGCGTTGTTCGCGATCGTTGCGCTGGCTAATCAAATCGTTGGCGTTACAGATGGCCCGCTCCAGTTTCAGCAGATTAGCGCCCGCATTCCAGCCCCGCTCCTCCCAAGCAATTTGGGTGACTTCGTGGCTGAGGGATTCAATTGCCAGATGAGACGCCACTTCCCCTCCTTCCTGCCCGCCCAGACCATCACAGACCAGCACCAGGGTTTTCAGGTCTTCCGTCACCTGAAAGCTGCTGCCACTAGCTGGATAACAGGCGTCTTCATTTTGCTCGCGGGTCGGGCCGGTATCGGTGGCGGTGTAGACTGCTGAAGTACGCTGCCAAGATTTGCCAATCTGCAACATCGCTCGATCCAGTACTGCTAGCAGTTGTTCGGGATGACCGATCTGACCTTGCTCCAAACTTAGGCAAATCTGGGTCAAAATTCGGCCAATGCTGGGAGAACAGCTAGCGATCCACTCCGACCAAAACTGACCTAACTGCTGCAAAGTGGGAGAGCGATCGCCATCCCGGCGCAACTCCAGCAGTTGAATCAAGGGGCCATTGACCCGCAGCACAGAAGCGTCGAGCAGAGAGGACACCACCCGCAGTCGGCGTAAGGGTTGCCATAGCTGTACCATCTGCCACAGCCAATTGAGCTGGCGCAGGGCTGTCGCTCCTCCCCACACGCTGACCAGTTGGGGCAGCAGTTGGGCTGCCAGGGGCGTGCCGTCGCTATCTAGGGGAACAGTGCCGTATTCCAGCAGCCAAATCAACTGGTGGTTGAGGGTGGTAAATCCATAGACTTGCGGGACGTGCAACCGTTGGGGAAAAAGCTGGAAGTAAGGCAACAAAGCATCGGGAATGGTCTGAGTGACCTGCGGCGGCAGTCCGGGTTTGGTGTCAAGGACAACTCTTGGCTGCTTGAGAAGATAGCGATCGCCAATGAGCGTACCGAGCGGGCAAGCTTGTAGACTTTCTCCCATCGCCAGTAAATAGCGTTTGAGCAGCGGCGTATTGCAGCGATAACAGTACTGCTGTTCTGGAGAATTAACGGTTTGGCAATTAAGATTGAGGCATTGAATCTGAGCCACAGTCTCTTCCATGAACGTGGTTTGCTCCCTCTGGCAATTGAATGACGATATCGGTTGCCATCGCGCGCAAAGGTGGCGCTGATTTTTCGCTTTTTACAGCTTAGACATTAATTACTCATTCTAATGTTTAATTCACATTTGCAGAGTGGGGAAGCTTAAGTTGTTGTCAGGAGAAAAACCGAGGAAAATCAAATTATTCCTGTGACCTTGTCTCCTTACTCTCAGCAATCCAGAAACCCTGCCAGTAAATTGCGCCAGAAATCAGCGTTAGTGCCACTGCCAGCCAAAAAATTGCCAGCGTCCACCCCTGCCAAGCCATCGGTAAGGGCGCAATTAACAGGGCGACTGCGGTCAATTGGGTGACGGTTTTCAGCTTGCCCCAGAGATTGGCCCCAACAACCTGGCTGGTTCCGGTCAACTGAGGATTGACCGCCAACCGGAAATGGCCAGCTCGCGGGCGAAAATCAAAAAAACGCCCCAAGCCGGAATGGCTCGCAGTTCCAGGAGAGCCAGTAAGGGCGCGAGCACCAGCAATTTATCCACTAGGGGATCGAGAAATTTACCCAGTTCGGTGACCAGCTCAAATCTCCGTGCTACATAACCATCTAGCCAGTCGGTGGCAGCCGCGACCAGAAAAATCCCTAGGGCGACCAGGCGTTTCTCGGCAGTGGGCTGATGGAGCAAATACAGCAATAGGGGCAATCCCAACAAACGAGACAGGGTAATCCAATTGGCTAAATTCACGTTACTCTCCTGGGCTAAATCCTGTTGTCTACAAAACTAGACCCATTGCCAATAATGAGCGTCTAACTTCTGATTTTGGCCTTGATGATTTTTGACTTTCTACCGGGGTTGATGGGCTTGCCAGAGGGGTAAATCTTCCGGGCGATCCACATCTCGAAGTTGGGGCAGGTACTGGCAGCGCAGACCCAGGCGATCGCCAATGGCTTGGGTTTGCGAGAAGACGCGATCGCTGCCCCAGGGGATGGTTTCAAAAAGTTCAGGAATCAACCTTGTTAAGCCAATGAGATAGTAACCGCCATCGGCAGCGGGGCCGAGAACAAGCTCAGCGGTGTCCAGGGCGGCAAAGGCTTGGGCGAGGCGGCCGGCACTCAGGTCGGGACAGTCAATGCCGATGGCGATCGCGCCTGGTGTCCGGCGGCAAAGGCCTGGGCAAAGGCGGTGGTGAGCCGCTCGCCTAGATCTACTCCTTGCTGGGGATAGTAGGCCAGATCGCTGCCCAACCAGGTTTCCATCGTTTGGCGATCGCTGCCGGTGAAGCAAACCGTCAGGGTTACAGGCTGTTCGGCCCGGAGTAGTCGGGCTTGGGCGAGGGTATGTTCGCTCATTTGACGCTGGAGTTGGGCGGCTCCTTCGGGGCCGAGGGCGGGAATCAGGCGAGTTTTTGTCTTGCCAGCTTGGGGATAGCGGGAGAAAATCAGGAGGCAGTGAGAGATAACAGCAGTCATGACCAGATAGAACGGAGTTTCTGCCCCATTGTATGCCTGAGTATGGGGAGAATTAGGCGCTTTGTCCTGGTGAACTTGGGCGGAAATTTCTCTCTTGGGGGGCTTTGCCTGGGCCAGCGAGTCGTCTCTAATGATGGCTTATTGCTTCTCTCTCTATCCGAAGAGGGATGGTATCTTAAGGGCAGCTAACGTTAACCAAGCACAAAAAAAGCAATGGGCTGGGCAATTGTAGGAGTCTTAGCGGTTTTCCTAGGGGCTGCAACCGTGGCAGTGATGGTTACCAGTGCGCGGGCCAGACGACGATTTAAGCAAAAGCGCAAGCGCCTGCGAGACAGTTATGCCCTGCGCTTGCAAAAGGTTGTGGCCGCCCTGCCGTCTTTGGAGTTGCCCCGTCCGGCGCTGGAGTTGCCCAGTGAGGTGAATGCGAATTACCAACGGCTCCACGATCTTTTGGCGGCCCAAATGTTCCGGGAAGCTGACCAGGAAACCTATCTTCTCGTACTTAAGGTGACGGGCAGAGAAGATAAGGGGTGGATTCGCCACACGGATATTGATGAGTTTCCCCGGCTGGATCTCAACACCATCGATCGCCTCTGGTTGCTCTATAGTAATGGGCGATTTGGGTTTAGCGTGCAGAAGCGACTCTATCAGCAGTTGGGGGGGACGCGGGAATATAACGAAACCATTTGGCAGCGTTTTGGCGATCGCGTGGGTTGGCGGGTCAATGGGAATTGGATTAGCTATTCTCAGCTTACGTTTCATGGAAGTGCGCCGGTGGGTCACCTGCCCGCTGCGGGTGGGGGTTTGGGTGGGGCGTGTTTCCTCGTGTGGTGGGCTGGGGTCATGGACGGTATTTGCTGGCCCGCCAGGATTTATAGGAGAATTCAGTTTCAGCAGCGGCAGATCACGCTTCAGTTGTGGCGATCGCAGCTTGGTTTGTGGCAATTCAACAGCGGTTATTTTCGAGGCAACCTTCTCCAGGAGCCATTTTTAGAACATCGACTCAGCTAGGCTGGTTGTTTCATCCCATTCCCCCATCTAACCCTGGTCGTGGGGTATTGGATCCCGTAGCATAGAATTAGTGGAGTCAGTGAAGATCGTGGAATGTCAGTGAGCTATGAAGTCGATTTAAAGGAAACCCTCAACCAGATCAACCAAAAGTTGGATAATCTCCAGAAAGATGTGACTGACCTGAAAATTGGAGTAGCTCGTCTAGAAGAAAGAGTTGGGGGTTTAGAGGACAAAATCGAAGGACTCGGCAAACGCATTGATTCTCAAGAATTTATCAGTCGCGGTGTTCTCATTGGCTTAGTTGTTGCTATCCTCGGCGGCTTGGCTAAGCTGATTTGGATTGGCGGGTAATCCTTAAATGCCTGCTCTGGTGAGATACACCTTACATCTCTCTGTCTTCCTCCACACCCTCACAATCCCTCGGCATTAGTGAATGTCATAGCCAAACACATTGGCACTAACGGCTTCCAGATTTAGGTCACTCAATCCATACTCCGCCCAGCGGCGATCGACCATTGCAGCCACCTCCGGGTCAGAGGTTAAGGGTTCGCCCCAGGGATGGTCGGTTTCCGGGGGAATTTTGGTAGTTGCATCGATGCCCATGCGCCCGCCCAATCCCACTTTCTGACTGGCAAAATCCAGGGTATCAAAGGGAGTTTCCCCTAAAATAAACACATCCCGCGACGGGTCAACCTTAGAACTCATCGCCCAAACCACCTGACGCGGATCGCGAACATTAATGCTTTTGTCTACTACAATCACAAATTTGGTGTAGGTAAACTGGGGCAGGGCACTCCAAAATGCCAGGGCCGCTCGTCGGGCCTGTCCCGGATAGGCTTTATCAATGGAAATAATCGCCGCTTTATAACTCAGGGCTTCCATCGGCAGGAAAAAGTCCACAATTTCACTCACCTGTTGCCGCAAGATGGGGGTATAGATGCGATTGAGGGCGATCGCAATGGCCGCTTCTTCCTTGGGAGGCCGCCCGCTAAAGGTGGTCAGGTAAATGGGGTCGCGCCGATGGGTCAAGCAGTGAAAGCGAATCAAGGGTGAATCTTCCACGCCTCCGTAATAACCCATGTGATCGCCAAAGGGCCCGTCCGGTAACACTTCTCCTGGGGTGATCGTCCCTTCCAGCACCCATTCCGCATCGGCCGGAACTTCCAAATCCAAGGTCTTGCACTTGGCGAGCTGCACCCCAGAACCGCCATAGAGTCCCGCAAATAGCCACTCGGACAATTCCACCGGAATCGGGGTCGCCGCCGCCATAATCAGCAGGGGATCGATTCCTAAGGCGATCGCAATTTCCAATTTTTTCCCGGCTTCAGCGGCTTTGCGCAAGTGTCTCGCTCCGCCCCGTACCGATAGCCAGTGGACGGTCATGGTGGTTTTGGATTGGAGTTGCAGGCGATAAACCCCCACATTGGGCGTTCCTGTTTGGCAATCTCTGGTAATGACTAACCCTAAGGTAATAATCTTGCCCGCATCGCCGGGGTAGGGCCGCAGCAGGGGCAATTGCTCCAGGTCGAGGTCGGCTCCGGTGACAACCACTTGCTGGCAGGGGGGAAAAAAATCCCGTCCTGGCTTGGCTTTGAGGACATCATAGAGAACCTTGGCAAAATCGACGACTTGGGACAAATTCTTCGGGGGTTTGGGCTGTTGGAGCAGGGCGAGCTTCTTGCCCAGGGTTTCCAACTCCTCCGGCTGCTCCAGGTTCATGGCCCAGCAAATGCGCTCCACGGTTCCCATCAAGTTAACCGCCACCGGAAACGCCGATCCCTTAACCTTCTCAAACAATAGCCCCGGCCCGCCTGCCTGGAGCATCCGATTGGCAATTTCCGCAATTTCCAAATCGGGGTCGACCAAAGCGCTAATGCGCCGTAGCTGGCCGCGTTCTTCCAATTGTTTGATGAATCCCCGCAAGTCTCTGGCCATTTGTTGAAGAAGTGTTAAGAAGAAGGTTGTCTTTATTGTGGCATTTCTGGGTTGGTAATCTTTAGGCTAAAACTGAGTTAGCGCCGGGTTGGACATCCTGGCTGCGTTAGAATTGCTCCCTGACTTTTTCGGCTCATGATTGATGAGGTTATTGACTCCCTCAGCGATCGCGTTTATCAACTGATTTTTCACACCTATGGGCAGCAACCTCAGGGGTTTCGGAGTTTCTTGCAGAAAATTCACCAGAAAACCCAATTATGGCTATTCCTCAACCTCAATGGCAAATTCCGCCGCCCCATGCCCTCCCGTCAGGATTTTTAGAAATGGTGAGCGAATACGTCACCGACTCCCACGGACGGTTTGCCGCGCAATTGCTCTGGCAGCGAGGGATTCGCGATCGCGATCGCCTAGCGGGATTTCTCAATCCTGAGTGCTATCAGCCGGTGAGTCCTTTTGATTTCGGGCAGGAAATGAAATGGGCGGTGCAAAGATTGCTCAAGGCGAGGGAAAGAGGCGAAAAAGTAGCAATTTGGGGGGATTTTGATGCCGACGGCATTACGGCGACCAGTGTGCTTTGGGACGGGTTGGGGCAATTTTTTCGGCAAGAAGAACAGCTTTGCTACTACATTCCCAATCGCCTCACCGAATCCCACGGACTGAATCACCAGGGGATTGAACGACTGGCGGCTTGGGGGGCGAAGCTAATTGTCACCTGCGACACGGGCAGCACCAATTTAGACGAAATTGAGTTTGCTCGCCACCTGGGAGTTGAAGTCGTGATTACTGACCACCATACACTTCCCGAAGACCGACCGGAGGTGGTTTCTATCATTAATCCTCGGTATTTCGCGGAAACCATCCGCTGTATCACCTCTCTGGGGTTGCCGTTGCTTACAAGTTGGTGGAAGCCCTCTACGAAGCTCTGCCTACCGTCGCCCAACAGCCGCGAGAAACCTTGCTGGATTTGGTGGCAATTGGCTTAATTGCAGATTTAGTACAGCTCAGCGGCGACTGTCGCTATCTGGCTCAGCTCGGCATCCAGCAGCTTCAGCAGACGACCCGTCCCGGCATTGCCCAACTGCTGGAACGCTGCCAGCGCAGTGGCGATCGCCCCACGGATATTGCCTTTGGCATCGGGCCGCGCATTAATGCCGTCAGCCGCATTCAGGGAGATGCGCGGTTTTGTGTGGAATTGTTGACTAGCCGGGACGAGCAGCGCTGTCAGGAATTAGCTTGGGAGACGGAATTAGCCAATACCCGGCGTAAATCCCTGCAAGCGGAGGTTACAGCCCAGGCTAAGCGTCAACTGGAACAGTTGGATCTTTCCACGACCAGCGTCATTGTCCTGGAAGACCCCCAGTGGCCCGGCGGTGTTTTAGGGCTGGTTGCGGGACAAATTGCCCAGGAATTCGGGCGTCCGACCATTTTGTTGAGCAGCGGCAGCGATCGCCAAGAGGCCGTTCCGTTAGCCAGGGGGTCAGCGCGATCGGTTAATAACATCGATTTGTACGAGCTGGTCAAGTCCCAAGCCGATTTACTCCATCGCTTTGGCGGCCACCCCTTTGCGGCCGGGCTGAGCTTGCCCTTAAAAAATCTAGAGCTGTTTCGGGATGGCATCAATCAGCGCTTGCGGCAGACTGGCATTGAGCTAGGGTTAGCGCCCCTAGTTTCCGTGGATTTAGTAGTAACGGTGGCTGATTTGGGCAAATCCTTGTTTCGGGAATTAAAATTGCTGGAACCCTGCGGCATGGGCAATCCCGTTCCCAAATTATTGATTCAAAATTGCTACTTTCAGGGGGTTTTTAATCGCAATCTCAAGGACGCAACTGGAAAAACCGTAAAATACATCAAAACCGAGTTTGAATTGGGAGATGACAGCAGCAATCGCACCTTTCCGGGGCTGTGGTGGGGGCATTACAAAGAAGAATTGCCGCCCCTTGGCGATCGCTGCGATGCCCTGGTTGAGTTAGATTTCAACACCCACCAAAAGCGCTACGAAGTTCGCTTGATTGCTCTACAAACGGGCGATCGCTACCTGAGCCAGAGTGTGAGCGAAATTCCGTTGCTAGACTGGCGAGGCCAAGATGCAGTGGCGATCGCGGAGGATTCTGCCATTAAGCGGCTCGCTCTGGCTCCGGCCAGCTGGGACGAATTGCAGCGTTACTACCATCAAGCGCTACGGGCCCAGCAAGCCCTGGCCTTGGCTTATTCCCCACCATCGGAACAAACGCCGGAATCTGTCTGGAAACACCTGGTCGGCATCGCCAAATATCTCTCTCGTCTAGCCAAAACCGCCGACATCAAGCAACTCCAAACCAAACTCCAATTAGGCGATCGCTCCTGGGAGCGGGGTTTAGCCGCCTTAACTGCCGTAGGATTTAGTTACCGAGAATTAGCGGGAGAAATTAGCATCAATTGGTCGGGAAACCTGGCGGATTCTTGGGAAGAGTCAGTAGAGCGGTTTTTCGCGGCGGTTGAGGAGGAACAATTTCAACGGCAGTATTTTTATCACATTCCGCTGTCAACCCTTCAGGGAATCCTAGCCCAGGGAAGCATTACGTTAGCGCCAGGATCAAACTCAGGGCAATCAGCCCTAACAGCAGCAATAAACCCCGATTTCGACGCAACCAGCCTTTAATCATGGCTCCTGGCGGGAGTTGGTACTCCGGTTCAGCCCTTACCTGCTGGTAATCTTGAAACAAAGTACAGGATTTGGCGTAGGGGCGCTGGGGAAAAGTACAGCTATCATCAAAGTGATAGGTGCAGCGATCGCATAAATATTCCTCGCCCTCTGAGCGATACAAGGGAATGCCGGGATGGCCAAAGGCTTTCAGGGTAACGCGGCAGTGGGGGCAGGTCACCGCTTCGGCAGCAACGGTTTGGTGACAGCGGGGACAAACAGTCATTTTAGAACTTAAAGGTCAAATTTCGTTTTTGCCAATTAAATCGGGAATTTACGCACCTGATATTCCCCAGCTTCCATGATTTGGTAACTGACCCCGGCCATCTGACGAGCAAATTCGCGATCGCTTTCCTGCAATCCGGCTTGGGGAACGGCGTGCCACTGTTCGCGGGTCTGCCAGTGAATGACCAGAATCACTTCATCAGCACTTTTGGGAGAAATCCACACTTCTTTTCCCAGAAAACCCTCAAACTTACTCAAAAAAGCCGTCCAAACCTGCTCGTCAACCTGGATAAACTGCTCCCTAGCTTCAGGCGTGACTTGAAATTTTAGCCACTCAATTACCATAACCACAAAGTCAAAAAGAATGATTCTTTCTCAAACCGTAACTTGCACAGACAGCGACCTCTTTCAGTGTGGCGTTTAGCTGGGGGACTGGCAAGGGCAATCCCCTAATCACCGAAGCTAATCCTAGGCTCGAACGGGACGATTTACCGTAAATTGCCATTTCTTGGAAGTCAATGGAGAGCGAGTTGGCTTCGCGTTAAGCTGAGGCTATTAGCTTAGTTTGTGGCGAGGTTTCACGATGGATAGTAATGACTGGCTCAGGCAGCTACTGGTGCTGGGGGTAGGAACTACCTCTGTCGTTGCTGAAAAATTGCGAGAAGCCAGCGAACAATGGGTCAAAGACGGTAGAATCAATCCCGAACAGGCGCGGGTTGTGGTTGATGATTTTATGAATCGCATGCGCACCGAACAGGGCAGCTTTGAGGTGCAAATGGAGCGCCAATTACGTCGCCTCCTGGAAGATCTGGGGGTTCCCCGTCAGTCAGAGGTAGACGAGTTGCGCGGTCGCATCGATCGCCTAGAACGTCAAGTCCGCGACCTGGAAAATAAGCTCTGGCGCTAGTTTTTCTGCTGTTTATTGCCCTTTGCATGGAATAGTCCTATGAAAGAGATCTTAGTTAGTTTGGGTATTGCGGTGGCTTTTGCTTTAATTTTGCTGGTTTCAGTATTATTCAACGGCGATCGCCCCGCTGCCACCGCCAGTTCTGTCCTCGACCCAGCCAACCCTAACCAACCTGCGATCGCCATGAAATTAGAAGATATTGACCTAGAAAAAGCCGTTACAACCCCTTCTGGCTTGAAATACGTCGATCTAGAAGTCGGCAATGGCCCTTCTCCCCAGGTAGGCAAACAAGTGACGGTTCACTACACCGGAACCCTCACCGATGGCAAAAAGTTCGACAGCTCCCGCGATCGCAATCAGCCTTTTTCTTTCAAAATCGGCGTTGGTCAGGTGATTAAGGGCTGGGATGAAGGGGTGATTTCCATGAAGGAAAATGGCCGCCGTTTACTCGTGATTCCGCCGGAATTGGCCTACGGTGCTAGAGGCGCGGGTGGCGTCATTCCCCCCAATGCCACCTTGATTTTTGATGTGGAACTGTTGGGTGCCGCTCAGTAACGCTCAATTTTGCGATTAATTGTAGTTAATTGGTCAGTGTTTTGGTGAGGAACCCTGTTATGTCCGATTTAGCCCAACAAAAATGCGAAGCTTGCCGACCCTCGTCCCAGCCGGTGAGCCAGCCAGAAATGGAGCAATTTAAAGCACAAATTCCTGAATGGGACGTAATCGAAGTGGATGGGGTGAAACAGCTCAGCCGCACCTATCGCTTTCCCAATTTCGTTTCTGCCCTGGCCTTCACCAATCGGGTCGGAGACATCGCTGAAGCCGAAGGCCACCACCCCGCCTTGCTCACGGAATGGGGAAAAGTGACCGTAACCTGGTGGACGCACGCCATTTCTGGATTGCACAAAATGACCTGATCATGGCGGCCAAAACTGACCAAGTTGCGGCTTAGTTGTTCATTTCTCTGGGGCGATCGCCAGGGCATAAACGGGGGCGATCGGGTCAGCTTTCGGTAAGCTCGCAGTTAATTCGCTGGCCGTTGTCAGCGTATCGCCGGTTTTGGCTGATTCTAAGCGACCGACGGCGACAATTTCGACCATTGCGGCTGCGGGAAGGGCTTCTTGCTGCTGGCCAAACAGGCGGTAAATGCCGCTGGCTCGCTGATTGCCGTTGAGAATAGCTTCATCTTGCAGTTGTCCCTGCCAAACCCGCACCAGAGAAAGCCGCCCGCCTTGAGGGATGTAGTAGTTTTTCAGGACTTGCACCAGGGTTTTGCCTTCGGAATTGGGAGTCAGGCCGCGCCGTTGGGCCGTAATCCTAGGAGCCGGGGTTTCAGCAGAGATTGCCGCCAGCAAGGGACACACGCCAAAGTCTTGCTCCGCCTGACCGAAGAATACGGGCACAACCTGATCGGCGCTCAGCTCTTGCTTGAGATCCTGAAGAATTTTGGCACGGGCGGCCTGTTCTTCCCCTTTGAGGCGATCGCGTCCGCCGCTGTCCGGGCTGTGACGGCTTTAAACAGATAGGAGAGATTGGGTAGCGACGTTATGAACCGTTCAATGCTCTCTCTGACGTAACTCCCTTACGGTATGACTCAGCTACCCCATGCTGAACCGACTCCGCGATCGCCAATAACGGTTTATGTTAAGACTTATTGCGTCGAATTTTGACAAACTTTACCAATTTACCCATTAAAAGCCAACCATATCGAGTAAGGTTAAATTGCAGAAGCTGTAAGCCATACTTTCGTTGCTTGGCTACAATTCGTAGTTTGCGGAGAAGTTGTATGCCATTTAGATTCTTTCGAGTTCAGTTAGCCTTATGTGGAATTTTTCTAATTTTGCCTTCTCAAGTCCTAGCTGTTTCGATTTTTGAAAATATTGAAGTAGAATTGGCGCAAAAGCTTGGCGTGAAATTAGAAGAACAAGACCAGCAGTTTTGCCAAAATACGCTGACAAATTCCATTCTCTGCATCACTACGCTAATCTATGCTAAGCTCGACTTAATGACGACTTGGATCGCTTTAAAAACCGAATTAGATCTGCTT
>JAAUTE010000287.1 GCA_012031815.1 Chloroflexaceae bacterium
CCTGGCCTTGCTCGACAATCCCGTGCGGATCGCACCTTTGATGATCTCCAAGGCAACGACGACGGCCCAGAGCAACGTCCACAAAAGAACTTAGTAGCGCTTGTAGGGCATTGCCTTTGACCACCTCATCTGGAACCTTCCCCAGAATGGTCAAGGGCACGACGATCAACAGCGGCCCCCAGAAAAACCACACCGCCGCATGGCTGCGATCGCCAAAATTTGTCGCTGTCTCTCTGGCAAAATCACGGGTTTTGGGGAAGCAACCTCACTGGCTGGCTGTGGTAGCGACAGTTCCGGCGCTGGGGCGGCAGAGGGCGCTGGGGCGGCAGGAGTCGCCAAGGCGTGGGGAGCGAGTACGGGACTGAGTTGGGTCATAGTTGTTTCTGGGTCGTAGCAGTACCGACTCAACCAAATTCCCGCCCGACGCCAGGGTTCCGGCTCCAAACGCCTGATCTCTTCAATCTGCTCCTGCATAGGCCCTGGTAAGGTGGGCAGCCGTTCTTCGGGATTTTTGAAACATTGGTCTAAAACCGGCAAAAATTGTTCTTTACCGGCAGCGGAAAGCTCGTGTAGAAATAGCACTAGCTTGGCAATCTTTTCGGAGGGAGCTGGTAAATCAGCACTCAGCAGCGGGAGATTGCGGGTAAAGCAATAGGACGATAGATCGAGCTGACTCGCCTTGGACGCTACTTCGAGACTAACCGGCGGCGGCGGCGGCGCTAGCTCCAGACGGCGTTCCCAGTCTATGACCTCGCTACCCTCCACAGAACTGGAAAAAACGACAGATTGAATTTCCGGCAGCCTCAACTGCAATAGGGCAAAATCCCAGGCTTTAACCAGGGCTTCCCAATTTGGCTGACTCTCCGGTAGGCGGGTGACCTGAACTTGGAGCGTCGGCCCTTGCCAGGACACGGCCAGCAACAGATTCGGATCGCGGCAGGCATCACTCAGGGTTTTGGCGATCGCAGCTTCATTCATGATTATGAGGAGAAATCGGTGGGAGGCATCCAACGGGGAATAAGCAGCCAATTAAGATTTATTTTCCCTCAAAAAACCAAAAATGAACAAGAAACTCTCTCACCGTTTCCGGCCAGCGTCGGCTCCTGGTTCTTCCTCGCGGGCCTGCTGTTGCCATTGCTGCCACAAATCTGGACGGCGGTGCTGGGTACGCAATCTTTGTTGTTCCTGACGCCAGTAGGCGATCGCCTGGTGATTACCAGAGCGCAGTACGGCGGGAACTTCCCAGTCGCGAAACACCGGCGGGCGAGTATACTGCGGATAGTCCAGCAGCCCTCGGTAAAACTTTCTTCCTTAAGGGACGCTACCTTGCCCACGGTTCCTGGCAACAGGCGCACCACTCCATTGATCATGGCCAGGGCCGGAATTTCGCCGCAGGTCAGGATAAAATCCCCCAAAGACACCTCCTGGGTTGCCAGGTAACGCACCCGTTCATCGACTCCCTCATAGTGTCCGCAGATTAGGACTAATTGTTCGCACTCCGTTGCCCAATCCTGCAAGCGAGCCTGGGTCAGGGGTTCTCCTTGAGGGGTCATCAGCACCACCTGTCGAGGAGACAAAACCGGCAGAGACTCCACCGCCGCAAAAATTGGCTCCGGTTTCAGTAGCATTCCCGCCCCACCGCCGTAGGGTTCGTCGTCGACGCGGTGGTGTTTGTCTAAGGTAAATTTCCTCGGGTTGACCAAATTAACCTCGGCAATGCCTCGGGACAGCGCCTTGCCCAACAGGCCTGTCTGAAGAGGAGAAGTATAAAACTCAGGAAATAAGGTAATAACATCAATTCTCACGGCAAAATCTGGGGTTTCTTCCCTGTGGTTTTCAAGCTACCAACCCTAACCGAGCCGAAATAACGGGGTCACCCGCTGGTGTTCAAGATTTTTTCCCTACGGTTCTGCTGTGGGTGTGTAATAATTATATAAATTTTTATTAATTCGCCTGGCCGCCGCTGAGAGAGTCCGCTCAGAGGCAGGTAGCAGCGGTTGAGAGCGTTAACCTTGTCCACCGTGCCAATGCCCATTGAGTCACCAGCCCTGATTCCAAAACTTGCTAAATTGACTGATAAACTTGAAAGCTGGAACCCTAAAATTGTCCCACCCCCTCTGTTTAGCCCCTGGTGGGCGCTAGCAGCCTGGCCCACAGCAGCTTTTCTTGCTCTATGTCTACGAAGGACATTATGCTGCAATTAACAACCGTACAAACCCCGTCTGTCAACGTCCCCCGCCCCACCAAAGCAGCGATCCTCGTCATCGGCGGCGCGGAAGATAAGGTTCATGGACGGGAAATTCTCCATACCTTTCTCAATCGCTCTGGTGGCGTGGAAGCTAGCTTGGCCATTATTCCCTCGGCTTCCCGGGAGCCAACGATTATTGGCGAGCGTTATGTGCAAATTTTTCAGGATATGGGGGCAAAACAAATTAAAGTCCTCGACATCAGAGACCGAGACCAGGGGGCAGATCACTACCACCTGTCCTATATTGAGGAGTGCACTGGTGTTTTTCTGACAGGGGGCGACCAATTGCGCCTGTGCGGTCTGCTCGCCGACACGCCTCTAATGGATAGAATTCGCCAGCGGGTTCAACTGGGCGAAATTACCCTTGCAGGAACCAGTGCCGGAGCGGCGGTGATGGGCCACCACATGATTGCCGGAGGCAGCAGCGGCGAATCTCCCAACCGAGCCTTAGTGGATATGGCCGTCGGGCTGAGTATGATTCCTGATGTGATCGTTGACCAGCATTTCCACAATCGCAATCGCATGGCCCGCCTGCTCAGCGCTATTTCCATGTATCCCCAGCACCTCGGTATCGGCATTGATGAAGATACCTGTGCGGTGTTTGAACGAGATGCGATCCTGCGGGTCATGGGACGCGGTACGGTCACGGTTATTGATGCTCGCAAGCTGTCTTTTACCAATCAAGCAGTGGTTGGAGCCGAAGCTCCCCTGTCTCTCCACACCTTACAGCTCCACGTCCTTGCCCACGGCGATCGCTATAGCTTAAAGCGGTTTCAACCCCTTTCGCCCAAGCACCCCGAAACGGATGCTAAGGCGGTTTAGGGAAAAACTGTTTGCTGCAAACAGTAGCGATCCCTGGCAAGGGTGAAACTAGTAAGCTGCGGGAATTTCCTTTGCTTCCAAGTCCGTATCAGCACCCAGGTAGATTATGAGAATTTTGAGAATGCAAACCCTCCGCGGCCCCAATTATTGGAGCATTCGCCGCCAGAAGCTCATCGTCATGCGCCTCGACTTGGAAGACCTGACGGAAAAACCCTCCAGCGAGCTGCCGGGGTTTTTCGAGGCCCTAGTCCAAACCCTGCCTAGTTTAGAAGAGCATTATTGTTCGCGGGGTCACCGGGGGGCTTTTTCGAGCGGGTGCGGGAGGGTACGCTCATGGGACACATCATTGAACACGTCGCTCTGGAACTCCAGGAATTGGCAGGAATGCCCGTTGGTTTCGGGCGTACACGAGAAACGGTGACTCCTGGGGTGTTTAATGTGGTGTTTGAGTACGTGGAGGAACAGGCTGGGCGCTATGCGGGACGTGCGGCGGTACGACTGTGCCGGGCGCTGGTGGATACGGAAACCTACCCTAGGGCGGAACTAGAGCAAGATGTGGCGGATTTGCGGGATATTGGTGCCAATTCTGCTTTGGGCCCCAGTACTGAAACCTTGATTAAAGAAGCAGAAGCCCGGCAGATTCCCTGGTTGCTTTTGAGTGCGCGCTCTATGTTGCAGTTGGGCTATGGGGCTAATCAACGGCGTTTGCAGGCGACGCTAACCGATAAGACTGGGATTTTAGGGGTTGAGCTGGCTTGTGATAAGGAAGGAACCAAGAAAGTTCTTCAGGATGCTGGGGTTCCCGTGCCGCGCGGACGGTGATTCAATATTTTAACGACCTAGAAGAGGCGATTCAGGAAGTGGGAGGCTATCCCATTGTGATTAAACCCCTGGATGGCAACCACGGTCGGGGCATCACTATCGATATCCGCAGTTCGCAGGAAGCTGAACCCGCTTACGATCTAGCGAGCAATGCCTCCAAAACGCGATCGGTGATTGTGGAGCGCTACTACCAAGGCAGTGACTTTCGGGTGCTGGTGATTAATGGCAAGCTGGTGGCCGTGGCCCAACGGGTTCCGGCCCATGTGGTGGGCGATGGACGAGGTACCGTTGCCCAACTAATTGAGGAAACCAATCGCGATCCCAATCGCGGCGATGGCCACGATAATGTTTTGACCAAAATCACCGTCGATCAGATGGCGATCGCCGTTTTGGAGCGGCAGGGGTACAGCCTGAACACGGTGCTGAGAGAGGGAGAAATTGCCTATTTGCGGGCGACGGCCAACCTGAGTACGGGGGGAGTTGCCGTGGATCGCACCGACGACATTCATCCAGAGAACGTGTGGTTGATGGAGCGGGTGTCCAAGATTATTGGCTTAGATATTGCGGGAATTGACGTGGTGACGCCGGATATTCAGCGACCCTTGCGCGAGGTGGATGGGGTGATTGTGGAAGTGAATGCCGCTCCGGGATTCCGCATGCACGCTGCTCCCAGTCGCGGCCTGCCCCGTAACGTCGCGGCCCCCGTAATGGACATGCTGTTTCCGG
>JAAUTE010000288.1 GCA_012031815.1 Chloroflexaceae bacterium
AATTTCCCCGGATTGCGTATAGCGCAAGGCATTTCCCAGTAAATTCACTAAAATCTGTTCTGTGCGATCGCGATCGGCCAACACCGCTGGCAGATGGGCTGGACAGTTCAAGCGCAATTGCGGCCCCTCCTCCCAAACCTGATCGGCAAACCGTTCCACCAGAGAAATTAACAGCGGACGTAAATTGAGCGGTCGTAGATCGATCGATAAATAACCAGCTTCTGCCTTAGACAACTCCTGTAGATCGTTGGTTAAGCGCTCCAATCGCCGTGTTTCCTGCACCAAGCGTAAATAAAGCTCCCCGGATGGCTCAATCCGTCCTTCGGCCAGCTCCTCTAGATAGCCCCGCACCACCGTCAAAGGCGTCCGTAACTCGTGAGTCATATCCCCAATCAACTGCCGCCGTCGCTGTTCCACCCCCTCCAAACTGCTGGCCATGCGATTAAAACTCAAAGCCAACTGATTCAACTCAGGGATCGCGCTTGCCGGAACCCGCTCCTGCAAATCCCCCGCCGCAAACTTTTGGATCACTTCCTGTATCCGCTCCAAAGGCTGCAAAATCCGCTGAGATGCCCAATAACTCAACGCACCCGCCGCCGTCGTCCCTGCGATCGCCGACCAAAAAGCACTGCGATTCCAGGCAATCTCAAAATTTTGAATCAAATAAGTACGGCCCGAACGAATCGTATAGTTGCCCTGCTGAGCCAGTTGCTCCAGGCGCAAAACAAAGAGCGGTCGCGCCGAAACCTTAGCAATAAAGGCAAAACTGCCCACAGCCAGAAGCATCACGAACAAATGGGACAAAAATAAGCGCGTACCCAGATTGAGTTTACTCATGGTGCTGACCCTACACATCTTAGAGGACAGACAAAAAAAGGACGGATGGATACCCGCCCTCGGAAAAATACGCTAGAAGGAATTAACGGTCAACCGACCCCATGATTACGTCGATACTGCCTAAAATTGGCATAATGTCGGCAACCTTAACCCCCCGCAGAAGCTGAGGCAAAATTTGCAAAATTGTTGAAATCCGCCGCCCGAATCTTCCAGCGCCAGGGAAAAACACTATCGTTGCCAATAATAAAGATCCCCAACTCGCCCTTACCGCTTTCTAAGCGCACGTAGTGCTCTCCCGCCGGGATTTTAAAGGTCGGCGGCACTTTTTTGGCAACGTACTGATATTCAAACTCATTCCACTGAGATTTCTTGCCCTCGGCCAGGCGCTTGGCTTCCAGGTTTTCGTAGGGGCCGCCCGGAATTCCCTTGAGGGCTTGACGAATGATCTTCACCGACTCCCGCATTTCGCGAATGCGAACCAAATAGCGGGCAAAACAGTCGCCACCCGTCTCCCACTGCGCTTCCCAATCAAAATCGTCGTAGCATTCATAGTGGTCAACTTTCCGCAAGTCCCAGTTAACCCCGGAACCCCGCAGCATGGGCCCGGACAGTCCCCAGTTAATCGCCGCTTCGCGGGGAATCACGCCGATCCCTTCAACCCGACGGCGGAAGATAGGGTTATCCGTAATCAGGCGCTCATATTCATCCACTTTCGGGTCAAATAATTGCAGAAATCTTCGCACTTATCCAGCCAACCGTAGGGCAAATCCACCGCGACCCCGCCCACGCGAAAATAGTTGTTGTTGACCATCCGATAGCCCGAAGCCGCTTCCCAAAGGTCATAGATCAGCTCCCGCTCCCGGAAAATGTAGAAAAACGGCGTTTGCGCTCCGACATCCGCCATAAATGGCCCCAACCACAGCAGGTGATTGGCAATGCGGTTCAACTCCAGCATCAACACCCGAATGTATTGAGCGCGGCGAGGAACCTCAATACCGGCCAATTTTTCGGGAGCATTTACCGTAATCGCCTCGTTGAACATGCCTTCCGCATAGTCCCAGCGACTAACGTAAGGAACGTACATGATAGTGGTGCGATTCTCCGCGATTTTTTCCATACCTCGGTGCAGGTAGCCAATCACGGGTTCGCAGTCTAACACATCCTCCCCATCCAAGGTGACAATCAGGCGGAGGACGCCGTGGGTTGAGGGATGATGCGGCCCCATGTTGAGAATCATGGGTTCGGTTCTGGTTTCAATTTGAGCCATAAGGTTAGGCGTTTTCCTCGATAAAAAACAATATTTGCCAATTTTTTGCCTCTAGAGGGCAATACTTGTCTTGCGTTCCCAGGATTTGAGTTAATTACCCCTACGTTGCCCGCTGTTGCCGTTTGTTTCTTTTATTTAATTATAAAAACGAGTGCTGCGTTACCGCAGGCAGGATTCTGGCTTGAGAACTTCCTCTATCTAAGTACAGATCATCAATTCCAAATATAACTATAATTAATACTGATTAATAGGGGTGTCGGGCGGGACATTTTCCTAGATGTCCAGGGGTAAAAGCCTGGCTCTGTTTAACCTACAGGTGCATTCACATTTGCGATCGCCCCATTGGCTTCCCGACAAGATTTTATAAAGATTTTTTTATGATACGACCGATTAAGAATCTCTTTGCTAATGCGCGATCGTTTGGCGAGCTTTTTTGCTTACGATGAGAAATCATAGCTAGCAAGGAAGTTCTAAGCTCAATAGCTTGCTTCTATGCCAGAAAAACCTGCCGTTGACTTGAAAAGAGGAGCAACTCCATGGCGACTTTCAAAGTTACCTTAAAAATGCCCGAATCGGAAGAAACGATTGAAGTTCCAGATGATGAGTACATCCTTGATGTTGCGGAAGAACAAGGTTTAGACCTGCCCTATTCCTGCCGGGCCGGAGCTTGTTCTACCTGCGCGGGTAAGCTTGTTTCAGGTGCGGCTCCGGATCAGTCCGATCAGTCTTTCCTGGATGACGACCAAATTGAAGCGGGCTACGTTCTCACCTGCGTTGCCTACCCCACCGGAGATTGCGTCATCGAAACCCACAAAGAAGAAGAACTTTACTAACCCGCCGGGATTAGTTTCTTTCGGTGCAGGAGCATAGCCAATGTGTTCCTGCATTTTTGGGGAAAACCGCTTTAAAATTTCAAAAAAGAGAGAACCCCCGGGAGTCTTGCCGTGTTTCGACCCCAGGGGTTTTCCGTTCCATTTTGCTCCTCACACCACTAGAATTGTCCTCAATCCCCTTTAAAAGACGACGCTAAATTGTGCCAGTTTGCGTAGCGTCACGGAGCGAGGAGAAATAAGACGGAGGACAGACGCTAGCTTTCGGGAAAACTCCTTCCTTGCCCCAGCCCGTTCCTACAACCAAGGAGCCGCAACTTCCAAAAAGCGATCACTCAAAATGGCCGAGCGCAGACGCTGGGTAAAGCGCACCAGTTCGCTGACATTGTGTAGGGAGAGCAGGCTGTATCCCAGCATTTCTTTGGCCCGAACCAGGTGGCTGAGGTAGGCTCGGCTAAAGGTCTGACAGGTATAGCAGGGACAGTTCGGGTCGAGAGGGCTAAAATCTTGCTGGAACTGGCGGTTTTTTAGGTTGTAGCGCTCGCCGTTAACCACAGCCGTTCCGTGACGGCCCAATCGCGTGGGAATCACGCAATCAAAAAGGTCAATTCCAGAAGCAATGGCGATCGCCATTTCCCGATGCGTCCCTACCCCCATGAGATAGCGCGGTTTTTGAGCTGGCAGTAGTGGCGCAGTAAAGCGCACAATTTGGTGAATTAGGGCAGGAGCTTCGCCCACACTGACTCCCCCAATAGCGTAGCCCGGCAAATCCAGTGCCCCCAGCGCTTGAGCTGCCTGTTGTCGCAGATCTAAATAACTTCCCCCCTGAACAATGCCAAAAAGGGCTTGGGTATCCGGTCGTTGGTGGGCAGCCAGGCCCCGTTTTAACCAGCGGTAGGTGCGTTCCGTTGCCGCTGCGACCTCACTGCGATCGGCCCCTGCCGGCGGACATTCATCAAAGGCCATGATTACATCAGCCCCCAACGCATTTTGAATAGCGATAGAGCGTTCTGGCGTTAATTCAATGGTGCGACCATCCCTGGGAGATCGAAAAATCACGCCCTCATCATTAACCTGACGTAGATCGCTCAAACTGAACACCTGAAATCCACCGGAATCCGTGAGAATTGGCCCATTCCACCCCATAAATTCATGTAGTCCCCCAGCCAACCTAACTGTTTCTTCACCGGGTTGCAGATGTAAGTGATAGGTGTTAGCAAGAATCATTTGTGCGCCGACCTGCTGGAGCTGGGCGGGGGTCAATCCCTTAACCGTAGCCAAGGTTCCTACAGGCATAAAGCGGGGCGTCTCGACCGAACCATGCGGTGTATGCCAGACCCCAGCACGGGCTTGCGAGTCACGACAAACCCCCTGACATTCAAAATTAAAAGCCACTAATTAGTAGAGTAATGAGGTGGAATCGCTTTCAGTATAAGCACTAATAGGTCTGTTCTAGGCTCTCGTTTTGGAAATTATTCGCTCTCTGTAGAAATTCTCCACCTAGCAGTCCTCATCATCCAGTTGAACATCCCACTTAGCAGCGAGGACTTGCGCGACCATTGCTTCCAGGGTTGCTTCATCAATTTTCGGCAGGGTGTCCTGAATTGAGGACGTGTTGGCGATGGGAATCAGTCTCAACTGGCGATTGTCCTGAAC
>JAAUTE010000289.1 GCA_012031815.1 Chloroflexaceae bacterium
GGGGAAGCTGACTGATTAAATCTAAAATTTGGGCGGCTAGAGCTGGAGCAAATCCTCCCTGTCGCCACTCTTTGCCGTGGAGAAAATGGGCAGTTGCCTGGACTGCGGCGGTGGCTGAATCGAGACCAATAACGTAGCTGGGTTTGATGCCCCGTGATGCTAGCCAGTCGTTAACAATTTCGCTGAGAGAGAAAACCTTCATGCCGTCAATTTCTATCCGTTAGCAGTTGCCAATAAGCGATAAGAGAGTAACTGGTTTTTATGATCGGAGAAACCCATGAAATCAAGCTAAAGCTAGGACAAAAACTTGTTTTTTAGCTTCTTTAATCTGTAGGATAATCCGTTGGCAATCGGCTTGCCTCATTCTCCAAATACAATCAGTCCAGAGCAAGAGTTTAAGTTACCGGTTTGGCTGAATTTCAGGGAGAGCGAGACAGGTTGATTCTATCTTCAGGCTGAGTTAGAGGGAGTCCCTTGAGGGAAGGAGTCCGGCGGCTCTACGGTTATTTTGTGTAGAAGCCCCTACTTGTTCGGTTTGATTAGCTAGTTTTTGGCGCTCAAACTCAAGTCGGGTCAGAAATTTATGGTGTTCTCCCTCCGATGAATTTTTACAAGCGTCTAAAGTTGTCCCTTAAATTTGTAGCGAAATCACTGTTTTTTCTTCAGTACTGGCCAGCAGCTCTCTGGTATTCCTACAGGCGCGATCGCGCCGAGCGTCGTTTTTTACCCCGGCCAACGGCTGAAACCCCAACAGCACCGGGGAAATTGCTCAAAGCCGAGTCCAGAGATCGGGGCGCTTATGTTTATTTTGAGCAAGCTGAGTTAGAAATTGTCTTTCTACAACCCGATTTGGTTCGCTGCCATTGGTTTCCTGGATTGCCCCCATTCCTTACGCGATCGCCAACACAGACTGGCCCTTGGTTATCACGGAATTAGAATCCGTTGGAGATAGTTGGAATCTTAGCAGCAGTGCTTTAAAAATTAGGGTTGGCGTCCAGGGGAGCCTGCAATTTTATCGGGCGGGAGAGTTAATTCGCGAAGAATTGCCGCCGCAACGGAGAGGCGATCGCTGGTGTCATCAAGCTGCATTGCGGACGGAAGAATGTATTTATGGGTTGGGAGAGCGGGCCGTTTCGCTGAACTTGCGAGCCGCTAAAAATTCCCAGGGACAGCCGCAGATTTATCAAATGTGGAATTACGATCCCAATAATATTGATCGTTCGGGAACCGATCCTCTCTATATTTGTATTCCAGTTTATTGGGGATTGAATACAGTTGGAAGTTATCTAGTTTTTTACGAAAATACTTTCCGGGCTGAGTTTAGTTTTAGCAATACAGCAACAGCAAATTTTCACGGGGGCGCTTTACGCTACTATGTGCGATCGCAGAACCAGCGCAGTTAATGCAACGGTATGGCCAACTAACAGGTTGTGCGCCCTTACCGCCCCGGTGGGCTTTAGGTTACCATCAATCTCGCTGGGGCTACGGAAATGAAGAGAATCTGCGGCGAGATTTGCGAGGGTTTCAGGAACACAATTTGCCTCTCAGCGCCTTCCATCTGGACATTGACTGTCAGGTAAAACATCGCTCCTTTACCATCGATCCCCAGCGGTTTCCTCGCTTAGATGATTTTGTTCAGGAATTGGGCAACGCTCAGGTTAAGCTTATTGCGATTAATAATCCAGGGATACAATTCAGCCGCCAAAGTAATCTTTGTTTGCAAGGATTGATCCTCAACGCCTTTTGCACCTATCCCGACGGTGAGCTTGTCGTCGCACCTGTCTGGCCGGGGCGAACGGTCTTTCCCGATTTCACCCATCCCCGCGTCCGCGCCTGGTGGAGTCAACAATTTGCTTACCTGCTGGAAATTGGCATCGCTGGGTTTTGGAACGACATGAGCGAACCTGCGACCTTTGTGCTGTGGGGCGATCGCACTTTGCCCCAAGTGGCGCAGCATTATCTAGAAGGCCGGGGCGGCGATCATCGCGAAGCCCACAATGTGTATGGATTACTAGAAGCCAAGGCAGCCCACGACAGTATCCGCGAGTTTCAACCCCAGCACCGTCCTTTCATCGTTTCGCGAGCGGGTTGGGCGGGATTGCAACGCTATGCCTGGACTTGGACGGGGGATATTGTTTCCACTTGGGAGGCTCTACGTCAAACGGTGGCAACGGTTATCGGACTGGGATTATCGGGAATTCCCTACAGTGGCCCGGATATTGGCGGTTTTTCCGGCAATCCCACCGCAGAGCTATATTTACGGTGGTTGCAGATGGCCGCGTTTATGCCGTTTTGTCGCACCCATAGCTCGATCACTGTCGAACCGCGATCGCCCTGGTCATTTGGCGAACCTTATTTGGGGATCATTCGACGGTTTCTGCAATTGCGCTATAGTTTATTACCGTATTTTTATACGTTGGCTTGGGAGGCTGCTCAACAGGGTTATCCATTAATCCGTCCGTTATTTTGGTTGGATTGGCAAGACTCGTCACTGTGGGAAATTGAGGATGCTTTTTGTTTGGGAGAGGCACTGTTAGTTTGTCCCATCGTCGAGGCCGGGGCGCGATCGCGATCGATCCACTTGCCCAAAGGACGCTGGTATAGTTTTTGGAATGAGGCGATGTTTGAGGGCGGCCAGACAGTTGAGGTAGCGGCTCCCCTGGAAACCATTCCGGTGTTGGTGCGGGCGGGGAGTGTGATGCCGATGGTCGAGGAGAATCGCTTAATACTGCACCTGTATCCCTTGGATTTTGGCGAAAGTTGCAGTCATCTCTACAGTGATGCCGGAGAAGGTTACGGGGAATCTCGCTTAGATTGCTTCCGCTTAATTCGCAGCGAGGACAGCCTGGAGTTAGTTTGGGAACAACAGGGAAATTATGGGTTTTCCTACGCGGGGATACAACTGCACGTTTACGGATTAGCAGTAACTCAAGCCTGGATTGATGGGGAAGCAACCCTTATTGAAAATCGGCAACTCAACTGTTCTAATTTCCAGCGAGTGCGCTTTGCAATTGGATAAGAGGATTCATCAAGCGGTTTAACCAACTCGTAGATTATCCCGTTGCGATCGCCCCCCTTCGCGCAATAACCAGAGCCTATCGGCCACAGCCTCAAGCGTTTCCGGCAAAGTCTCAAGCATCTCCGGCAAAGTCTCAAGGGTTTCCGCCACAGCCTCAAGCGTTTCCGGCAAGGTTTCTGTGGATAGCTTTCATTTAAAGCAGCGGTTCAGGGGAGAAGTGGTAACTGTTCAGCAAACTGGTAAACACTTGATTCAGCGAGCCACTGCAATAGGCCGGTGACGGTAAGGCGCTTCCGATGGTTGAAATCCGTTTGCGAGCGCGACCGATAAACGCGACCAACGGTTCCTCTTTGGGGGGGCGATCGCCAAAATTTAGGGCATTAAGCCAGGTGTCGATACTGTTGGGCAAGGTGGCGCTCAGGCGCAAAACCACTTGCTGAGTGGACATGGTTTCCACATAAGCAGAACTCAAAAAGGGTTCGTAATTCTCCCCTCGCGGCGTCCGCTGCAAAATAAACGCCAAGCTCAATCCTTTAACCAGGTGACGTAAGGCTTCGGCTTCCTCGCCCAAAAGTTCGGGAACCAAGGTATTTTGGGCCGCGGGACTGTTGAAGTTGCTAATATCCGTCACGCTCATGTGAGTTGCCCCGATCGCCGCCAGCAAAAATTTTTCTCCCCGCAGTTCCCGAAACGGTCGCAATTGATGGGCTAGAGTCGGTGTAATTCCGTCCTCGCTGCTGGTCAACATCAGCACAGGCAGGTCAACCTCCGCCAGGGGATCTTCCCCAAATAGCTGCCCCACAATCGGATTCAAGGCAATTACTTGTTTAATTCGGCGATCGCGCAGGTGTACCCGTCCGTAGGGAAGAGCCGCCGCCGCACACTGCAACCAATCCGCTGGCAAGCGCTCCAGGGGCAAGCGCTCTCGACAATAGGCCCGCACCTGTTTGGGGTCAAGCACGGCCCCCGCTAAAGCCAACCCGGTATAGCCCCCAAAGGAATGGCCAATGACGGTCACCTCTCGCGTATTAAATTTCTCCTTAAGATACCCGCGCCGCCGACCGAGCTGATTCAATTCATTAAGAACAAAGGAAATGTCCTTGGGGCGATCGATAAATTCCGCCGCGGGTAAAAGCGCCTGCAAATTGGCAGGGGACGACAGCTCCAATAAAGACTCGATGTTACTCCCTGGATGCTCGACCGCTACCACCGTAATGCCGTGGGAAGCCAAATGTTGCGCCAAATAAGCCAGAAATCTGCGATCGGCGGCAAAGCCGTGGGACATCACCACCAATGGCCCCTGGGTGCGATATTGAGCGTAATAAAGATCTGCCGCAATTGCGCGATCGCGATGGCGATCCCAAAGGGAAAGACTGATTTTCCGCACCGGACGGTAGCCTTTCTTAGCGGGATCGAGGCGGTTGCCTCCCAAAGGCTGACCTATGGCCGCGTTGACCAACTCTCGCTTCAACAGGGGCCCCAGGATTTGACCCCGCAGGTGAGAGGCATTTAATTTCACGG
>JAAUTE010000290.1 GCA_012031815.1 Chloroflexaceae bacterium
GGGCAGGGGGGGCCTTCAATCAGTAAGCTCTTCCGGGTTTGGAGGTCATTGGAGCCGCGAGAATCAACGAACCAGCGGCGATCGCCGGCTTGGGCATAGCGTTTTAAGCGAATGACCGCCAGGTCGCCCCGGGACTGACGATAGTGGTCAATCACCGCCTCGGCGCGGGCCTGTTGCTCCTTACCCCGCTGCTGACCCAGCCGGCCCAATCCGGTCACCTGGGTCAAGGTCACTTCGGCTCCTACCGGCTCCTCAACGGCGATATAGTCGATGGTCTCCATCGGAATCCCCAGCACTGCTGCCAGCTCCGCCAGATCGCCCGTGGCATCCAGGAACAAATTCTTCGCCGCTGCCTGGGCGATCGCCACCAGATGGTGATCGATGGTGGTAACGGTCAACGTGCCGTAGCTGAGGCTGAGGTAGCCCACCTCGCCCTGGAGAACCCGAATAACCGGCAGCAGCCACTGCTTGATTACCTCAGCAAGGCGAGTAGCGGTTTGGGCATCCCGTTCCTTAAGCTTGCGGCGGACGCCAGCGGGCAAATCGCCCAAGTCCACCCCATAATCTGCTGTCCAATTGAGGCAGCTTAAATCGGGAGCGAGGGCTTGCTGAAGGGCATCGAGATCCAGGTCTGCCGGTAACAGCGCCGCCAACTGCTCCTGGAGCTGGTGGTGATGCCAGCCGTAGCGGTCGGGCTGTTTGATAGCGCCGGTGAGGAGCTGCCGTAGGCGGGACAGGAAAGGCTGGAGCTGCTGGGCTTCTCGGGCCGTGTGGGTCATCAGGGCCACCATTGTCGCCTGGATATCCTCCTCAGAAACCGTCAGCACCTGGCGGTTGTGGAGCATCCTTTCGTCCCAAATTAGCGCAGTGCCACTGTAATCAAAATAATCGGGACTGGACAAGCTAGCCGGGTGAATAATCATCCGCTCCTGAGCCAGGGCCTCCCGGCGCTGGGCCTGCCAGCCAAAAACCGCCCCAGCGCCACAGGCTTCATAGTGGGGACAGCTACGGCAGACCAGTTCAGCAGAGTTGGCTCCAGCAATGTTTTTACTCTTGAGGACGTTAATGGTCTGGGTACGCCCACAGTTAGGGGCGATCGCCGCCGATTGGCTCTCCTGACGCCGCCGGAGCTTGCCCTGTTCGTCAAAAATCAGGCCATCGTGGCGACCCTCAGCGACGGGCCAGGACAGGAGGGTTTCGGTGGTGGGATTGCGGGGGTCATTGGTGATGTAAATCAGCCGTTCAACGCCCAACTGTTGCGGGGACAGGCGGCCCGCATCGTAACTCTTACCCGTGCCCATCCCTGAAGCGTCCAGGGCAAACTGGCCCGAATCAGCCCAGACCTGGAGCCGGTCTGCTGCTGGGTAGCGCTGGGGTTCAGGCGCTACTGTTTTGGGTTCGTCAACCTTGGCAAACCCTTGAGGCCGCTGGTGCTGGGGTTGAGTTTTGAGGAGTCGGGACAATTGGGACTTAAACCAGTCCACCGTACCCCGTTGAGATCCAGATTGCCGGGATTGCTCCCTTAAAGACAGGTACTCCGCCGCCGAAACCCAAGAAATGGTCACAGCCGGGTCGAGTTCGTCACAGTCAGGGCGAGATTTGTCCCAGAACTGCTCCCAAGAGGCGACCCGAACCTTATAGCCCCAAGACTGGAGTAGCCGAATCGTGTCGCAGTCCCGACGGTAAACTTGGCGGTTAGCAACGGCCCCCGCGTCAGGATAGAAATTGATGACCTGGTGCGGCTGCTCCTGGCTTAAAATCTCCAAAGATTGTTGGAGCTGCCCTTTTGAAGCCCCAAACTGACCGCCACTGGCCCCAATCCAGACCCCGCTGTGACCCTGAGCAGCGATCCAGGGCTTGAGAATGCCCTCACAGAGGTTGATGCTGGGTTCGCCTGCCACTTGAGAGCGGACGGTGGTGAGGGGCAGCTCGCCATTGGGTAGGTGGGAGGAGAAACGGCCCTTAAGCCAGCGATATTTATTATCGACTGCCCCGTCAATCCGCAACTGGCAGCCAATGACCGCGCCAGTGAGGTCAAAAGCCGGGACGAGATAGCCAGCTTGATTAACAGCCAGGCGGCCCCCACGAATACCGGGAAGATAAGGCGAGATGTCCTCAATTCGCTGGCCAGGCTCGACCGATTTGATTAAACTGGCGGCAATTTGAGCATCACTCAGGCCCCGTCGTTTCAGATCGGCTGAGGTCGCTTCACTGCGGGGCAGTTCCAGTAGCAGCTTCTGGTACTCCTGGGAACGCTGCTCTAGGGGGAGAGCCTGTTGGAGCTGTTCCTGTTCCCGTTGAGCAGCCTCCTGGCGGCGGTGATTTCGTTCCTCCAGGACATCCTGCCAAGTTTTTCCCGCCTGCTCCTGATCTGGGACAAACAAGCCCCAAAGGGACGAGCGATCCAGGCCCAAGTAGTGCCAACCAGCCACGCCAGCGTCACCGTCGGCAAAGGTCATGCACAGGAGCAGGTCGTTATCGCTGAGGGAGCGGCATTTACCCTTGGTATCGGCACAAAGGGGGCAGGGGCGGGAGCGATTGCTGGAAAGGAACTTAGACATCGCCAGTTCCTCCCCGGTAAGCTAGGGTAGCCACTGCTTGGCTGTCAGCCAAAATGAGGAAAATCAGAGAGGCAAGGGTTAAAAACAGCCCTCTGGGTCGTTGAGGTGAAAATTGCTGAAAATCAGTACTGCTGGGACTGGGAGCGTTCATGAAGGTTCGCCTTGTAGGGAATGTGGGCGAACTCCTCTTTAATTAGTGGATGTAACTTTCCGGCAACGATGATAAGCTGAGGATCGATTTATGGATATGAAGCAAGTTGGTTCGCTTCTTGAGAGGGAGAAACGTCTGGAAAACGTTTCGTGGGTGTACATCGAAGGAATTCAGCTCAATCGTGAGAGCAAGAGAAAATAGCTCTCGGTTGTAGTTGTCGGTTAGTTAGTTACTAACCAGCAAACCTATGAAGTTGCGGAAGTTACATCCCCGAATTGAGAGGAGTTCGCCATCTTTTCTTTTTTTGGACAATTTAAGGGAGAAATCGCCAGAAGGCAGGGAGCTGGGAGCTAAGGGTTGCACGAGGGCGGAACCCATGCCGGAGACGATTGGGCAGTAGAGAAAGAAAGAGTCTCGCTGGGCCTAAATCCAAAATAGAGGTATTTTGTACCTTGTGATCGCCAAAGCTGAAAAGTTGAAATTTTTCAGCTACCAGACTCAACAGCTAATACAACCAGAGGGCAAGGCCCGTCTGTGAGCAGCGACCAGTTGAAGTTTGTCTGTGGCTTTAATGCATATTGGGATTATTTAACATAAAATTTTTGAGAGTTATCAGTTAACTACAGGTTGCCTAGTAAAAATGGGAAATGCTACTGGTAGGAGGCGTTTCAGCCCCTAGTTACCTTACATAGTGCAAGCAGACGCCAGTGGAAAATATTACTTTAAAAATAAAAGTATTTAAAGCAAGGACAATAAAAATAATTTATTTCCTTAAATTTGCAGGAATTAAGTAACTTTGCGTGCAAATTGAAAAACACAGTTTTCGTAAATAAGTATCTTGACAGTAAATTTTATTGGTTTTTGAGGTTTTATTAGTATAATGTTTAAAAAAATTGAGCGATAATAGAGCATTATTAAACACTTTGTCTGACAGCTACCTTTAACTTGGAGACTTAGCAAGCGATGCCCAAACCCGTTGCCAGCAGTAGCATTACTATCCGCTGTCCTCAAACCCTCGTTGACAGTATCGACCGCCAAGCTGAACAGACTCGGCAAAATAAGACAGATGTAATAATTGAGATGTTGTTAAGCTCCCTGCCGAGCTTACATCTGACCGAACGGGCAAAGCTGCCTGCCAAGCCCGGCATCTATTTCGTTTACATGCCCGACCACCGACTCCTCCACGTAGGCAAAGCGGACAATCTGAGAAAGCGCTGGGGCAGCCACCATAAGTACCAGTTTTTTGTGGAGTCCTCAATGGAGAGTCGCATCGGTTACTTTGTTTTTGATTCTGTCAGCGACCTCAAGGCAACTATTGAGGAGTTCTCGGCGGAACCGACTGAGACAGCCACCGGCAAAGCGCTGGTCACGGCAGACGAATTTCGGGATCTTAAGGAGCAGGTAGCGTTCCTAAAGCAGCAGTTTCATCAAACTGTCTCAGCCCTAGCCAACTTGGGTAGTGATTCCTACTTGAAAAAACTCCAAGCCTATCTGCCACCACGCGGGCAACAGGACTGGAATTTTGGCGGTGATGACACTAAACAGGGATTGACCCGTAGCGACCTGATACAGCGGCTTAATTTCGGAACCAGTAAAGCCCTAGAGGACGCTGCTACATTTTTAGAAATTGACCCCGACGAATATCTGGAGGAATTAAGCGGCTGGAAGCGACAGCCCGTAGAGGAGGGGAGCAATCGGACGCGCTTTTTCCCGGCTAAAAAATCCTGATTTATAACAACTTAACTTACAGTGATTGTCATAGTGTTATTAGCTATTACTATTCGGCTAATTAGAATTTT
>JAAUTE010000040.1 GCA_012031815.1 Chloroflexaceae bacterium
TCCGAGGAACTGAGGCTAAAATCCCGCTGTAAAAACGGCAGCGCCACCCCAATAATGAAAAATCAAAGCCATCCAGGGCAATGAGTCCCGCCGATAAAGCCCACAGCAGCCACATTAGCGGGGTGATTTCCGAGGCATCTAAACGCTGTTCAAAGGATGACTGAGTGATTGTCATGGCGATCTTCCCTAAAAAGCAAGCGGGTATTGAGGTGTTGCTGAATTTTAGTATGAATCGATCGCGACAAAAAAAGACAAGGCAGAGAGGGAAATGCCTTGCCTTGGTTGGGATTAAGTTGGGGAAAAACCTTAAATTATCGCCATTTCAGTTGCCAATAATGGCGATGGGGTTGGTTGGACAATTCAGGAGTTAGCCAATCGGCAGGCTTATAAGTTCCAAAGACATAATCCCACCAATCTATCACCAGCCCATAGTTATAATGCCACTGGTTTTGACCGTGGTGGACGTAGTGCAAGGGCATCTTGAGCCAAAAGCATTTGGTAGGATTATCGTGTTGTAATTGATGGGCGTAGGCAGCAAAAGCCACATAGAGCAGGCTGCCCACTAAAACCCCAATACCCATAGCGGGAGCCACGAGAAAAGCGGGAATGGTGACAAAAGGAACGATCGCGCAATAGTTGCCCAATTCGACAAAGACGCCAGCTCCCGTATTATGAGAGTGATGTTTTTGGTGTTTAGTGATCCGACCAAACCAAGACCAATGGTGCATCAAGCGATGTATCCAGTATTCGAGAAAACTGCAAACCAAAAATGCGAGAAGCACAGAAAGTAGAATTTGCACAAACTTAGTCCTAGGTAAAGTCAAGAAGTAACCGAAAGCACAGAACCGAAGGGCGGCTGCAAACGAGATGAACCCGTGCTTCTGCAATTAATTAAGCAATGAGCAACAGCGGATAAGGACGATCGCCCCAACTTTTTAGTTCATTGAGACCAACCAGGATGGGGGAAAGCCTGCCAGCTCAGTCCGGCCCTCCTCCACAAAAACAGGAGCAACCACTTCTACCAAAACTTTAGCTGCCAGGGGGCTTGCTCAGGCTGAGGGAGCCGGTCATCGGCCCGCCACTCCGTGAATTGATAGGTGCCAAAAATCCGATCCCACCAATCCAAGGCAATTCCGTAGTTGTGATGCCACTGATTGTAGCGGTGATGGACGTAGTGGACGGGCATGGGCTGCCAGAAACAAGTGATAGGGTTTTCGTGCTGCAATTGATGGGCGTAGGCGGCAAAAATAGCATAGGCTGTCGTACCCGCGAGCATACTCAACCCCATTGCCTGGGAAACGAAAAAGAAGGGGGCGCTCACCACGGGGACGAGGATAGAATAATTTTTGAATTCCCGCAGCATTCCCGACGCATTGTTGCGCTGATGGTGGAGGTAGTGATCGGTCAGGGTTCCACCGAACCAGGGCCACAGGTGCATGATGCGGTGAATCCAGTACTCTAGAAAGCTGCACACCAGAATTGAAAGCACAAAAGCAACGATCGCTTGCATACGTTTCGCGGGTATGAGTATTAAACGTATCGACACTCAGCATTAGAAATTATACGGTCAGTCTGAAAATTTGAGCGCGGTTAAGGGACACATTGTTGTCGTCGGGCAAAATTAACTCGCCTTGACAAGGGAAAACGCTTCGGCAACCATAGACCCAGATTAGCTTGTCTTTAATTTTAAAGATCATGAAAATTAATGGTTTATCTGGTGCGATCGCCCTAATTTTAGCGTTGCTGCCCCGGGCTATCCACGGCCAGTCCCCCACTCCGTCCGCCCCCTTGAGCGTGCAATTAACCTGCCTGAAGCAAGACAAAATCTTTACTCTGGTCGCCCAAGTGGTGAGCAATACCGACAAACCCCAGGTGGCTGTGAGCGCTACCACCGGACAGCCCCGGCGATCGCCACCGTTGATAACCTTTCCCAACAATTATTTTCAGGAGGATTTGCCCCCGGACGACCATTGCCAGCAGGTGGCGGAGGCCCTCAATGGCCAGATTGCTCTGAGCAAGGGAGTCTTAACGAGCCTGTACCTGACCAGTGGCTTTGTGCAAAATCCCGATCGCCAGGGGCTACGGAAGGTGATTTGTCTGGTTGGGTCTCCCACCCAAAGCTGTATTGCGACCAATGCCTCGGTCATAACGACCCTCAAACCGGAATATTCCCGCGTTGCCCCGGCGCTGGTGGAGCAGATTGCCACCTTTCAGCTTGGGGTGGCTGCCCCCCCGCAATTTACTGGCAAGTTCAACTTTACCTATATCAGTCTGGCCGATATTTTGCGATCGCCCCTGGAACTGGATCGCTTTGCCCGGCCCTAGAGCCGCTTGAAGGAATTAAAAAAAGCGATCGCCGCTGGGGAGGGGCTGTCGCTGGTGGCCTGCTCGCTGCCCAATAAATAAATTTGGCGATCGATGGCAAAAATGCGCATGGTGATGGTTTCTTGGCGATTTTGCAGGGTGAATTCTCGACCGGGGTGGTTTTCAGGGATGGTGATGGCCCGATCACCCTGGAATTTAAAGTCGGTATCTTTGATAATTTCGTCGCGAATGCGGGCGAATAAGGTGGCGCTGTCCTCCAGTTGGGCCGGGTTTAATTCCTCGGAGTAGGCCACGATAAACCGGGCCGCGCCCGGGTTGGTGGCAATAACCTTAAATTTCAGCTCTCCCCCTGGGGTGGCGATGGTTTCCGTCTCTTCACTGAGAACCCCTTGGGGCATCCACACGCTAAATTTAGCCATCCTGGAAAACCACCTGATGCCACTGCCATCCCGACTGCTGACCTTCTACGGTTAGGCCAGGATCGACAATAATTGGTTGTTGCTGGCGCTGGAGCCGCTGGACTTCCTGCTCTAGCAGCCGATCGCCTCGCTCAAAAAAATCCGGTCGGTCGGTTCGTTGGGCGATCGCGAAAGGGGACGGATTGAGTAGCACCGCCGTTCCCAGAAGACTGAAAAAGAGGTATTTCATGGTAGGTTGCCGAGACTGCTGTTCTGACTTAATTGGCTCAACCCAGGAATAGGAGCCGATAATCCTAGCATAGTCCCCACCGTTAGTCTCGGTCGCGGCGATCGCCGATGGTTTAGTCGGTTAAGGAAGTGGGCAGGGCAGGGGAGCGCCGCCGCGCCCTACGGAACTGCCAGTGATTGCGGAAAAGCTGGCCCTGGGGGCTGGTGGGGCCGTAAACCAGTTGGCCGATACGATTGATGCGGTTCACCCCGTCGTAGAGGGAGCGAAAGGCGGCCCGCCGCTGGGTTGTTACGGCCCTTCGGGAAAATCGGTACTGTTTGTGGGCTTCACTGGCGGCTTTGAGTCGGGCCAGGCGGGTTTCTCCGTCGCTGAGGGTGGCGTCGCTCTGTCCCACTGGGGCCAGTTCCTGGCGGTACTGGCGAGCAATTTCGAGGAGAGAGGGCAGGAGGGCGATGGTCTGGCCTTCATTTCTTTGGGCGGCCGCCACTCCTGGGCGGGGAACTGCATACCGCTGGGGGGTTGCTGGTCGAAGGCCAGTTGCAGGCGCAGGCGCAGTTTGCGTACCCACTGCACGCAGGCCCCAAGGGCTGCATCTCTGGCAGCGGTCAAGGATTTTAGCTCTCCTGTCTGCCGGGCCGGGCTGGGCATCTCCTCGGCTCCATCGGCGATCGCGCTCAACGCCTGGAGCCAATCCTCGCTTAACCCAAACTCGGCCAGGTCTTGGAGGTGCTGGCGAGCCAGGGCAATTTTGAGCCGGGCCTCCTCCAGGATGCGATCGTAAGCAGCATTGAGGGGGACTTTATCACTCATGACCGAGTTGTCTTGTAAGGGTGGCTCTCTGTTGAGTTTATCTCGTTAATGCCGGTGTTTATTGAATGTTTGTTGGGTTTAAGCTTTATTTTGATCAAGCTTAGTGAGATAAGAACCAAGCTAAAGAATTATTTATTTAAGCTTTGCTGGGATTTTCTCACAGACAATCACACCTTTAACAGTTGTACAAAATGCAAATTAGTACGTATAAAATCTAATTTAGCTTGTCAAAATTATAAATTATTTTATCCCAAAATAAATCTAGCTTACCCAAGAAGTAATTCACTCGGCTCTAAAGCCAAACTAATTGATCAGATAGTTGAATGAGTTAGGGATAAAACTAAATTACCTTGGGAATAAACCAGCTAAAATACGCAAACGCCTGGCTCAGCTTACCAAAAACATCAATTAGTTTTTTAAGGTGTTGGCGCACAAAATGCCGGAAGCCGCTGCTGCTGGGACGCCAATCCCCGGTAGGGTACTGTCTCCCACCCGGTACAAATTGGCGATCGCCGTGTGGCAGTGGGGAAATAAACCTTGCTCGGCTGCGATGGCCGGGCCGTAGGTTCCCTGGTGGCGACGTAGGTAGTGGGCGTGGGTGAGGGGCGTGCCGATTAATTCCAGAACCACCCGCTCTCCCAGATCGGGAATGACTTTGGCCAAGGCTTGATAGAGGGGTTGGGCACGGGCTTGTTTCTTGGCGGCATAATGGTCATCCCGCTGCCAGCCCTGGAAGGGTTCGAGGCTGTAGGCGTGGACGACATGATGGTCCCGGGGAGCCAGGTTAGCATCCCACACCGACGGAATCGAGATCATGCAAGTATTGCCCGGTTCGGTGATATCGCGATCGCATGGTGAACCACAACATGATGCCCCGTCAGACCCTCTAATCCCTCGGCGCGAATGCCCAAATGCAAGTGCATAAAACTGGCGATCGCTGGAGTTGCTAAGGCCTGTTCCCGTTGGGCTGGCGGTAAAGCGTCCGGTGGCAATAGCTGGCCGTAGGTATCCCAAATCGAGGCATTGGATATGACAATCTGGCTTTGTAACACTTCCCCACTGGTCAAACGCACCCCCACCGCCCGGCGATCGCGAACCAAAATTTCTTCCACATGGGCTTGGGTTCGCAGTTGGCCGCCCCAGCGCTCCAGGCCCCGCACCAGGGTTTGGGCGATCGCGCCGCTGCCCCCAGGGGATATTCCACCCCCGCCCTGTCCCGTTCCCCCCAGCATAAAGGCCACTTCTGGAGCAATGGTTCCGTGGGCCTTCAAGCCAGAGAGCAGAAAACATTCCAGATCGATTAAGCGCCGCACCCAGGGATCTGCCACGGTTCCGTCCATAATCCTGCCAGCAGAACCATTCACCAATCCCAAGTAGGGCAACAGTTTCAGCAGCGCCGGCCCGTAGTTAACCAGGAGTTTCGGGAGCAGCCGCCAATCACTGCTAAGGGCGATCGCCGGAATCCCTTGCAAGCCCCCGTAAAGTCCCAGCAGTTTTTGATGAAACGCGGCCAGTTCTTGGGCCCCTTGGGGCGACACTTGCGCAATGGTTTGACGATAGCGCTCTAAATTGCTGTAAATCGGGAGAGTTGCTTCGGGAAAATGATAGTGTCCCAGGGGATCGTAGGGAATCGTTGCTAAGGATTCACCCAGTAGATCCAACACTTGCTTGAGAGGATTGAGGCTGGGCGAGCCACTTAAACCACAGTAAAAAGACGGCCCCGAATCAAAGCAAAAACCCCGCCGAGAAAAAGCATGGGCCGCCCCCCCCGGAAAGCCATGACTTTCACAGACCAACACCCGCCGGCCATCGCGAGCCAGCAGCGCCCCCGCCGTTAATCCGCCGATGCCGCTCCCAATGACAATGACATCCCACATCATGTTGATTTTTGTAATTTCTAATGGCGAAGAGCTACTTAATTAAACTGACTGATCTATTTAAATTTACTTACTAGGGCAAATTTTTGAGCTTTTCTATTATGAATCCTGAAGGTTAAAAACGAATCGCTTTAACAAATGGATTTTAAGAAGAACAAATCAACACACCAACCGTCTATCTACTGGAAACGGTCTGCCTACATATAGCGGATATCGAGATATAGACGCTATATACATTAACATCTCCTCTCGACTAAGAAGACTGCACCAAAATGACAGTCACGAATATGCCGGTTTTGATGCTCTTGTCCGCCTAAGCACGAGGAAACCCGAAGCATATCTGGACATTATGGAGGATTTAGGTTAAATTATACATCCAGTCAGAGCTAACAATCCAAGAACGCTACGGGGTCGCATAACATGGAATCCGCATTCAAGGAACTGAATTTAGATCGGACACGCATTGAGAAGTGTATAAATGAATTTTGTCAACAAAAAAACATAGAGGAACCCTCGTTTGCAAAGCTAAACAACAGCAAGAATGTTTACAGGGTACAGTATTCTGACACGGAAAATAAAGTAGTAGTCGATTTCTATTATAACAAAAATGGAACAACTACGATATCGCCAACCGGTAAAAACACCGAAAAAGGGCTTGAGCTTGCAGAGTTTGTTAAAGGGCAGCTTCTGACAGATGAAAGAAGAAATATTGCAGTTTCCGTGAAAAATATCGATCAATCTTGCTTTGATTTGCTAAATGAATTTTTGGTGGAATCTAGAGATGAAGAAGAGCAAAAAGAATTTGAGTGTACTGAAAAACTCAACGATCCGCAACAACAAAAACAAATATGGGTCAAAAGTTTAAGGCATCAGGATTCTCTTACAATCAACTTTTATAAAAATAGAAATACCATCTTAATTCAAGGCAAGCCCTTGTATGTTTATTCCAAGGTCAGTTACTTCTTGTCTGAACAACTTGATTACAACGGATTTCTGGAAATTGTCTCCAAGGGAGATGAGAATGCCGCTAGTTCTGCTAGAATAATAGGTGAAGACTCGGAGGAAATCGTAAGGCAAAAGTTGGGAGACTCGTTTGATTGCTTAGGGGAAATCCTTATAAAAATGCTAGAAACTAGTTATAAGTTTAGACTGAGCCAAATTGAGCTTCCCGATTACAGCTGCTGTGTATATCCCGCTTTAAGGGCACTAGAAGGAGTCATTAAAAAGATACTTTTAGAGCATGGAATAATCTGCTTGGAAAATCAGAATCAGTCATTTTCATTTCAAGGAATATTCGATCGCGATCCGGTGATAAAGAATCGATATACTTTGCACAAAGACTTTGAGGTCAACATAAGCAGCCAACAAATCAGAAACAAGTTAAGTAATTGCTACACTTATTACCATAGACAGAGGCATAGCTTGTTTCATGCAGAAATAATTACCGATAGTACGAGACTCATTGAAAACAAAAGGAATGCAGATGAAATCACTGATAAGGTATTTGAGCTTATCAGTGATCTTTACAGCACTCTTAAATGAAAGAAAATCACAAAATATCAATAAAAATTTAAGGATTTTTGGGAAAATGGAGGAAAACAAATTATATGAGCTAGTAAGAGTCTCCAGTCAACTACTAATTGCATTTTCGACTAGCTACATTAACCCAATGAGTTCCTTGCTGGAAATTGAAAAGGAGTTAAGGCAAATTGGATTTGAAGGTAGGATTATATTTGATTTGCTACTTTCTAACGGCCTTTGCTCAAATAGATTTATGGAAGCTATTGTCAAAGAAAATAAGATTGACAAGTTTTCTATTAAAATTTTAAAAAATGCCGAGCCTTTTATTTTGGATAGAGCGACTGAGTTTTATCAAACTCACGAGGAATTTGTATATAATAGTATTCTCCTCGAAGAAGAAATAGCGGATCTATTTAAATACAAAACTGATTTTCAAACTGTATGCTCTTTTGTGTGAGGTCATGATGGACAAGCTAGTTCAAGGAATTGAGACTTACAACAAGGTGAAGGACATATTAACTTCTAACAGCATCATTGTTTCTGATTATAAAGAAATTAGCTACGGTTTGCAGTTCGTAATCACTTTATCTAATAACTGGTCAGGAATAATCCGTATTTTTCAAAATAAAAAGGGGGAAGTGAAAATTGATTACTCCCAATTAAAGGAAGACAGCGAATCTTTACAGATTCAACAGTTGATTGAAGGATACGCCAAAATAGGCTTTCGAGAACAGCCGTCTGAGAATTCTCAAGTCAACTTAGATTTTCCTATCATTGGAACAGATGAATCTGGCAAGGGAGATTACTTTGGCCCGCTAGTAAGTGCCAGCGTTTTCGTGGATGACAAAACTGCTACAGAGCTAGCTTCTCTTAAAGTAAGAGATAGTAAAAATATTAGTGATTCTAAGATATTGGAATTGGCCAAAGAAATCCGAAAACTTTGTCAAGATAGTTTCGTTATAGTTGAAGTCTCGCCAGAGAGATATAATTCTTTATATGAACAGTTTAAGCGAGAAAACAAAAGCTTAAATCACTTACTTGCCTGGGGACATGCAAAGGCTATTGAAGATCTGTTGCAGAAAGTTCAGTGCGATACTGTCCTTGTTGATAAGTTTGCAGATGACAGTGTCATCATATCGAAGCTTCAAAATAAGGGGAAAAAACTCAAAGTAGTTCAAATGCCCAAAGCTGAACAGAATCTTTCAGTTGCAGCCGCATCAATTATAGCGCGAGACAGATTTTTACATAGGCTTTCTCAATTGTCGGATAAATATAAGTTGCATCTGCCTAAAGGCTCCTCTAAACAAGTAGTTGTAGCCGCCCAAGAATTTGTTGCTCGATATGGAAAAACAGAACTTAGTAAAGCGGCAAAGCTCCATTTTAAGATTTCAGACAGAGTTTTAGAATGATGATTTCTTGTTAATACCGTCAGTGACCGCAAACAATTAATGAAAATCAGAAAATATTTCTATTTCTAGGTCAAATCCTGTCGCTAATCAGGAATATCCATTGCCAAGTCAAGACATATCTAAGAAAAAGCACTAATCATTAGCTACAAGTAAGAATTTATCATACAGATTGTCGGTCTGATACGGTTTGCTCTTGATTGAAATTAATTCATCGTGCTATTTAGCAAAACCAAGGGACAGAAATTTTAAACATCGAGGGTACGGCTCCCTAAAAGCTTGCCAGAATAAAAAGATGCAATTTCCGACTGCTGTTCTTGGAGGAACTTCCCATGACCGCAACCCTAAGCGCCCCCAAATCCATCGAAGCTTGGTTAGGCGACGAAGCCGACAGCCTCCTCAACTATCAAGCCAAAGTCCCCCAACACCTGCTGCACCTGCCCGGCCCCGATTTCGTCGATCGCATCTTTGCCCACAGCGATCGCTCTCCCCAGGTGTTACGGAGCTTGCAACAACTTTACGCCACGGGTCGGCTGGCCCATACCGGCTATTTGTCCATCCTGCCCATCGATCAAGGCATCGAACATTCCGCCGCCGCTTCCTTTGCCCCCAATCCCATTTACTTTGACCCGGAAAGCATCCTGCGCCTGGCCTTGGAAGGAGGCTGCAATGCAGTGGCCACCACCCTAGGTGTCCTGGGCTTGATGTCGCGCAAATATGCCCACCGCCTGCCCTTCATCGTCAAGCTCAACCACAACGAACTCCTCTCCTACCCCAACCAGCACGACCAGATCATGTTTGGCAACGTGGAGCAAGCCTGGAACCTGGGAGCGGTGGCCGTGGGTGCGACCATTTACTTTGGCTCTCCCGAATCCAGCCGCCAAATTCAAGAAGTCAGCCACGCCTTTGCCCAAGCCCACGAGTACGGCATGGCCACCATTCTCTGGTGCTATTTGCGTAACAACGCCTTCAGCCAAGACCAGGACTATCACCTCGCCGCCGACCTCACCGGCCAGGCCAATCACCTGGGCGTCACCCTTGAAGCCGACATCATCAAACAAAAACTGCCCATCAACAATCGCGGCTATCAAGCCGTCGCCAAAGCCACGGGACACAAGTACGGTCGCACCGACGAGCGGGTTTACACGGAGTTGAGCAGCGACCATCCCATCGACCTCACCCGCTACCAAGTCCTCAACTGCTACTCCGGGCGGTGCGGCCTGATCAACTCTGGCGGCGCGTCTGCGGGGGAAAATGACTTTCAAGAAGCGGTGCGCACGGCGGTCATCAACAAGCGGGCCGGGGGCTGCGGCTTAATTTCTGGCCGCAAAGCTTTCCAGCGTCCCTTTGCCGAAGGGGTTAAGCTTTTCCATACCATTCAGGATGTCTATCTCTCCTCCCAGGTCACCATCGCCTGACGGGGGCTATGGCGGCGGCGGGTTGGCGGGGCAAACCAGATGGGCAATGGTTTGGACTAAAGTCTCGACATCAATAGGTTTCGCCAAATGGTGCTGGAAACCTGCGGCCAATGCCCGTTGCCGCTCTTCGTCTCTGGCATAGGCCGTTAAAGCGATCGCCGGAATTTCCCCTTGTTTGGCCGGTCGGGAGCGGAGCTGTTCCAGGAGAGTGAAGCCATCCATCTCCGGCATACCAATATCGGTGATTAGGAGGTCGGGGTGAAACCGCTCCACCAGAGCCAGTGCCTCAGCCCCAGTCGCAGCGGCTTGGATCTCTGCCCCAAATTCCCTCAGCATCATGGTAAATAATTCGCGGGTATCGGGGTCGTCGTCTACAAAAAGCAGGCGAATTCCCCTTAGCTCAATTTTGCGTCCTGTCGTCAAACCCCTGGCTTCTACGGTAAGTTCCGGTTGGCGCTGGAGTAAGGGCAAGCGGACGGTAAAGGTTGCTCCCTGCCCTTCTCCCTGACTCTCGGCCGCAATTGTGCCCCCGTGGGCCTCCAACCAGTCCGATCGCGCGATCGCCAAACCCAAACCCAATCCGCCGTATTGGCTGGGTGGTTGAAGCATCTTCCTGGCGAAACGAGTCAAAAATATAGGGAAGAAACTGGGGATGGATGCCCTTCCCTGTATCTGTAATCCGAATTTGTGCCTGGCGATCGCGGCGCTCTAGATGAATCTCGACCCGTCCGCCAGCGGGGGTGAATTTAATGGCGTTGGAGAGGAGGTTCCAGATAATTTGCTGGAGGCGGGTCTCATCCCCGGAAATCTGACCAATGTCTGGGAGTACAGGGCTTAAGACGATAGACTTGGCCAGGGCAGCGGCGCGCACCGTTTCGATGGCTGATTCGATAACAACCGCCAGATTGACCGGAGCCACGGTTAGGGTCAGCTTGCCCCGCAGAATTTTAGAAACATCCAGCAAATCATTGATAAGTTGGGCCTGAAGTTTGGCATTGCGTTCGATGGTCGCTAACCCTTCCGCTTGTTGGGCCGAGTTCAGTTTCGCGGTTTGGAGCAGCTTTGTCCATCCCAGAATCGGGTTGAGGGGGGAACGCAACTCGTGGGAGAGAATCGCCAGAAATTCATCCTTGAGCTGATTAGCCTGTTCGGCGGCGGCTCTTAAGGTCTTTTCTTGCTCTAGCAAGCGACCCCGTTCCGCTTCGCGGGCTTTGCGTTTCGTGATTTCCTGCACCACGACGTAACGCCCATCACCCGATTGTCCAGGCCCCGTTGGGGGTAATAGCTCGTGAGCCAGTCGCGGAGCCTACCGGGCTGGGCTGGCGTCGTTCCCTGCACCTCCACATTAAACAGCGGTTGGCCCGTCTCCAAAACCTGGCGATACAGTGGCTCAATGCGATCGGCCAGCTCCGGGAGAACCTCTCTTAGGGTGCGTCCCAGATGCTCCTCTATGGATATGCCGTTAATTTCGGCTAAGACTCGATTGAGCCGCACGAAACGTAGCTCCCTATCCAGAAAACAGAGTCCCACAGGAGCAGTGGCGTAAATGGCTTCAATTTGGGCAAGCTGCTGAGCGATCGTGGCTTGATTTTGCTGTAGGGTCAGCTCCGCTTGCTTGAGGTCGGTGATGTCTTGGGTGGAGCCGACATGGCCCAAAAAGTCGCCCTTGGCGGTGAATCGGGGTTCTCCCAAAGATTGCATCCAGCGATACTCGCCATCGCGGCGGCGGAAACGAAACTGGGCCTGAAAAAATTCCTGGCGGCGGAAGGCTTCCTGGTAGGCCTTCAGGGAGTCAGCGCGATCGTCGGGATGGAGGAACTGCACCCAGTTATCTTGGAGGACGGCCAATTCCTCAACGCCGAGGAAACTTAGGTAAGCCCGATTGACAAATTCACAGCCGGACAGGCCATTCACCCAAATCAACACCGGGGCACTGTCTGCCAACACCCGGAAGCGACCTTCACTTTCCCGCAGGGCGTTTTCGACTCTTCGCCGCTCGGTCAATTCTGTTTGGGCTTGCTGGTAAAGTTCGGCCTGCTGGAGGGCGATGCCCAATTGGATGGACAGTTCCTGGAGGAGTTCTATTTCCAGGGGCTGCCACTGCCGGGGGGCGGCGCAATGGTGGGCAATCAGTAGTCCCCATAGCTGCTGGTTTTGCAAAATGGGCACGACCAGATTGGCTTTGACCTCCAATTTGGTCAGCAAATCGACGTAGCAGGGGGCGATGCTACCGTCATCAATGTTGGCTTTGTTGGTGACCAGTCCTTCCCGAAAGCGCTCCAGGTAGTCTTTACTTAAGCAGGGATCGTAGTAGGACGTTGAGAGCAGCGCCGTCCAACCGGCCCCCACGGATTCGGTTTCAATGAAGCCCTGGCCATCCGGTTCCAAGCGAAACACCAAGGTGCGATCGCAACTGAGAAAGCGACGCACTTCAGTGACGGTGGTTTGGAGAATGGCTTGAAGCTCTAGGGATTGGTGAAGTTTTTGGGCGATCTGGGCGATGAGGCGTTCCCGTTCGAGGCGCTGTTGCAGTTGGCGGCGGAGTTGGACGGTTTCAATGACTCGATTGACGGTTAATTGGAGTCCTTGCTGGGTAATGTGCTTTTTTACCAGATAATCCTGAGCACCTGCTTTCATGGCCCGCACGGCGATCGCCTCATTGCCCTGGCCGGTCACCACAACAATGGGCAAGCAAGCTGGACCGAATGACGATTGGGCTTGAGCGTGGGCGAGAAATTCCATACCGTCTAGATCTGGCAGGCAGTAATCCAGCAAAACCGCATCCGGTCGGTGCTGCTGCCACAGTTCCAGTCCTTCCTGACCCAGCTCTGCTTCTAGAAACGAGTAGGTATAGTCGCGATCGCGCCGGAGATATCGTCGATAGAGTTCCCGGTCTTCGGGGGAGTCATCCACAATCAAAATGGTGCGCGCAGCTAAATTCATGGCCAGTCTGTGGGATTCGGGAAAGGTCATCAGCCGCCGTCAATATTTACTGGCACCAGTCAAGGTCAGCCCTCTCTTGGGGTCAGATATTGGCGGCGATCGCAGCAGGCTCTCTATCAATGGTGCTATTTCCAGTTTAGGATTAATTTCTCCGTCGGCTCACTACGAAAAAAGAATCAGAAGTGGGAAGGGATTGGGGCGGTGAACCTTAAAGTGCTGGGAGAAGAACGGATTTTGCGATCGCCGCTTGGGAGGGATTTTCCTAGAATATGAGTAGCTTGAGCGGGCAGTTTTGGGTTCGCGGCCATTATTCGGAGCGCTTTTTTTTAAGAAACCCCATGTCTAGCGATTTACACACAGAAATGGTGCAAGCGGTGGAGAGCCGCCGCAATTTTGCCATCATCTCCCACCCGGACGCGGGTAAGACCACCTTGACGGAAAAGCTGCTGCTCTACGGGGGAGCGATCCACGAAGCCGGAGCGGTGAAAGCCCGCCGCGCTCAGCGTAAAGCCACCTCTGACTGGATGGAGATGGAACAACAGCGGGGCATTTCCATCACCTCGACAGTGTTGCAGTTTGGCTACGATGATTTTCAAATTAATTTGCTCGACACCCCCGGCCACCAAGATTTTAGTGAAGACACCTATCGCACCCTGGCGGCAGCGGACAATGCAGTGATGCTCATCGACGTGGCCAAAGGTCTGGAGCCACAAACCCGCAAGTTGTTTGAAGTCTGTCGGCTGCGGGCTTTGCCAATTTTTACCTTTGTCAATAAGCTCGATCGCCCCGGACGGGAACCCCTAGAACTCCTAGATGAAATTGAGCAAGAGCTGGGCTTGAAAACCTATGCAGCTAATTGGCCCATCGGTATGGGCGATCGCTTCCAGGGGGTATATGACCGCCGCCTGGGCCAGATTCACCTGTTTGAGCGTCAGGCCCACGGATCTCGCGAGGCGATCGACACCATTATTGACCTGGGAGACCCCAGAATTGAGGAATTGCTGGATCAAGAACTTTACTATCAGCTCAAGGAGGATCTGGAAATCCTGGAAGAATTGGGCAGCGAGTTGGCGGTGGAACAAATTCATGGCGGAGAGCTGACCCCCGTGTATTTTGGGAGCGCCATGACCAACTTTGGGGTGGAGCTATTTTTGCAATCGTTTTTGGAGCTGGCCACTAAACCGGCAGGGCGCAATTCGACGCGGGGAACCCTGCCGCCGATCCATCCCGAATTTACGGGTTTTGTGTTTAAACTTCAGGCCAATATGGACCCTAAACATCGCGACCGGGTGGCTTTCGTGCGGGTCTGCACCGGTAAGTTTGAGAAGGACATGACGGTAACCCATGCCCGGACTGGCAAGACGGTGCGCCTCTCTCGCCCTCAAAAGCTCTTTGCCCAAGACCGGGAATCCCTGGATGTGGCCTATCCGGGAGACATCATCGGCTTGAATAATCCGGGGGTCTTTGCGATCGGCGACACGATTTATTTGGGAAATCGGCTGGAGTATGAAGGAATTCCTTGCTTTTCACCGGAGCTATTTGCCTTCCTGAAAAATCCCAACCCCTCCAAGTTCAAGCAGTTTCAAAAAGGGATTAAGGAGCTGCGGGAAGAAGGGGCGGTTCAGATCATGTACTCTACCGACGAGTTTAAGCGCGACCCGATTCTGGCGGCGGTGGGTCAATTGCAGTTTGAGGTCGTCCAGTTTCGCCTGCAAAGTGAATATGGCGTGGAAACCCAGTTAGAAATGCTGCCTTACACCCTGGCCCGGTGGGTTGCGGGGGGCTGGGCTGCCCTGGAAAAAGTGGGTCGCTTGTTTAGTGCGGCGGTAGTCAAGGACAACTGGGATCGGCCAGTGCTGCTCTTTAAAAATCAGTGGAACTTGCAGCAAGTCCTCAGCGATCACAAAGCGCTGACATTAAATGCGATCGCCCCGGTGGGAGCGGGCATCGAACCAGATAAGGATTAAGGCCAATCCCCTGGCAATCCCGATGGGATTATTTGCTTAAATAGCGGCGTAAATAAGTCTCCAAGGATTCCAGCTTCAATTGATAAATTGATTCCAGACGGGATATTTCCGCTGGGGTGCAGAAAAACTCGTTGGTCAGTAAGGTTCGCAGGGTTCCCACCTGTCGCTGTGCCGCTGGATTAATCGGCCCCAATCCCCCCCGCACTAAATCAAAGATCCACATCGGCACATTGATAATCTGCACCTCTCGCTGCCAAATTCCTCCCAAAATTCGCGGCAGGTCTTGGCGCTTCAACACCTCCGGCCCGCCCACCGGCAAAGTCTGATTTCTTGCCCCTTCGCAGTTTACCGAGGCGATCGCCAGACGGGCCAGATCGTCGGCGCTAACCGGAGAAATCCGATTCAGCGGATCGCCAAGCAAAACATAAATGCCCGTCTCGCGAACCCGCTCGGCCAGGGGCAAAAGATAGCTTGTCAATCCCGGCGGGCGCAAAATTGTATAGTTCAAGCCGCTAGCGGCCAAATACTTCTCTACTTCCCGCCGGGCCTTAAAAGTTGGCCCATCCTGAAAACCGCGATCGCAGCCCAAAACCGAAAGATAAACAAAATGTTCGACGTTATGGGCCTTGGCCTGGTCGATAAGGTCGATATTGGCGCGAAAATCCAGGGCTTCAGCATCGCCAGTGTGGGCGCTAATGACGTACCGAACGCCCTGACAGGCTTTAGCGATATCCCGCTCCCGCCGCAAATCCCCAATAAAAGGAGTCGCCCCCCGATAGGCTAACTCCTCATAGGCAGAAAACAGATTCACAAACATGCGCACCGGCCAGTCCCGTTCCCGGAGCTGGGTGACGATTTTTCCTCCGAGCGCTCCTGTTGCCCCTGTGACTAAAAACATACTCCCGACTCCTCTGCGGCTCCCTTTCCTGTTTTATCACTGAAACGCAGAGGGCAGGCAATCCCCGAAATAGAGCGGCGTCATTAACGGTTGCGGCCGCCCTTCCCGCAGTCGCTGCCGTCCTTGCTGCATAATTTGAGCAAATTCGCTTCGCTGTTCGGGGGTGAGAATTTCTCTGACTTCCAGGGTACTCTCAAAAAACAGATCCCCTAGTTCCTGGCGCAGCCGCCGGACTTCCTGGTGTTTGCTGCGGACAGTCGCGGCGGAGGCGTTACTGGCCATCAATTGTTGCAGTTCGCCCTGGGCCCCTTGCAGGGATTGGCGGCGGGCCATGATTTGACTGCGGTATTGTTGGAAAATTCGCTGAATCTGCTGGCGCTGCTCCTGGCTTAGGTTTAATTGTTGCAGGACGCGCCCTTCTCCAAATCGGCCTTCGGCTTCACCGCTCAGTTGGGCTAGGGTTTGGGCGGGGATTAGGGGTTGAGCGATCGCAATCTGACCCAAACTCACGGCCACTAAACTGGCGATCGCCACAGAACGTAGGAACATAATTGACTTCTCCGTAATTAATCTGAAACTAGCGCTGTTCGGGAGCGGGCCGGTCTGACTCGACCAAAACCAGCCAACTCGATTGGGGATCGGGAACGCTCATTTCGCTATGGCCCATAGCCCCTTGCCAACTGGTGACGAGAAATTCTTCGAGGACTTCGCTGTCGCCGGCCAATGGGGGTTCTGGAGCAAACAGGCGCTGGCCGCCAACCGCCAGGGTCAGACCCGCCACCAGCAATCCTGGAATAGCCCACCAGGGCCAGGGAAGAGATTTCCTCAAGGGGAGGGGTTCTCGCTGAATTTGAGCCAAGAGTTGCCGCTCCAACCCTTCCCTGGCAGGGGGCGGTAGGGGGCGGTATTTCCGCAAAAAGTCGGCGACGGGGTCATCTTTTTGGGGCGATGGGGTCATAGGGAAGCTCCTTCCTGCTGCAAAAACTTTTTCAGGGCGCTACGGCCATGGAACAGCCGAGATTTGACGGTGCCGATGGGAATTTCCAGGATGTGGGCAATTTCCTTTTGGGGCAGGTCTTCCAAGTCGTGCAGAACGATGACCGTGCGATGCTCAAGCTGAGCGCTGCTAAACCGCGCCGTACCAAGTCCTGATAATGGATTTGCATTAAGTCGGGGCTGTCTTGCGATCGCGACAATCGCTCGCTGATGTCACCCTCTGTTTCCGAGGATTCGGCGGACAAAAACGGACTTTGCAGCCGCGGCTGGCGGGCCAGTTGTCGGCGGCGATCGCTTGCCACGTTCCAGGTGATGCGGTAGAGCCAGGTGGAAAATTGCCCGGCCTGTCGCAGTTTGGGCAGTCCGCGCCAAACCCGCAGAAACACTTCCTGGGTCAAATCGTCGAGAAGCTGCACGCCGCAGAGCTGATAGAGGGTAGAGCGCACCCGCTGCTGGTAGCGGCGGTAGAGGTGTTGGAATGCCTGGCGATCGCCGTTTTGGCATCGCTGCACGAGTTGGTCAGTGGCTCCGGCTTGATTATCGGCCAGCACGCTGTTGCCTTCCTTCCCAGCGCTATCTTCCCTCCTTTAGACCCACCCCCATGGCCTTGGGTTCAACCAAAATCCCCTGGTGTTAATTAGCGGCAGGATTGCTCCCAGGGCGTTGTCTTCTTCACGGTTTGGGCCTCACCGGGCGGCGGGACTTGCTCATCCATGAAGTAAATGGTCAGCCGCTCCAGTTGGCGATCGCTCCGTGCTTGGCATTCCAACTGCGGCAGAGGTAGGAACCCAACAAGGATAGAGTTTTTCGCCGATGGAGCGATTGAGATTGATATAGAATGTCCGCCACTGCATGTTGCCATAGCGGGCATTGCGCTGGGCAAGGGTCGGTTTCTCGAAGCTAACCTCGGATTTACCAGAGAGAACCTCCACCGTTTCCCCAGTAACCAGGGTTCCTGCCGCCACATGCCAGCCATCGTCTGAGGGCGGGTTGGGCGCAAAAATACTCCAACTCTGATCCAGGCGCAAAAAGCGAGCCAAGCCATCAAGGTGCTGAAATGTGCGGCGATTGAGAAAATTCCGGCTGCTGGTGACCCAATCCTGGGGCTGTTCCCGGCGGCGATCGTAGCTCTGCTCCACAAAATCCTTGACCAGCCACACCGAGGTTAGCAACAGCAAAGAAAGGGCCACCACCGCTCCGAGCCGCGTCGGGCGCACTTCCAGGGGACGGAACTGCAAGGGAGCCGTAAAGGTTCCCATTAAACGGCGATTGGTGGCAATAAATTTGTAAAAGTTAGTTCCTACCGCCATGAATGGCCCCCAGCGCAACAGCGGAGCCAGCCAACCCCACAGGGGCGACAGACTGCACACATAGGCGATCGCCTCCCACTGGTAATGGCGATGTTGCTGCCAATCCACCACCACCCAGGAATTGATGCGCTCCATCTCTTCGTAAATAGTCGGGTCGGCAGCGTCCTGGGCTTTCAGTAGGGGCGTTCCCGGCAGAATCAAAAATGTCCGCAGTAAATGGACGACTTTTTTGCAAAACCCACAGTCCGCATCGAAATAAATAGTCAATCCCGCCCGGTCTTCCCGATAGGTTCGCTTATCAAGGCCATCCCAAACCGTGGAGGGAATAAAGGCTAGCCAGCTTGCAATACTTAAAAAAGGGAAGATTCCAAGGGTAAAAAATAGGCCGAAGCTAAGGTGCAGCAAAATAAAAGAAATAATTGCAATATTGCGAAACAGCGACACCCGAAAGGGAATCAACAACAGCAGCGGCCCTAGCCACTCAAACCCCAGGGCCCCAAAGGTCATCAATTTCAGCAACTCCGGCGGGAAATTGCCAAAAAATTGACCGATGGCGGTGGCATACTGATCGAAATGCAAGGCATAATACACCGCATCCCCGTCCGGCCACCAGATGGGGCTTTTGGTTTTGTAGGCGGCCGATCCACTGTAGATAAAACACTGCTGAAAAACCAGGGCCACCGTCGCACCGCTCACGATTTGTTTGGGGAGGGGGTCAGCCGCTGTATTCATGGCATTGTCCACCGAATACCTGGCCCCCAAGGGCAAAAACATCGACCAGAACAGCAGCGCTTCCAGCACATAATCCGCCGCAAACAGCACCACGGGATTGCGCTGGTGGATCGAGAGCATCATCGCCCAGGTGGCAATGATGCCAGCCGCGTGCTCGCTGACTTCGCGGATGTGGTCAAGGGCAGTACGTCCGCCAATCGTGCAGTAAATGCCGCCATCGGCCACCGGGATGGAGCCTTCGACAACAACCAGGTATTTGCCCTTGTTGGCAGTAATACTGTTGTGCAAGGCTTGCTCGGCCTGATGCCCAGCAGCGGCCATGATAGTTTCGTGGTAGTCCACCGACAAAATATCTAGCACCAGGTCAGCAACGCTGGGGTGGCTGGCGCGTAGAAATGACTCGGTGTTGCCAGCGCAGTCCTGGTATTCCAGCCAGACCAGCGGGGGCCGGCTAGCCTGTTGTAAGGCGCGGGCAATACGGGGCGTATACCGGGGCGGCAGCGCCAGCGTTCCAGCCATTGCGGAACAGAACTTGAGGAAATCACGGCGTGATAAGCCGCGCTGCAGGAGCGTGTCCGCCAGGCTCCCGCCTTCTCCTATATGCGACATGACAGTTTCCTCCGTGCTTGTGGATTCGTCTGACCGAACTATGGTGCTCAGGCATAGTCCAGTACGTTGTACCTCTGTAGCAAAGCCTGCCAATGTGTTGTT
>JAAUTE010000291.1 GCA_012031815.1 Chloroflexaceae bacterium
ACCCGAAGTCGCTTGGGGAGAGTCCCACCTCTGGGCTAGACACTGCAAGGTATCTGGTTTAAGTGGTCTCAGTGAACCAAGAATCCTCGTGCATTTATGCCGAGGAGTGTCAACCAGAGAAAAATGCGATCGCGCCAGCCCAACTTTAAATTTTGATAAATCAAAGGCTTTTGGTATCGCTAGGGTCAAGGTAAGATGGGCAGTTGTTATAAGCAAGAAAGTAACCCATGAGTTTAGGAGAAAAATTTATGCAGATGGAACGCCCCAACTGCCCGCCACCAACGGCAGAAGAATTGCAGGATTTAGAAAAGCTGCGGAAAATTGTGGAAGCAGCGATCGCCGATGGCAAATTAACCAAGGGAGAAATCGAAGCCATTCGCTTGCAAGTCCGGGCCGACGGGAAAGTGACTTTTGAAGAACTAACCCTCTGCCGCCAACTGATCTTCAACAAAATCGATAGCGGCGAACTAGAAATGGAATGGAGTCGCTTTCGTTGTTAAATAAAAACGGACAAGCTCTAAATTTTTGGGTCTAGCCTGTATAAATAGCCTTAAATCTCTCCCCTGCCAGAGGTTGGTAGCTGGTGAAATCTCGCTCAATGAAAGTAATTGCTACCGGATTTACCTATGGCTGCTCAACCCAATCCCCCGATCCAACTCAGCGTTGGTGAAAGTACCGATCCCGAACTGCTCAAAAGCGATCGCCCCAGCGAGGCAGAAGGGATGCCCACCCCCACCCTTGCGGAAAGCGACAACGAAGTTTCTCCCGATGATGTCGAGTTTATTCCCGCTGAAGAAATTACCCAAAGCCAGATTGGTCTCGCCAACCGCAGTCCTGGCTAAGGGGCGATTGCGCTCCGCGCACTGGCAAAGCCAATCGCGGGCTTAATCTCCGGGGATGAGTTCTTCGAGGATGGTAAAGCGAACGTGATTGATAGCCAGCTCGCCAATAGACATCTGTTCTTTGTTGATGGGCTGGTCGTTACTGCTGATGGTTTCAAAGGAAACCCCCTTAGCCATTTCCGCATGATACCAGGCCAGTCCCATAAAAAAGCGGGTGGGATAGGGGCCGCCTTCGAAAATATCGTCGGGATTGGACTCCATTGGCAACCAGCCCACCCCCGGCAGGTAAAATTCCAGCCAAACATGGTTAAAATCGGGAACCAACGGCACATTACGCTGTAAAGGTTGCAGGGGGCACTTGTAGCGACCCACCGTGCGACAGGCAATGCCATTGAGCCGACACAGGGCCAGCAAGACGCCCAAATATTCTCCACAGGAGCCAACGCCCCGCCGCAGAACAATATCTGGCGTATCAATGTGGGGCTTAATGCCATAGGAAAGGCGATCGTAAACATAATTGCGGATGCTGTACATTTTCCGCAACAGGTTGGTTTCGCTGGCGGCGGCATCCTCGGCAGCCCGCAAAATAATATCGGTTCCCATAGACAGATCGTCATCATCTTGCAGATAGCGGCTGGCATATTCCGGGGGCAATTCTGGCAAGATTTCGCAGTCGCGGGGACGCCAATTATATTTAATACTCCAGACTTCTAGCTGGGCCTTCCAGCCAAAAATAAAGCGGTCTTCTGTGGTTAATTTGGGAAATTTAAACAGGGCAATACGCTGCCCGTCCTTAATTTCTTCTTCAAAGGGCAACCCGATCGCCTCCACGTTAATCACTCTTTGTCGGTCGGTTTCAGCGGGCAGGGCAATGCGCCATTCCAACCCGTCTAGCTCCACCGGATCGAGGGGGGACAGGTTCTTCCACGTAGGATAGCTCCACCAAAAAACCGTTGGAGCGAGCGTAGCGTTTTTCCTGGTTGTAGTGGAAATAAAGGGGATGAATAAAGGTGCGATCGCGATACTGGAGTTCCCGATCGGAATCGGCGTTGGGATTGTCGCGGATGTAAGGTTCCACCCCAGCGTAGGCGACGTAGAGCGTCTCCTCTCCCGTGTGGGGGTCGCGATAGAAAGCCAGGGCAGAAGGGGCTTCAAAGGGAGTCAAAACGCTAAATTTAACAGCTCCCGTCGCCCGATCCAGGCAATAAACCGTCTGTTCGAGATCGTCACTGAGCCACAGTTCTTCTCCTCTGAGGGCAATGCCTTCTCTGCCGATGCCAGGGGTAAAAAACTGGGTAATCAGCGCCCCACTGTCCCGATTGAAGATCGCAATCTCCCCCGATCGCTGGGAGGTCACATACACTGTCGCTTCTCGTACCGCCACCCCGTCTGCCGGAGCACTAAGGCGCACAAACCGCTCCGGCTGCCACTTCCCATCACTGAGGGAACAATAGCAGACCGTTTCCTGGGCCGTAAACCAGAGGCGATCGCCAGAAATCGCCAATCCCGATGCCCCAATAAACTCCGGCCAAGTACGGGGGTTGAGAATGCGGGTTTTGTCCGTAGCCGGGTCAATTTCCAGCAAATACCCGTTTGAAGCATCAAGGGCCAGCAACACTGAGTTGTGGAAAACTATGCCGCGAATGGCAGAAGCAGCAAGGGGACGGATCGTAGGGAGCGGTTGTTTGAAAGGCGATACCAAGGGGACAGATTCAGAAATCATTGCCAAAAACACAAATATAGACTGGCGACGGCACTGAGGTTAAACTCCATCTTAGCCAGCGGTACTCCAGATCTGTCGGTGACTTAACCAAAATGTAGTTTAAACGCTCAGAGTAACATACTCAAACGGGATTGCTGTCAAATCCGTAACCGAGCAGCGGCAGAAAACGTCGGCAGGTTCCCGGACAGGAGGCCGACTTCAGTTCCCAATGCCAATCCCCAATGTAAAGAATTGCTTTTTTTACTTCGTCTTTACAAGGTCTTTACGAATAATCCTTACCATCTACCTGGCTCTGTGCAAATTCACAATCGGCTCCGCGATCGCCGTTTTTCCGCAAGACGAAGGAACTGCAAAAGTAATAGCAACCCTATCCAAACTTTCTGGAAAAAATTTTAATTAAACGTCACATTCTCCCAAATGAGCCGAAGAGAGAGCAAAATTGATTGGCGCAAGCGAGTGGTTTGGCGATCGCACATCAGCAGGCAATTGTCACCTGGAATTCTCAATGGACAGTCCTTTTCTTGTAAAACCTCCCCTAGACGAGTATGGCTATCTTAGAAATCAACCTCAACCAACTTAACGGCAGCAACGGCTTTACCCTCAACGGCATTAACGAGGCAGACCTGTCTGGAACCAGCGTCAGCCTGACTGGCGATATTAACAACGACGGCTTTGCCGATTTAATTATCGGCGCATCGGATGCCAACACCACCGCCGGAGAAACCTACGTGGTTTTTGGAGGCAACAGCTTCACTGCCAACCTCAACCTGGAAACCCTCAGCGGCAACAGTGGCTTTAGATTCTCTGGTATTGGCCCCGAAAATTTTGCCGGTACGAGTGTCAGTGGTGCTGGCGATATTGATAACGATGGGTTTTTCGATCTGGTCATTGGTGCGCCCTTTACGGATATTGGCAGCGCAGCTAGTGCCGGACAAAGCTATCTGGTTTTTGGAGCCAGCAATTTTCCGGCGAATTTGACCCTCGCCTCCCTCAACGGCAACAACGGCTTTACCCTCAATGGATTGGTCGCCGGCGATTTCTCTGGAGTCGACGTCAGCCCTGCCGGGGACATTAACGGCGATGGTTTTGATGATTTTGCGGTTAGTTCTCCCTTCGCCAACCCCCCCAACGCCCTCAATCCTAATGCCACTAGTAGCAACGCTGGGCAGACCCACCTTATTTTTGGTAGCCCTAGCCCATTTAGTCCCCAATTTGCCCTAAATAGCCTCAATGGTAATAATGGGTTCGCCATCAACGGCGCTTCCAATGATGACCTCTCCGGCTCCAGCATCAGCCCGGCTGGGGACTTTAACAACGATGGCTTTGACGATTTCCTGGTTGGTGCCCCCAACGCGGTTTTGCCCGATAACCAAACACCCGTCCCGGTTAATGGTCGAGCTTACGTGATTTACGGCGGCAATACCTTCAGTGGCAGTCTCAATGTTTTCAATCTCGACGGCAGCAATGGCTTTGCGATCGATGGTCTAGCCCTGGGCGACCTAGCCGGTATCAGCGTCAGCAACGCGGGCGATTTCAATGGCGATGGCTTTGACGACATTCTGGTGGGCGCATCGGGGGTTGGCAATAACGTCGGTCAAGTCTATGTGATTTTTGGCACTAGCAGTAACTTAGGCGCAAGATTTAGCCCTGCTACTCTCAACGGCAGCAATGGGTTTGTCATCAACGGAATCCTAGCCAATGATTTAGCTGGTTTTAGTCTGAGCAGTGCGGGAGACTTCAACGCCGATGGCTTTGACGACATTCTCATCGGGGCCCCCGGCCTGCCCACTGGCGCAACCATTCCGGGAGAAGCCTATGTGATTTTTGGCAGAAACACCGGCATCCCAGCCAGTCTCAACTTTGTCCAGCCTTGACGGTACCAATGGCCTGACCATCAATGGAATTACTGTTGGCGATAATGCCGGTCGCGCTGAT
>JAAUTE010000292.1 GCA_012031815.1 Chloroflexaceae bacterium
AGCCATTGATACCAGTCATTGAACCATTGATACCAGTCATTGAGCTACTGATAGCAGTCATTGAGCTACTGATAGCAGTCATTGAGCTACTGATAGCAGTCATTGAGCCACTGATAGCAGTCATTGAGCCGCCCAGTGAACGCGAAAAAAATAGCCAGAGAGGATTTCCCTGGCCAAAAAAGCTAACACGATTCGCGATCGCGCCCAACCCGAAAAGAGACTATTGATTGGCGGCAACCAATTCCTGTTGCACGGTTTCCGCAACCCGCTGGGCCAAATCCGACGGCAGCGGCACATAGCCCAACTCCTGAGCCGCCTCCGTTCCCTGATCGAGTCCGTAGTTCACCAGAGCTTGCAGGGCCCGTGCCTTGTTGGGATCGTCATATTCGGGATAGAGCAGCAGGAAGGTCAATCCAGCGATAGGATAAGCCTCTTCACCGCTGGGGTCGGGAACCGTCAACGCAAAGTCTTCGGGGATGTCCTGCCCTTCAAAAAGGCGGGAAGCCGCTTCGGGGCTAGGCTCGATGTAGTTTCCCGCCTGGTTTTCCAAGGTAGCTGCCGAGATGTTGTTTTCGTTGGCGTAGGCGTACTCCACAAAGCCGATCGCCCCTTGGGTTTGTTGAACCTGGGCGGCAATCCCTTCATTGCCTCGCGCCCCCACGCCTGTGGGCCAATCGACGGTTTTCGCTGCCCCTGCCTGCCAATTGGGACAAGCCTCGGCAATGTGGCTGGTAAACAAGAAGGTCGTACCACTGCCGTCCGAGCGGTGAACGAAGGTAATCGGCTGGCTGGGTAATTGAACGTCGGGGTTTGCTTCTTGAATTTCCGGCGCGTCCCACTGGGTAATTTCACCGCTGACAATGCCACAGTAAGCCTCACGGCTCAGCCGCAGTTCTTGCTCCACTTCCGGCAGGTTGTAGGCAAACACCACCGCCCCCCCAACCGTCGGCACCTGGATCGGCTCGGCTCCGTAGCGATCGCGAAAGGCCTGTTTTTCTTCATCGGTCAGAGGAGCGTCAGTCGCGCCAAAATCCACGGTGCGGTTGAGGTACTGCTCGACCCCAGCGCCACTGCCGACAGATTGATAGCTAATTTCTACCCCAGGATATTCCTGATTGATATCAGAAAACCAGCGCTGGTACAGTGGGGCAGGGAAGGAAGCCCCAGCGCCCGTCAAACTCACTTGCAAATCTGAAAACCCAGTATCTGTCGTCCCTTCACCCGTTGCCGCCGTTTCCTGCTCCCTGCGGCTGCCCGGCCTGTTGGTTGGCAGTATCACAAGCCACCGCGCCCAGCAATAAGGTCGCCGCCGCCGTCGCCGCAAACAAAGGATACTTGTTTTGTATTTTATTGAATTTCAGCATGGCTTATAAATAAATCCCGTACTGTAAAACTACGCTACTGATTCTAGGCAAATATCTTTAAATCAGTCATATCAAAAGCGGTAGGATAACCTTCTCCACCCCAGCAAAACTTAACAGTAAAACTCCCACTCAAGACGGAGGATCGCCCTTAATATCGAGGTGCTTACGCCAGAATTTCCTCGCCTAAAAATCATTGATTCTTGAAAAAACAACCTTTGGTTCTATCAATTTGCCCCAGCACCTTTGCTGATTTGCCGGGTCTAGATGCCGATAAACGCAATATCTTCGCCAATTTATTTTGCAGAAAAACAATGCTTAAGGATTGGCAACCCTTGAACAATATCAATCCCTATCTCTCCCAAGCAAGAGGGACAAACTTCTTTCTATGGGCATAAATTGCCGATTCTTAACCTCGCCTTTACCTGCTTTACTTATACAGGTTGGAATAGAGGCGTTATTTCGGTGCGATCGCCCTTGTTAAAGTTGAAACTGCCATTATTTTAAATCAATGAATGGGACTCACAGCGTGAATCAGGGTGCAGAGCGGCGGGAAGCTGTATTACCGCCCCGCGAGGCCCGGGAAAAGTGGCTGGATCGCGGTTTCGTCCTGGCAACGCGCCTATTTGCCATCGGCGTAGCGGCGGTGTTGATTTTGATTGGGGTACAGACTGCCATTGACGGCTGGCCCGCCATTCGCGAATTTGGCTTGGGTTTCCTCTATTCCAGCGCCTGGAACCCCGTTACTAATAACTATGGGGCACTACCGATGATTTACGGCACCCTCATGTCTTCGGCGATCGCGCTTTTGTTCGCGTTTCCCCTGGGGGTCGGCACGGCCATCTTTTTGAGTGAGAATTTTCTGCCCCTGAAGTTTCGGACGCCCTTGATTTTTATGGTGGAGTTGCTAGCGGCGATTCCCAGCATTGTTTACGGCCTGTGGGGAATTTATGTGTTGATTCCCTTCCTCCAGCCCATCGGTCAGTGGCTCCACGAAAACTTTGGCGGCTTTATCCTGTTTTCTACCCGTTATATCGGGCCAGGCATGTTTCCGGCAGGAATCATCCTCACCATTATGATTTTGCCCATTATTACGGCGATCTCTCGTGATTCCCTGGCTTCTATTGCTCCCAGTCTCCGTCAAGCCTCCTACGGACTGGGGGCGACCCGGTGGACGACCATTTTTCGAGTCCTGATTCCGTCCGCCTTTTCCGGGATTATTGGGGGCACCATGCTGGCCTTGGGCCGTGCCCTGGGAGAAACCATGGCCGTGACCCTGCTGATCGGCAACTCTAACAACCTCAACTTCTCGATATTAGCCCCGGCTAATACCATTGCTTCCCTGCTGGCCAACCAGTTTGCCGAAGCCAGCGGTTTACAGGTCGCCGCCTTAATGTACGCTGCACTTGTGCTATTTTTGCTGACCTTTGTGGTCAATGTTCTCGCTGAAATGATTATTCGTACCGTCAAACCTTACTAAGCATCATGTCTGCCACTACTCAAGACCGAGGTGCCGCGTCTCGAACCCAAGGGATGGAGCGCTCTCGCCAATCTAAGCAGTCCCTCGGCGAAATTATCTGGACAGCCCTGGCAGCACTATGTTTAATTCTGGCCCTGGTGCCGCTGTTTTTGGTGCTGACCTACGTCACGGTTCGGGGGATTGCTCGTTTAGATTGGGCAGCCTTTACCAATCTTCCGCCTCCGCCTCTGGCTGATATTGAAGGTGGATTCCGCAATGCCTTGATTGGCACGTTGATCATGGTGGGTCTTGGGGCCCTGATTAGCGTGCCCTTTGGGGTCATGGCGGCGATTTATCTCTCGGAATTTTCACAAACGGGAAAGATTGCCCGCTGGATTCGCTTTGCTACCAACGTTCTCAGCGGCGTTCCTTCGATCTTGATGGGGGTTTTGGTCTATGGCTTGGTAGTTCTGACCACCAATACCTATTCTGCGGTTGCCGGGGGACTGGCGCTGGCGGTGCTGATGTTACCAATTATTGTGCGAACCACCGACGAATCTCTGCAAATTGTCCCGAAATCGGTGCGCTGGGCCTCCCTCGGTTTGGGATCTTCCCGCTATCAAATGGTGTTGCGGGTGGTTCTACCAGCGGCCCTGCCGGCGATCGCCACAGGATTAACCTTGGCGGTGGCGCGAGCGGCGGGAGAAACGGCCCCCTTGATTTTTACGGCGCTGTTTACCCAATTTAGCTTTAACGGCTTTTTCAGCCCGACGGCTTCCCTGTCGGTATTGGTGTATAACTTCGCCACTGTTCCCTATGAGAACCAGGTGGAGCTGGCTTGGGCTGCCTCCCTAATTTTGGTAGCGATTGTGCTGATTACGAGTATTGTTTCCCGCTGGGTGACGCAAAAAAGCGTTTACTGAGCCTCGCAGCTCTTTTTATCCAGCCTGTCCCGCAATTGTTTCCTGGAATTTATCATGAACGCCAACGACCAACCCAATCTCCCCAAGGTTCACGAGCGCGACCCAGAGAAAGCGCGAGAGCGCTTACAAAGTCAAACCACCGTCATTACCACAGAAGATCTCAATATTTATTACGGTGATTTTCTAGCCGTCCGGGATGTGACAATGGAGATTCCTGAAAAGGAAGTGACGGCTTTTATTGGCCCCTCCGGCTGTGGCAAAAGTACGATTATTCGCTGCTTTAATCGGCTTAATGACCTGATTGAAGCCTTTCACCTAAAGGGCAAGGTTTATTACTACGATCGCGATCTCTACGGCGATAATATCGATCCGGTGGAAGTGCGCCGCCGCATTGGCATGGTGTTTCAGCAGCCCAACCCGTTTCCCAAGTCCATCTACAACAACATTGCCTACGGCCCCCGCGTCATTAACCAAAAGGTCGAGGACATGGATGCGTTAGTGGAACGCTGCCTTCGTCGCGCGGCGCTTTGGGAAGAAGTCAAGGATAAACTGGGGGAAAACGGACTGTCTCTATCGGGAGGACAGCAACAGCGCCTCTGCATCGCTAGGGCGATCGCCACGGAACCGGACGTGATTTTGATGGACGAACCTTGCTCCTCCCTCGACCCCATTTCCACCCTAAAAATCGAAGACCTGATTCGGGACTTAATTCAGGAGTACACAATCATTATTGTGACCC
>JAAUTE010000041.1 GCA_012031815.1 Chloroflexaceae bacterium
GAGCCTCCAGTACAACCACGTTTATCTAGTTATTATTCGGCACAATTCCCCCCGCCGCCTGGCCGCTCGTAACTCGTAGGAGCACCAAAATTCCCTGGGGAGGTTTGCTCGAAAGCACAGAGAAGGGTTTCTACCCAAGCGTCGTCGCGGGCGACCTCCCGCACAAAATCATTGGGAGGAGTGCCTGGGGTAATGGTAAAACGAGATGCTAGCAGATCCGGCTGCTGCGCCAGCAACCCAACATCAAAGCCCCAATTCCGTTCTGGTGCATTGTAGTGTACCACTCGTCCATTATTTACTCCTGACTGGGCATTTTGAATTTCGTTAAAAATCCCAAATCGTATCTCGCTATTGACGGTTGGAAAGCGGTTAATTTGCCGAAAAGGAGCAGTCGCAAACCGGCTCCGTCTCAATTCGATTAAGGTTCCACTAATAAACGTAGTCGCCTCCCAATTTTCCAGAAAACGAGGCAGGTTGTGTGCACCCCCAGAAGTATTGCCGAGGTGCGTGATTGGCGCAGTGTAACCCGGATGCCCTGCCACATCTCCTATCGCCATAATGAGATTAAAAATGCTGCTGCCTGAAGCGGGCTGAAGCCAAAGGGTATTTTCTTGGTTTGAGCGACCCGGCAGAGCTGTATCGACGCTATCGAAAGCTCCGGAGTCGCCAGTCGTAGTATGAATGTTGAGAACTGGAATAATTTGAGGTTGGTTGACTCCAATCGAACTGTTAGCATTGAGAATTCCTAATGCCAGGTCTCGATTGTAGCGCCGTGGGTTGCCAGGGGCGTTATGGTTATTACTATTAAAACCACTTACCGTTCTATACCACAAAGAGACGCCTGAATCCCTTGGACTCGTTGCAGGATAGCTAGCCGGATCGTAGAAAGTAATCGTACCGTCTGCCACAGCAGGCGGGCCAACAACGGCGCCAGAAACCCCGATCGGACGTAGTCTCTCTCATCATTGCCAACCAAATTCCCCGAAAAGTCAACTAGGCTTCCATCGGGAATGGAGTTGGTACTGTCTGTATCTCGCCTAAAAGCAACGCGGCGGGGAAATAGAGCAACATCCGTATTCGGCGGCTGAGCAGTGGTTCCCGCCAAATAAGTCGCGTTGCGATCGTCAGTATTGTCAGTAGCATCTGGCCCAGTGTCATAGTTTTGACCTACAACCGACGTCGCAGTCGCCCCGGCACTATTGACAACCCAATCCTGGGGGGCGGCAGGCAGATATGGGGTAACCGCGGGCAGTATTCCATCAAATATTCATCAAAATTGACTCGTCGCTGCACCGGAGTTACGAAGTTGTTGAAGTAAGAGCTGCCTAGATAACCAGCAGGTAGAGGTAGGGGAGGACTATCAGTCTGGTAAGTAGCATCGGCGTGAGTTGCTTCCAGTAAAGCACCAGGCCCGTCGGGATCGAAGAGCAGTCCACTGGTTAATCCACTGACCGCAAAATCGTTATTCCAAAAGCCATTATTTAGTCGAGCAACATTAATGGCTGCGGCAGTGGATACGTCAGTTGTTCCATCGGCATCAGGGTCAGCAATTTGGTCAGGGCGGTGATTCTGTAAGTCGTAGTTGCCTTCGTTACGAAATCCTTCCCGGAAACTAGTTGACAATAATGTCAGCGAATCTGAGAGAACATTGGCTGGTCGCCACTGGTCAGCAACTGCATTTGAAGCACAAGACCCACTGGGCAATCTTGGGTCGTCCATCCGGCAAGCATAATTGGGGTTGAGGTTAGAGCGACCGTAGAACTGAGCAAAGTTACTGGCAACAAACGCATCAGTAAATTCAAGCTGTTCGTTATTGATGTTGTCAAGGTGGGGATTAAAGCCCCCAGTGATAGAGGCATCGCCGTTAACAGTGAAGGGCGCTGCTTTAATGTAGGCAGCCAGGTTCGTTGCCAAAGTAAATCCCCTTTCCTCCGTCCGAAACTCCTGTTCCCGCCAGAGGCGCTGTCCATTAACCAATATGATGGCACTCTGCCTGCGGGTGGGGTCGACTAGATGGTCTGCTGCTGCAACACCCGGCTGGGAAGTGTTGGCAACGGTGGGATTAACGTCGCTAGCATCTGCTAAAGCATCATTGCGCGAGGCATAGATAAGTCCACTATTGGGAATCATGTATTCTTGAGGGGCGTTGGTTCCATCTGCCGTGGCTCCCCGTAATAAATCAAGATCGAGAACAGTTGCCCTTACTTCTAGGGGCTGACGTTGTTCCAGCTCCAAGTTTAAACGAGGATTAAGGCTTGAAACACCCGTCACTGGATTATAGTCGCTGGTAAGATTTTGCAACTGCCGCCCATCCAGCAGAGAAATTTCTCGGATTGCATTGTTGGGTAAATTGTAGCCAGCCGTGGGCGTTTCGCTCGCCGCTAGAGTCCCGATTCCGGTGAGAGATGTATCGAGGGTGTCCAGAATTTGCAGTCCGCAGACAGCAGCATCAATGGCCGAACGCTGGGCAAAGGACAGTCCATCAGCATTGCCAGCAGCGTCAAAAGCAGCAAGAGCATCCACTAAGGATTGATTAACGCGACGGCCGTTGGAGTAAAACAAGGAAGCTTGGTAGTCTAAATTAGCCCGGATTGGGCCTGCGGCTGCCGTTGCCACATCTGTTGGCGGCCCATAAACTGTACCGTTGCCACTGGCCGCAGCGGTTGCGGAAGTCGTTGGGTCGTAGAAAATTGTTAATGCAGGCAATAGGGTTTCCTCCGTTACGGTAGTGATACACTACGGTCGCCCGCATCTTGAGGTAAGGGCGATTACTATTTTGATCCAAAATATTACCGGCGTCATCGAAAATCCCGTTAAAAAGGGTTTTGGTACTGGAATAGGGATGTCCCGTCCCCAGCAGGCCTGCGGCAGTTGGCAATTGAGGCGGCTGAGGCATTGTATCTGACCAGGCAATGGTAGATCCAGTTAGGACATTGTTGTGGGGAAGGTAAGTACCTGCATCAGTAATAATACGAACGCCTCCTGTGTTGAGGTCGTCGTTGGTGCGTTGAGCTGCGTTCACTTCCCAGAAACCGTCGCGATCAATCGTTCCCAGGTCGGTCAGGGTCTGCATACGACTTCTGCGGGTGCGGGGGGTGGCATCGGGAGGGCTGTCCCAATTTCTCCCGGTTATATCCTGTTCAGCATCTCCCGTAACAAACGCGCCATCTTCCAACCAAAATTCAGGAAGTCCGTTGCCCACCAGCCAGCGATCGCCAAGGAATTCTTCTCTATTGGAGTTGGCTTGCTCGGCAAACCGAGTTGCTGGGGGATTGAGCATCATCTCACCAGCCGGGTTGACCGTTAGCTGCGAGAATCCGTTGCCACCTGTTCCATTGGCAGGGTTGTAAGGAAACATCCAGGCATTAATTGGTCCCAACGTGTCACCCGTTCCTTGCAGAATAGTAGTCAAACCGCTGTCGGGATCGAGAGTGTCTGGATTCCCTTCTCCGAAAGGAACTTCGGCAAAGGGAACTCGACGGGTGCGTTGCCGAAAATACAGGTTTAAACCAGCGAGCAGAGCCGGATCAGTGTTAGTTGTATCAGGCAGCCCAAGCAACTCGCTTGACACTGAATTAAGTACAGCAGTAGGATAGATTGGATTTAGGGTTATTTCCCCTTGCTCAATAGTGCCATCGCCGTCATCGTTGATAGTTAGGCGATTTGAGGGAACCAAGGCCATCGCGTCTGCCACCAAGCGATCAATTCTACGTTCATAGGCAAGATCGTTGTAGAGGGTGAAGTCAGGGCCTCCAGTTCCGGAACCGGTAGGAGGCATGCTGCCACTAACGGTATTCAACTGATTATTAAAAGTGCCAGAAATCGGAGTAGCGCCATCACCATTAATAAATCCACAGCGTGGTTTTGGTTAGTAGCCAGGGTTTCACCTTGCCCAACGATATGATTGCCACCCACAACAATTTTGCTGTTTTCTTCGTTATAAAAACAAGAGTTGGGGCTACTGATCAGACGAAAAGTAAGTCCGCCGGAGACGAGGGTATTAAAATTAGCATTGGTAAAAATCCGTCCATTGACTACAAACGGAGGCCCGGGGAATAGCTCCAAATCGTTCTCATAGACAATGGCGTTGTTGTTGATGGGAATCTGCTCTCGGTCTTGTTGGAATTCAATCGCTGTAAAACTGTTGTTACTGCTAAAGACTTCAAAATTTGCTCCCAAACCAGTTGCATCGGTGATAGGAACAGCCGCAGCGTATGTAAAAAAGCTTTTCCTGAGTAATCCATCCACTTGAAACCAGCCTTCGCCTCCTACAACCTGCGCGATGGTACCGTTTCCCGTTGGGCAGGCATCAGAGTCAAAATTAGTCGATTGAGGTAAAGTTCTTGCCTCTAGGGGAACCCTTTGTCTTGCGGGTACTCCAGCAGCGATCGGGGGGGTGCGAAAAAGAATCGTGTATAGGACAAAGGTATCAAATGCACCGTTATTATCGGTATCAACTGGAAAACGCCAGGCTGAGGTGATCCTCTCATTATTTTGAAGGACACCCGCACCGTCCTCGATATTACTATTTCCATCAATGTCAAAGGCAAGTCTTAGCCGCGTTTCATCGGGAAGCGTATAAAAGTCGTCGTCAAAAATAGGTATTAAAGCTTGATCTCCCGGCGTGCGACGCGGTAGCCTGGCATCGCTAAATAGCTGATCTAACTTTGCTTTAGCCCGGTCAACGGCTGGAGCTGCGGCATCAAAGCTGACTTGACTAGCCCGAAAGTTACTCGCTGTATCAGCGCGATCAAAAGAGCGGGATAGAAGTGTTGCCACCAACAGGGTTACAAGAACAATAATCAATGTGGCAATTGGTAGCACAAATCCGGTTCCCAACTGATTAGTTTTCTTGAGTTGGTACAATCGCCTCAGCAACCAATGCTGTAGTCCCCTGTAGAAATTACGGGCAAAGCGAAAAAGCTGGCGGAACAGTCTAGAAAAAAAGGTACTTTGCTTGCGACGGGAAGACATGGCACATCAGGAAGATTCAAGGGGTTGGTATTACTGCCGTAAGAAAAAGGAAACATGGGATTATAGTTGATTCTTTAAAATAAATTTTTGGTAATAGTAAAATCCTACGACAATATACCAGGAGCGTCGGATAGGGGTCAACCGCAAATCTACGACATAGAGTCGTCTGGCGTCACAAACGCATCCGTAATTCCACCTGGGTTCTGGGATAAAAACGGACTTTTAGGGTCACATCGCTTTTGTCTTGGGATTAACCTGCCATGCTTCAGGTTTTTGCTGTTGCCCAGGTAGTTTCAATGATAAAAAAAAGCCAGCAAACTCTATGTTCCTGGCAGTCAAGATCTGCAAAAAAAGTATTTACTGCTAATAAAGTCACTTTAACAGGCGTTAAGGTTGATTCCAGCTTCTTGAGCCATGATTTCAAGACCTTTCTTTTCCAGGGTGCGAATTGCTTTGGTAGACAGACGCAGTCTCACCCAGCGATCGCCACTGGCCCACCAGACCCGTTTGTATTGAAGGTTGGGCTGCTGGAGCTTTTTAGTGCGGCGGTGGGAGTGGGAAACGGCGTAGGCATTGTTGGCTTTTTTGCCAGTCAGTTGACATCTGCGGGACATAAGTTGAACTCCGAAGGATTTAATTCCAGTCTTCAATTGTAGCTAACCTGTTGGGACTGAACGGGGGCTGGAAGGGTTTGAGGAGGGGTTTACCTGCCTGCCCCCGGTTGAGGCTCAGGATTGGGTCAAACGGGTTAACACTTGGTTAGAGCGTTCCACAAAGGCTTTCATGCCCTCAGGGTCTAAAGCTTTATAGGTCATCAGGGCCAGGTCGTAGACGTGGTGGCAAATGAGATCGACTAACTCCGCTGTAGGAGAAGGGCCTTGGGTTTGGATGATACGCCCTTTACTGAGCTGCAAGAGATTGTCAATCAAGGGGTGAGCGGTATTAATGACCAGAACATGTTCTTCGGGGAAACTCAGCTCTTGCTGTTGCATCAGGGCAGTCATCTCCCGGAAACGACGCATGGCTTCGGGCAGTAGGATCATGGCCGGTGGGGTTCCCTGAGGAGCGTCGGACTTGAGGGACTGGGTGCGGATGTTGATTTTGGGGTTGTTGAGGGATTTCTCGAATAATTCCTTGATGCTGTCGTTGCGGGATTTCTGGGTAGTGGGATCGACAATCTCGCCCGCCTGGTCGGCGTCCAGCAAGGACTGCTCTAGCTCCGCATCCACGCGCACAAACTGGGTTTTGTCGTACTCTCGCTCCAGAAAGGGGATGAAGTAATTGGTGTCGATGAAGGAATCCATGTAGAGGACTTCGAGTCCCTGGTTTTGGTAAAGCTGGAGGTAGGTTGCCTGGGCGGAGGGGTCGGTGCAGTAGTAAACGCGGTTTTCGTGACGAGCTTGGTTGCGTTCCAGGTATTCTTTTAGGGTTGTATAGGAGTCGCCCTGGCTGTCTTTGCTCTGTGCTGGAGTCGTAGCTTGCCAAACATCCCCCTCTGTGGTTTGCACTTCTACCTGGGGTTGCTCGGCTGTCACAGCTCCCAATTTAGCGGTAGTGCGGAAAATAATTAGGTCTTCAACTTGTTTTTTGAATTTTTCGTCTTTTAGGGAGCCGTACTTGACAAAGGTTCCGACATCCTGCCAGCAGCGAATGTACTCTACTCGATTTTCGCTGTAGAGAGATTTGAGGCGATCGCCAATTTTGCGGGCGATGTAGTCGGCGATGCGGCGGACGGTGCGATCGTTGGTGAGGGAGCTGCGGGAGACGTTGAGGGGAATATCGGGGCTATCGAGGACGCCGCGCAGGGGCAGGAGGAAATCGGGGATAATTTCTTTACAGTTATCGCTGACGAAGACCTGGTTGCAGTAGAGGCGGATTTGGCCGCTGGTCACGTCCACATCGGGCTTGAGCTTGGGGAAAAACAGCACCCCGTTGAGCAGGAAAGGATAATCGGTGTTGAGATGCACCCACAGCAGGGGGTCTTCCTGGAAGGGGTAGAGATAGCGATAAAACTCTAGATAATCTTCGTCCTTGAGGCTTTGGGGCGATTCTTTCCAAAGCGATCGCTGTTTGTTGAGGACTTCGCCTTCAAATTTAATAGCAACAGCGAGAAAATCGCAGTAGGTCTTGATTAACTGGCGGATGCGGGCGGATTCCAGGTATTCTAGTTCCTCGTCTTGCAGGGTGAGGGTGACCGTCGTGCCGCGCTGGGAGCGATCGCTTTCTTCCAAGGTGAATTGGGGCGAGCCGTCGCAAGACCAGTGGACGGCTTGAGCGCCAGCTTGGTAGGAGAGAGTCTCGATTTCCACTTGCTTGGCCACCATGAAGGAAGAATAAAAGCCCAGACCAAAGTGACCAATCAGGGCGTTGGGGTCTTCTTTTTGGTATTTTTGGATAAATTCTTCGGCGCTGGAGAAGGCTACCTGGTTGATGTATTTCTTGACCTCATCAGCGGTCATGCCAATGCCGTTATCGCTGACCGATAGGGTTTTTTGCTCTTTATTAACCGCAATGACAATCTCTGGGTCTTCCAGCTCGCCAAGTCCCTCTACATAAGCCACCATTTTCAGTTTGGCGATCGCATCTACGGCGTTGGAAACTAACTCCCGCAGAAAGATTTCGTGATCGGTGTAGAGAGATTTTTTAATAATCGGGAAGATATTTTCGGTGTGAATCGTAATGTTGCCTTTCTCTAATACAGTCATATCTCAACTCTCACAAAAACTAAGGTCAATGGGCAGATCGTTAATCTATTTTGATCCTGGAAACTCAGCGGTTTTGCAATGCGGATTCCCGTACTTCAGTCGGTCGTGTTAAAGTCGGAAATAATCCTTTGCTACGGGCCTGGCGATGAGCTACAGCTTGCGAATCATTGATATTCCTGCCAACGAACGGCCCCGCGAGCGCTTACTGTCCGCGGGTGCTAAAAACTTGGCGACCGCAGAACTCTTGGCGATTTTGTTGGGGACGGGTCAGGGCAAGGGCAAACTTTCGGCGGTGGGATTGGGACAGTATCTCCTCCAGGCTTTGAGCCAACACCACCGCGACCCCCTGAATGTATTGCGGGAAATTACGCCCCAAGAGTTAATGACCATTCCTGGCATCGGCCTGGCCAAGGCAACCACAATTTTAGCGGCTATTGAGTTGGGCAAGCGGACGTTTCAGTTTCGACCGGACACCCGTGCCCTGGTGGATACCCCAGCAGCAGCGGCGGCGGTGTTGAGTCATGACCTGATGTGGCAGGCCCAAGAGCGCTTCGCTTGCGTGATGCTGGATGTGAAAAATTGCCTGCTGGCTTCCCAGGTGATTACCATCGGCACTGCCACAGAAACCCTCATCCATCCCCGCGAGCTGTTTCGCGAAGTCATTCGCCAGGGAGCAACCAAGTTAATCGTGGCCCACAATCACCCCTCTGGAAATCTTTCGCCTAGCCAGGAAGACATCGCCCTGACGCGACAACTCCTGCAAGCCGCCCAATTTCTCAAGATTCCCCTGCTAGATCACCTGATTTTGGGCAAGGGCGACCATCTCAGCCTGCGATCGCAGACCGACCTGTGGGACGAACATCCCCAGGGAGATTAGCGGCTTCTGACCTCCGGGGTGGAATGGCAGCAACCCGTTCCAAAGACAGCTCTCGCAGGGCCGCAACCGCCGCATTCCAGAGCCGATTGGGGGGAATGTCGTCTTTCACCAGCTCCCACAAACGCGCGACTTCTTCCGTATGCAGCGTGTCGTCTTCCACCAAGGCAAGTAAAATTTGGCGGCGCAGGTAACGACCTTCCTCCGATAACAAATACCGCAGTCCCAATTGAGCCGTGGGCAAAATATCAAACTGACTGTCCGATCGCGCGATCGCAATCATGTTTTCCAGACGCTGCCACTGGAATTTGCCATCTTTAAAAAGAACCTGCAAAAGCCGTTTCCGCATTTGGGGCGACTCTTCCAGGAGTAACCGGCGGGAAACGTAGGGATAGGAAACTTCAACGATTTTGAAATTGGGATTAAGGCTAAGGGCAATACCTTCTTGGGTAATCACCGAGCGGATAATTAGGGCAAACTTAGCGGGAATGCGAAAGGGGTAATCGAACATCAACTCAGAAAACTGGTCGGTAATGGTTTTAAAGTTGAAGTTAGCGACACTTTCCCCCATCGCGTTGGCCAAAACCACTTGCAGTGCCGGAATAATGGGACGAATATCCGTTTCTGGGGTCAAAAACCCAGCTTGACAAAATCCTCGGCCAGGGCCTTGTAATCGTGATTAATCAATTGCACAACGGCGCTGGCAATGGTTTCTTTGGTCAACTCGTCGAGCTGATCCATCATGCCAAAATCGATAAAAGCCATACGGCCATCGGGCAAGGCAAACAGATTGCCCGGATGGGGATCGGCATGGAAAAACCATGTTCGAGTAACTGTTGCAGGCCAGCAGTTACGCCAATTTTAATCAGCTCGTCCGTATCCAATCCCGCTGCTTTAATGCGGATGGTGTCCGTGAGTTTAAAGCCATTGATCCATTCCAGGGTTAAGACCCGCCGCCGGGTAAAGGCCCAATAGATCCGAGGCACTTTGATGGCTGGGTCGTTGCGAAAATTAGCGGCAAACTTTTCCGCGTTGTGACCTTCGTTAATGTAGTCAATTTCTTCAAAGAGCTTGTTGCCAAACTCGTCCACGATTAAGGTGAGAGAATGCCCCAAATTCAGGGGAATCCAGGGATTGAACCACTGGGAGGCCAGCCGCAGCAAATACAAATCCAGGGTGAGAACGGGCCGCAAATTGGGACGCTGCACCTTAACCGCGACTACTTCGCCTGTGTGCAAGACCGCACGGTATACCTGTCCCAGGCTGGCTGCGGCGACAGGATGGGGAGAAATTTCTTGATAGATGTGGGCTAAGGGCTGACCTAGTTCGGCTTCCACAATGGCAAAGGCGGTTTCGTTGGGAAAAGGCGGCAGTTGATCTTGGAGCTTCACCAGTTCCTCTAAAAAGTCTTTACGCACCAGATCGGGACGAGTCGAAAGGGCTTGACCCACTTTGATAAAAGTCGGGCCTAGGTGAATGAGAATCCAACGAAGCTGGCTGGCTCGCTTCAGCTTGTTCTGCTCTGAGCGGCCCCACCAGCGATCGCTGAGCAACTGGAGCCAAAAAACCCCAAAACACCAGAGAATTTGCACTGCCCGTGCCACTAACCGCCAGGGCCGGTAGCGATAATACCGAGCGATCGCCTGGGCGCTGTAGCGCTGGAGTTTCCGGATGTCTAAAATCTCTAATTCGCTCTCTGGGTCAGCCGTTCCCCGGAGTTCAACGCCGGGGCTTGGGGCTGACTGCCTTCCGCGGTCAACCTTCTCAATCATCACCTGCTGCTTCACCTCAACTCGGTTAACATTTCTTGATATCGCTTAAACCCAGTATACAAAAATACAAATCATTTAAGCCCTTATTATTGGCGATCGCTGCGGTAAACGCAAGGGAGTTCGCAAACGTCTTCCCCAGAAATTTCTCAATGGCGATCGCCAAACGGCTCAATCTCGCGAGCGCGATCGGGGAGTTGGGCCTGGCGCTGTCCTTCGGTGCGGGACTGATAGCCGAGCAAGTCGATGGGAGACTGAATCAGTTTGAGCGGTGGCTCGCGGCCAGCCAGCACCTTTAAGCTCAAGCGAGGCAGATCTTTTACCAACCAGCGGCTTAAACGATAAACCCAGCCCTGCCAGGTCAACTCCGGCATCAAGTCAACACCATAAAGCTCGTGGAGATAGCGATTGGAGCGGCCGTAGCGCCGCCACTGACTGCGAAATTCCGGGAAATTGGCCCGGTGGCGGTGGGCAATCACTGCCTGGGGAGCGGAGGTGAGCTGCCAGTGGGTTTCTCGCTGAATGCGCCAGCAAATGTCCGCGTCTCCGCCCGTGGTCAGGTAAGGACGAAATAGCCCCACTTGCCCCAGTGCGGAACGGCGGATCGCCAGATTGGCAGTCTGTCCGTAGGGGCAGAAGGGATGCTCAAGCAAGAACCGTTGAGACATTACCTCCGTCAGAGCGGCATAGCGCTCTAGGAGGCTTGTACCGGGAAAAGCCATTAATTCCCCCACCACAATGCCAATTTGGCGATCGCTAAACGGTTTAATCAGTTCTTCTAACCACTGGGGTTCGGGGCGGCAGTCGGCATCAGTAAAGGCCAAAATTTCACCTTGGGAAGCTTTAATACCGCAATTGCGGGCCGCATAGGAACTTTGAATTTGATTCTCGCTAAGGGCTTGCCAATTCTCTCCTTTCTCCTGGGCGGTTTGGGCTGCCGCCTTGAGCAATTCTAGGGTTCCATCCTGGCTGTTATTGTCCACCAACAGGTATTCCACCCGATTTTGGGGATAGGTTTGTCTTCTCAGGCAGCCAATCAAGGCTGGCACATCAGCTTCGCCGTTGTAGATGGGAACAATGACCGACACCTGCGGCCAAAAATCAGCAGGAGAAGGATAGGCCTCAAGATCGTTCATGGAAACACCGTGCAGGAATGGCGATGGGACACATCAGGTCGGGGCTGTCAACCTCGCTCAAATGTTAACCCAAGGGGGAGCGAGGCACAAATTTACCGTCCCTGACCTCCAAAATAAAGACCGCCCTCCTCCAGTTGAGAAAAGCGATCGCCAACGGGATGAGGTTGGTGTTAAATCGAAATCTCGCTTAATTCCCGCGTCATATAGTCAAAAGGCTCATCTATCACGCTAGAGTCCTCTAAATCGGCTGCCTGGGCTTTCGTGCGGACAATTTCTTTCATGATTTGAATGCCGCGTACCGTTGGGCCGATGGGGACGCCCAGGGAATTGTAAGTTTCGCGCAATCCTTGGAGGACTCGCTCATCCAAAACGTAGTTATCCGCAGCCACCAAGGCATAGCTGGCATAGCGCAGATAATAATCCATATCCCGCAGGCAAGCCGAATAGCGGCGGGTGGTGTAGGCATTGCCGCCGGGGCGAATCAGTTCAGGGACTTCCGCAAACAGTTGCGATCCTGCCTGCTTGACGATTTCCGCAGAATTAGCGTTGATAATCGCCGCTGCCGTGAGCCGTGCCGTGCCAGAACTGAAGTAGGCACTCAAGCTATCGATGGCGTTGCGATCGAGATAGCGACCAGCAACGTCGTAATTTCTAATGAGTTTTGTAACTGCGTCTTGCATTAAAAGTTATCTCCCAACCGTAATTCCAAGCAAGCTGGCAAGCAGCTTTAGGGTCTATCTCTCAATTTTTATGTTCCCACAGAGTTGTCCGAGGTGAACGCGGCTTGCCCCGACATATTTCTTTACAAAACCCTGGGTCTATCATCCGAGCGGTTGCGTCTCTAGGCTGTCGAAACTACAGTTTTTAGCGATTGCCGATAACGAAACCGGGAGAGTTCCCAGCCTTCTGTATAAGGGAATACAAAATCTCGCCATGCCTGTCCCTAGGATGATGCGAGGCGCAAAAAACGCTAACTTTTAAGAGAATTTGGAGTCGTTAACTTATGTCGCAAACCCCTGCTGATGTCCTGAAGCTGATTCGTGACGAAGAAATCAAGATGATTGACCTCAAGTTTGTGGATTTACCTGGGGTCTGGCAGCACTGCACCTTTTATTACGATCAAATTGACGAAAGTTCGTTTGAAGTAGGGGTTCCCTTCGACGGTTCCAGCATTCGAGGTTGGAAAGCCATCAATGAATCGGACATGATGATGGTTCCCGATGCCTCAACCGCCTGGATCGACCCCTTCATGCAGGAGAAGACCCTGAGCCTGATTTGCAGCATCAAGGAACCCCGCACGGGAGAATGGTACAGCCGCGATCCCCGCAGCCTTGCCGCTAAAGCCGTCGAGTTTCTTAAAGGCACGGGCATTGGTAATGAGGCGTATTTTGGCCCGGAACCGGAATTTTTTGTGTTTGATGACGTGCGCTTCGATCAAAAAGAAAACCAGAGTTACTATTACGTCGATAGTATTGAAGGGCGCTGGAATTCGGGTCGGGAAGAAGCAGGCGGTAACCTGGGCAATAAACCCCGCTATAAGGAAGGCTATTTCCCCGTAGCACCGACGGATACGTTGCAGGATATGCGTACCGAGATGTTGCTGACGATGGCGGAGTGCGGCGTGCCGATCGAAAAGCATCACCACGAAGTCGCGACGGGCGGACAAAACGAGCTGGGCTTCCGCTTTGACAGTTTGGTGAAAACTGCCGATAACGTCATGATCTACAAGTATTGCATCAAAAATGTTGCTAAAAAGTACGGTCGGACGGTAACCTTTATGCCCAAGCCCTTGTTTAACGACAACGGTTCCGGGATGCACACCCACCAGTCCATTTGGAAAGACGGCCAGCCGCTGTTCTGGGGTGACGGCTACGCGAACCTGAGCAAAACGGCACTGCACTACATTGGCGGCTTGCTCCGGCACGCTCCGGCGATTCTGGCTTTATCCAACCCGACCACCAATTCTTACAAGCGTCTGGTTCCGGGTTTTGAAGCGCCGGTTAACCTGGTCTTTTCCCAGGGCAACCGCTCGGCAGCGATTCGCATTCCCCTGAGTGGCTCCAATCCGAAGGCGAAGCGCTTGGAGTTCCGCTGTCCTGATGCTACTTGCAATCCTTACCTGGCCTTTGCCGCGATGCTCTGTGCAGGGATTGACGGCATCAAAAATGAAATCGATCCTGGCCAGCCCTTGGATAAGGATATTTACGACCTCAGCCCGGAAGAGTTGAGTAGTATTCCTTCTACCCCTGCGTCTTTGGAAGCTTCCCTGGAAGCCCTGGAGTCCGATCGCGCTTTCCTGACCGACACGGGCGTCTTTACCGAGGAATTCCTTGAAAACTGGATTGCTTACAAGCTCGACAATGAGGTGAATCCCATGCGCCTGCGTCCCCATCCCTACGAGTTTGCGCTCTACTACGATGTTTAAGCTAGGAATTGGCGATCGCCGATCGCAACCCACGGAAGTTGGCTAAAACCTTATCTGACGCTGTCCTCCTTGGGGGCGGCGTTTTCTCTAGACTGGAAACGGGTCTTGTTGTTAGCGGTGGGTTGTGGAAACGATGAGAGCGATCGCCAACTTTTTATTTTCCCTGATGATTGCGGCTTGGATTGGCTGTATCGCGATTTTTTCGGTGCAGAACTTCGATCCGGCGGTATCGATTAAATTTCTCTTTTTTGAGTCGGTGCGGCTGCCGATTGGGGTTTTACTGGCTTTTTGTGCGGGAGGTGGGGTGATGTTGGGCGGGATTATCCCCTTGTTGTTGCCCAGGCCGCGCCGGGGGGGGCGCCGGCCCGCTCAAAGTCAGGAGGCTGACGAATTCGATTTTTGAGGCAAATAGGCGATCGCCTAGAGTGCTGCCTGAATTGCTTGGACGAATTGCTGGGGATTTTCTGGCGTAATCAGCAGACTTTTCCCGCCTAAACGTTCGATCAGGACAAACTCATCAAGCCGTGAAATATAGAACTCAATGAGACCTTGCCGAGACGTCCACAGCCAGCCAAAACCGCCCCACAAGCCCCCGACACCGATGCGAATCGCCCAGCCAAACTCCCGATTGAACGTCTCTTGGGTGAGAGAGCGGACGCGAAACAGACTTTCCAGGGAAATTCGGCGCTGCCGGCCGGGAAAGACAATCTCTAAATAGTCATGGGAAACTACAAAGTGAGAGGGGCGAAACCAAAACCACACAGCGCCATACAGAGCTATCAGGAGCAAGAAAAAGACTGCTGCGGTCAGTTCGCGGGCTGCGATCGCCCAAACCCCAACCGTAGGCGGCAATAGCCACAGCAGAAGGGTTAGATTCCTTAGAAACGGCGACATCGGAGCTAGGGAGAAACGTGTACTCATGGGCGCTCTGCTTGGAGTTTAAAGGAAATTTTTGAGGTTAAAACCCAGTTTTTGAAGGTTAGCCCTCTAAATTGTCTTCCATCGCCATAATTGCCCCCTGGGTGTTTTCGCGAAATTCCTCGATATTAACGCGATCGAGCAGGTAAATCGCGCCAATCATGAAAACAGCTTGCAGGGCAAACACTGAACCATAGGCGAGCAGCGGCGCGGTCAAAATGGTTCTGCCTCCATCCAAAATTACCCCGCCGAGAAAAATGGCGATCGCCGCGACAGGGCTTGAGCTAGCCCCCAAGCGCCAATGAAGGTTCCAGCCGTTTCAGCCGCGGTCAGGTCAAGCATTAAACTCAAGGCCCCCACCGTGGCAAACCCGGTCGCAACCCCAAATAAAATGAGGGCAGCCTGCAAGATTGACGCCATTTGGGTGAAACCGGCCAAAATAATGGTACTGAAGCTACAGGCCACCAAAAAACAGCCGATTTTCGTAGTAAGTTGTTTGCCCAATCGAGGAATGACGACAAATCCCGTCAAGCTATAGCCAACCAGAATGCCAACTCCCCAAAACGCATTAAGCTGGGTGGTTTCGGCGACGCTCATGTTAAACACCTCGCCGCCATAGGGTTCTAATACTGCTTCCTGCATGAACAAACCCAGGGTCAGCAGCACTAAAAAAACTAAAAAAATTCCCGTCTGGCGGCTAGCCCCTAAAATCTTCCAGGCTCGACCCAAGGTAATGTTTTCCTCGCGATCGCAAAACGAAGAGCGGGAAGCAAAGCGAGAAAAACGCCGCTCGACCCGCCAGGTTGCCAGAATAGCCAGGCCAAGAACGATAAGGGGAACGATGCCAAAAACCTGGGTAATTCGGGTTTGAAGAACTTCCAGGAAGCTTTGCGTCGCTGACGGCTCGATCTCCAAGACGATGCTGCCACTGATGCCGCCAATCACGATGCCAACCATCAGCAGCGACCAGACAATGGCCACAATTCTAGAGCGGTCTTTTCCTCGGAAATATCCACCAGTAAAGCTGTAAACGGCGTTGAACTAGCGCTCAGGGCTAGACCATAGCCGACGAAAATTAATCCCAGCAGCAGCGTCCAGCCGAGGGTCACCCCATTCCACTGCCAAATGCCGTCATGGCGCTGTACCCAATGACCCAGGGGCCACACGACCTGCACCGCCAGCATCACTGCCAGGCCAAATAAGAGCGTTCCGAGGCGGACATAGCCCGTGCGATGCAGCCCAAATAAGGGTTTGGTATCCGAGAGCTGGCCGAACCAAACCCGTGCCGGAGCTACAATCTGGGCCATTGCCAACACCCCGGCAGTAACCGCCGCCGGAATCTGCAGTTCGTCAATCATGACTCGGTTCAGCACCGCTAGGGTCAGCACCGACATCAACCCCAGACCGAGATTGAATAAACCAAGCTGAAAAACCGTCGGCAAACCGACTTTAGGCAGGATTTTCGTCGTTAGTTGGCTGTCCAGCGCTGAAGATTGGGGGTCTTGCATCACCATTGCTTCTAGGTCGGGGGGGAACTTTTGCTAAACCTATTTTAGAGGGACTGGTTCTCGGCCTAAATTTTGCCTTGCGACCCTCCCTAAAGCGATGTTGCTCTAGCCCTAGGAATCGATGGGCGATCGCCTCCCTGATTGGAAGTAGGCGGAGTTTCCAGGGAGTTGCGAGTGAGAATAGGTTAGATTCTAAGCCGATGAGGGGATTTGAACCCCTGACCGCTCGATTACGAATCGAGTGCTCTACCACTGAGCTACATCGGCACTTGCCGGCTCCAATTATAGTCTAAGATTTCTTTTTGTTGTTAGTGCAGGAAATCATCATGAGCGATCTATCTAACCAGCCGCCGGGGAAAAACCTGGGCCCCGAAAAGTACGCCCGTTTGCGAGCGGAAGCCGAGGCCCCCCTATCGAGGTTTGCGCCGATTTGTCTACCTGGCGTTGGGGGCCTCAGGATTTATCGGAGCAGTGGTCTTTCTGGCTCAACTTGCGGCGGGGAAGAACGTAACGGCGGCCCTGCCTAACTTTGCGCTGCAAGTCGGGGTGATTGCCCTCATGGTCTGGTTTTTCCGCCTCGAACAAAAAGTCGAAGACCGCGACGAAGCCAAACGCCAAGGGCAAAATCGTCCATAGTTGCTGAATCGAGCCGCTATTTCTAGCCTCGTCCCCGTTTAGCAGGGTTTATTCTTCTTCGCGATCGCCTTCTTCATCGTTCTCGCTATCGTCGGCGGTGGTGGCACTGACCACGGCTCCCATAGCCAGTTTTTCGCGGACTTGTTGTTCCACGGTGACGGCTACTTCGGGGTTGTCTTCGAGATATTTAACGGCGTTATCCCGACCCTGGGCAATATTTTCGCCGTTATAGCTGTACCAAGCGCCGCGACGGGTAACGACATTGGTTTCTTCTGCTAAATCGAGCATGCAGCCCACCTGGGAAATGCCCTTGCCAAAGATAATGTCAAATTCAGCAATGCGGAAGGGTGGAGCCACTTTGTTTTTAGCGACTTTTGACCTTGGCACGGATGCCGTATTCCCCTTCGCTGCCTTTTTTGAGAGTTTGGACGCGGCGAATCTCCAGGCGCACAGAGGCGTAGAATTTCAGCGCCGTTCCTCCGGTGGTGACTTCAGGGTTGCCGTAGGTAACGCCGATTTTTTGACGCAACTGGTTGAGGAAAATGACGGTACAGCCGGATTTACTGACGTTTCCAGCAATTTTTCTGAGGGCCTTACTCATCAAGCGAGCCTGCAAGCCCACCTGAGTATCGCCCATTTCGCCTTCGATTTCCGCGCGAGGAACCAGCGCCGCAACCGAATCGATGACGACGATATCGACTGCCGACGATCGCACTAGCTGATCAACAATTTCCAGGGCAGATTCACCGGAATCGGGCTGAGCGACCAGTAAGTTGGCAATATCGACCCCTAGCACTCCCGAATAGGTGGGATCGAGAGCATGTTCTGCATCGACGAAGGCGGCGACGCCGCCGTTTTTCTGAACTTCGGCCAGGGCGTGGAGGGCGAGGGTGGTTTTACCGGAGCTTTCCGGCCCGTAGATCTCGATAATGCGACCTTTGGGTAAGCCCCCGCCGAGGGCAAGGTCTAGGGTGAGCGCCCCGCTGGAAATGGTTTCGACCCGCATCCGGGTGGCATCGCCGAGACGCATGATCGCGCCTTTGCCAAAATTACGCTCGATTTGGCTAAGAACTAAGCTTAGGGCTTTATCTTTATCTTTTTCGGGATTAGTAGTTGCTGGAGCCATTAATGCCTCTTTTTGTAAGGGATTGCCAAGATTTTAATCTCATCTGCCCATGAACGGGCTACTGCGGTACGGGTCTGGATGCTGCCCAAGCAAAATCTAGTACAAAAGTACGATGACTATTGTAGCGTTTTCTCTGCTGGCCAGGAGAAAGTGATAACAAGTGTGAATGACGGCGGCGATCGCGTTTTTTGGCTAGGTTGGCCGGGGCGATCGCCGATTGATTGTGGGAGGTTGGGATTAGGAGAGCCAGGGACGGGAGAGGTCGCTCAAGAGGTTGACATCATCGGGGGCGAGACTCCAACCCATTGCCCCGGCATTTTGGCGGGCCTGGTTGGCATTTTTCGCGCCGGGAATGGGAATAACGTTACCTTGAGCCAGGAGCCAGTTGAGAGAAATTTGGGCGGGGGTTTTGCTGTATTTTTCGGCGAGATGCTGGAGTTGGTCGAGGAGGGGACGGATTTTGGCTAAGCCCTGGGCAGAGAAGCGGGGATCGAAACGGCGGGCCCCGTCGGGTTGGGGCGGGTTGGCGGTGGTATATTTGCCGGTGAGTAGCCCTTGGGCGAGGGGGCTGTACGCGAGGAGGGTGATGCCGAGTTCTTGGGCGGTGGCGAGGATGCCCTGGCTCTCGATTTGCCGGGAAAGCAGGGAGTAACGCACTTGGTTAACGGCCAGGGGGATGTTGCGGCGAGCAAGGATTTGATGGGCCTGGCGCATTTCGTCGGCGGAGTAGTTGCTGACACCAATGGTTTTGATGCGGCCCCGCTCTACTTCGTCGGCGAGGGCATTCATCAAGGTTTCCTGGGTCATGAAGAAGATAAAGGGCCAGTGGACTTGATAGAGGGTAACGGCGGTCTGTTGCAGGCGCTGGAGGCTGGCGGTGAGAGCTTCGTGAATGGCGCTGGGGGGTAAATCGCCAGGGGACTGGCCCGTATTTGGTGGCGATGTCGATGGGGCGATCGCCTTGTTTGATGAATTGGCCGAGGAGGGTTTCGGACTGGCCGAGACCGTAGATTTCGGCGGTATCGAAGAAGGTTACCCCGGCATCGACTGCGGCAAAAAAGGCTTCGCGGACTTGATCGGGGCCGTAGTTGTCGCCGTAGCCCCAGAAGAGTTTGTCGCCCCAAGCCCAAGCGCCAATGCCAACCGCTGAGACAGCAGGGCCGTTGAGTCCGAGGGGAGTGGTGGTAAGGGTTTGGGTCATGATCGGTTTCGCACAGATGAAGTTCAAGTTGGGACAGCGGCGCGATCGCCCCCCATTGTTAACTAGTGTGACAAGTTTGGTCGGAGATGGGGATAGTTTCTGGAAGCACCAGGCTTTTTTCTCGGAGTGCCAAGTTATTTTGTATAACGCTTTACAATTTTTCTCGAAGTGCCTAAGCTTTTTCTCGGCAGGCCGTAGTTATTTTCTCGAACGTGCCAAGCT
>JAAUTE010000293.1 GCA_012031815.1 Chloroflexaceae bacterium
GGCGATCGCACTGCCTTCCGTGGGGTCAGTCCCCGCGCCCCACTTCATCTAGCAGCACCAACAGGGGGATGAAGGGCGTCTGATTCAGGATGGATGGCGTCGATAATGCGGCTAATGCGGCGGATATGACCAGAAAAGGTGGAGAGGTTCTGCTGTAAAGATTGCTCGTCACCAATATCGGCGAGAATTTGCTCAAACCAGGGCAATTCCACTGGCTCTCGTGCCGGAACGAACAATCCCGCTTTGGCCATAAGGGCGGCGAGTCCCAGGGATTTGAGGGAAACGGTTTTACCCCCGGTATTGGGGCCCGTAATCGCCACCACCCGAATTTGCGGTTTAATGGTCACATCAATGGGAACCACCTCCGGCCCTGTTCGTGACGCTGCTGCCAAACCAGCAGGGGATGGCGCAATTGCCTTAAGGTAATCCCCTCTCCCTGGGTGCCAAATTCCACAAATCGGGGTGGATTGGCGGCTAACCACAGGCTATAGCGGGCTTTGGCCGTGGCTAAATCTAAGGTGGTGCGATCGCCAGGAGACGTTCCAAATCTTCCCCTACGGCGGCCACCTGTTCGCTGAGGGCCCGCAAAATCGCTTCTTCTTCGGCCTGCTCGCGGCGGTGGTGCTGGCGCAGCCGATTGCTGGTTTCCACAACAGCGTGTGGCTCCACGTACAGGGTCGCCCCCGTACTGGAACTGTCCCAGACAATCCCCGGAATCAGGTCTTTTTGGGGTGCTTTCACCGGAATCACAAAGCGATCACCCCGCTGGGTGATCACCTGTTCCTGAACAGCGGTGGCGTGGCGTTGCAGCAGGCGCTGGAGGACGCGGTAAATCTCGTCTCGCAGGCTTTTCAGCTGGCGGCGGATCTCAGCCAGCTTGGGACTGGCCCGATCGGCTACCTGTCCGCGATCGTCGATGGCATGGTAAATTGCCTGTTCTAGCTCTGGATAGGTGCGAATCTCCGCGGCTAGCCCGTGTAAGCTCGGAAAATCTGCCGCTTCCTGGGCTTCGATCGCCCGCCGCAAGCGACGCATTCCCGCTAAGGTGGTTGCTAATTGCAGAAGTTCCTCGCCAGACAGTGAGCCCCCCCGCTGCGATCGCTCCAGGGCATCCCCCACATCTTCAATGCCGCTAAACTTCCATTCCGTTTCCAGTTGGGCGTCTAGGCGATAAACTTCCTGGGTCTGGATGAGAAGCTGCTGGCTTTCCTCCCGCGCCATCGGGGGCAGCAGGTTACGGGCGGCCAGCATCCCCAATTTGGTTTCAGCAAAGGTGGACAGGTGGCGGCACAGGCGCGGCCACTCCAGTAATTCTAGGGTTTCGGCTTCAATCAAGGCAGGTCTGATGAAGAGGCGCTTTCTTTTAGTTTAGTGGCTGAACTCGGCTCAGACACTGGGCTGGTGGCAGAATCGGCCACGATGAATTTTTCCTACGATTTAGCGACAGAAGCATATTACAACAGGGTTTCATTGCCAACCCTGCGACCTTCGATCGCGAAATTCATTCTCCCTTTTTAAGGGCAATTTTAACGGCTTGCAACTAAAACCGGGCAAAATTAAAATCTTACTAGGAAACTAAAATTTTTTGGGTATTTTCAGGGATTAGCGTTGAGAGAAACCCACTTCTTGAAACATTCTATAGTCCTTTCCCGACGGCGATCGCGAAATGGCTGATGGGTGAGGGGAGCTGAACTGGCGAGAAGACAGGAAGAGAGGCTGGATTGGCAAGAACAAAAAATTGGCGATTAGTACACAAATTGAGGCAAGAGAGCTAGATTAAGACATTTCTGTTTGGTCGACCCGCTCTAACTGCCAGAGAATCTGGTTGCCTTCGCGACGGACGCGAGAGACGACCCAGTTACGCCAAGACCAGTGGTCGCCGCGACTGGTAACGGCGCTGGCATTAATGTCCATCAGATCGGCCAGTTCGGAACTGCTGATCAGATATCCTTTGGCGGCAACTTCATCGGCGATACGCAGCGTTTCAATCAGGTTGCGGAGTTGAACAACCCTGACCTCACGCGGCAATTGTTCTTCATTGGAGTTTGCAGCAGGTTCGCTCATCGGAGTTTCAAGAGAAGCTAGAGAAAAGTTAGATTGAGTGTGAGTTATCGTTGCAGGTGGAGGAGCGTCTGGCACCGTTGTGGCGGTGGGTTGGGGCTGGAATTCCTCGTCTCTAGTCACAGGTTCCCCGGAGTCGGACTCCGCTGCTTGCCTGTGACCGCTTGTCTCGGTCAGTTGCCAATCAGTGCCACTGCCAGTTACGGGAAAATCCTGCTGGAGTACGGGGGTCTGGCCGCGGGCAAACGCACTGGCAATGCGATCGCACCGTTCATTCCCCGGATCGCCGCTATGTCCGCGTACATGCTGCCAGTCAACCGAGAGACTGTTAAATTGGTCGAGGAGCTGCCACAGATCTTGATTTAAGACAGGTTTTCCGGTAGAAGTTTTCCAGCCTTTCCGTTTCCAGCCGTTAATCCACTGAGTAATCCCTTTTTGAACGTATTCGCTATCAGTATAGAGGGTAACTAAGTGCGTTTGACCACTACCGTGCAAAAGTTTCAGCGCAGCGATCGCTGCTTGCAATTCCATGCGATTGTTCGTTGTTTCCCGCTCTCGTCCCCCCAATTCGACACGGGAGCGATCGCCCAAGAAAATAACGACCCCCCAGCCACCGGGGCCGGGATTGCCGAGACAAGCGCCATCGGTATAAATAGTTTGAATTTTCGGGATTGGCAACATGGAAAGGGTTAGTCTGGGAAGAGTCAAAATAGAAAGAAGCGATCGCAAACAGCTACATCAAAGACTGTTTTTGGGGAAAAATAAGCTGTTCTATCTTAGCATTGCTAGCTTATCGCCTTTTGTAATTTGCCCTTGCGGCTAGAGGGTTATTGCCCCATGTCCTACGAACCGCTCCACCATAAATATCGTCCCCAAACCTTCGGGGAATTGGTCGGGCAAGCAGCGATCGCAACCACCCTTACCAATGCGATTTCCGCCAAAAAAATTGCCCAGCCTATCTGTTTGCCGGGCCCAGGGGCACGGGTAAAACCTCATCCGCTCGGATTTTAGCCAAATCCCTCAACTGCTTAAGCAGCGATCGCCCCACCCCCACCCCCTGCGGTCACTGTGAAGTTTGTCGAGCCGTCGCTCGCGGCCAGGCCCTGGATGTCATCGAAATCGACGCCGCCAGCAATACCGGAGTAGACAACATCCGCGAGATCATTGAGCGATCGCAATTTGCTCCCGTCCAGTGCCGCTACAAGGTTTATGTGATTGACGAGTGCCACATGCTCAGCACCGCGGCCTTTAATGCGCTTCTCAAAACCCTGGAAGAACCGCCACCCCGCGTCGTTTTCGTCCTCGCGACCACCGACCCCCAGCGAGTCTTGCCCACGATTATTTCTCGCTGCCAGCGCTTCGATTATCGGCGGATTTCCCTAGAGTCCATGACGGCTCACCTGGGCAAAATCGCGCAAATTGAGTCAATTGACATTACTCCAGAGGCAGTTGCTCTAATCGCTCAACTGGCCAACGGCGGCTTGCGGGATGGGGAAAGTTTGCTCGATCAACTCAGCCTCCTGTCTGGAACGGTAACCCCGGAGCGGGTTTGGGATTTGGTGGGAGCAGTGGCGGAAGGGGATTTGCTGAAACTGGTGCAGGCCATTGGCAGCCGCCAGGCCGAAACCGTACTGGAAGTCTGCCGCACCCTCTTGAACCGAGGAAGAGAACCCCTGGTCGTCCTGCAAAACCTGGCGGAATTTTACCTAAACTTGCTCATTGCCAAAACTGCTCCCGATCGCAGCGACTTAGCAGCGCTCACTCCCGCCACCTGGCAGCAATTGCAGGGAGAGGCTAAATCCTGGGAAGCCGAGGAGATTTTGCGGGGGCAGCGCGTCCTCAAAAACAGCGAATACCAGCTTAAAAATACGACCCAACCCCGATTGTGGCTAGAAATTGCCCTGCTGGAATTACTGCCGCTTGCTGCTGCACCGAGCTTAATTGCTGCGCCCCCAATCTCCACCGCTGCCCCGCCGCCTGCCCCAACCAACAACGGCGCCCAACCGCCTGCCCCAAACCTTAGCCAGCCTCCCCCTATCCCAAGGCCTGTTACCGCGCCAACTGCCCCCGACCCCGTCTCTGCCCCAGTGATCAGCCAGCCTCAACCTGACCTAGCGGCAACCCCGGAGCAGATTTGGGCAGCGGTGCTAGAGCAGTTAAATCAGGCAAAACAAGGGGCAACCCAAGCTTTGTTAAGCCAGCACGGTATTTTACTGGAGTTACAGGGTTCTTCGGCTAAAATTGCCATTAAAAGCCAAAGTATTCTGAAGATTGTCAAGGAAAGACTCGGCAACATCGAAACAGCTTTTAGGGCGGTATGTCAGCGGGCGATCGCCATTAACCTCCAAGTGGGAGAACTGGCCAACCCCACCCACGCCCGCAAACCACCGCCTGCCCCACCAA
>JAAUTE010000042.1 GCA_012031815.1 Chloroflexaceae bacterium
CGGCATCGCCGCCAAGGAACCCCTCTACGTTCTCAAGCTCGATCCCCATCCTCAACCAGGTCGTGGTTGGCGATCGCCACAGTGGCGGGCGCCAGGATTGTGTAGCGGGCCGCACTAACTGGGTTTCCATTCCTGAACCCGCCTCCCCCATTCGGGCCGAGGTGCAAGTGCGCTATCGTTCGGGGCCGGTGGCAGCCAGCCTCCTTCCCTGGAGTGGCGATCGCGTTCGAGTCGTGTTTGAAGACCCGCAATTTGGCATCACCCCCGGTCAAGCAGCCGTATTCTACGAAGGGGAAAAACTCTTGGGCGGCGGCATTATTGAGCCGTTTTCTGAAACGGTTGGCGAGGGCGGAGGTCTTGACGAATCACGCCAGACTTGATGAGAGCTGCCAAGTCCGCCAGAGCCGCCAGGTCTTCTGGAGTTAGGTTGCCCTGCCACAGAAATGACTCTAATTTTTCAGACAATTCAGCGCAAACCCGCCCCTGGGATTTGATTTGGGCAATGGTCTCGCCCAGGGTCAAGGGAACTGGTACTCGCCGCCGACAAAGACTCCCCGGCAAACAAGTGTCAGGCTCCGGGAGAATTGAACCAACAGCCAAGAGAGATTCCAGTTCTGCCAGGGCGGCCATTTCTGGGACAGTTAGGTTGCGCCGCCAGAGCAGGGACTCAATTTTTAAAGATAAATCCGCTGAAATTCGCTTCTCGGCCTTGATTTTTGCAACAATCGCTAAAATACTCGGCGAAGCACACTGGCCGGGCTGGGGCTTCGGGATAGATAGGGGAGCAGCCGCATCCTGGCGAATCAAACCAGCGGCCATGAGAGACTCTAATTCCCGCAGAGCCAGGAGGTCTACCGCCGTCACGTTCCCTTGCCAGAGAAGGGATTCAATTTGCAGCGCTAGTTCCGCAGAAATCTTCTCCTCAGCTTTGATTTCAGCGACAATTTCACAAAGGCTGGACGGGACTCTCTTCATCCGCAAAAAACTGCGTCCTTGACCAAAATAAATCGATAATCTTCCTAAATTCATTCTAGGGGCTGCCTAGCGTTTTGTCTCTAGCTGAGTATTGTAAATTTCTTCCTCAAGCCACTTTTGACGATAGATGACTTCTAATTGGGTTCCGGCCTTGCGAAAGACCCGGACTTGACTGGAGAGAAAAGCCTGAAACCAGTCGAAAAAAAGCCAAGCTGGTAATAGCCACCACCAAACCCACCGCAGTAGAAATCAAGGATTCACCGATCCCCAGGGTGACTCCCGCCGTGGAAGCGCTGCCCAGGTCACCAATTTGGATGGAGCTGAGGGATTTAATTAAGCCCAAAACAGTGCCTAGTAGCCCTAATAACGGCGATAGGGCGATTACTGCCTCTAATACTTTGTCTCCCCGCCGCATGGAGGCTAACTCTTCATCGGCTGCGGCTTCAAGGGCGAGGTGAAAAACCTCCGGTTCCGGATGTTTGAGATGTAAGGGCGTGTAGAGGAAGTTCCCCAGGGGATGGCTGCGGTAATTGCGGGCGATATCTTCAGCAACTTCCCAATTTTGCAAGGCTGCTTCCATAATACGGTTGAGTACCTGTTCCTCTTTCAGCAGCAGGCGCAACCAAAACCACAGGCGCTCAATAATCGTTCCCAGGGCGAGAATCGAGAGAAATAACAGCGGCCAAATGGCAATTCCACCCTTTTCTAAAATTTCTGCTAAAGTCACCTTTTTTACCTCCTCACTGTCGCCTACACAAATTCTTATCGGGGCTGTCCTTCAAGGCTTGGGCTAGTCAGGCTCGCCCGTTTCGTGCCGCCTGTCCTCTATTTTGCAGTAGATTTGACCCATTGGGTTCAAGTAGGAGAAAAGTCGCTGGCAGGAGATCTGAGGAACAAATACCCAAAATTGAGCGAGGAATCGGTCATGGTTGGACGGTGACACCGATGCGATCGCAAATCAACTATTTTTAACTATTTTTCTGGACTCAATTGTCTGCCATCAAAACATCGCCTCCAATACTGAGCTGTTAACTCTCTGGTTCGGGAAAAATGACCGCATTAAACCAATAGTCAATAATAATTTGAATCAATTTCATTAGCCGTTCCGTGTCCATCGGCTTAATAATATACCCGTTGACGCCATAGCGATAGCAGACTTCAATATCCTGGGGGTTGGAAGAGGTGGTGAAGACAACCACGGGAATTTGTTTGAGATGCTGGTCTTGCTTAATTTCTTGTAACACCTCGCGTCCGTCTGTCCCCGGTAAGTTCAAATCCAGGATAATAATGGAAGGCAACTGGGGCAATAAATTCTGGCGATGGTAGAGAAAATCCAGGGACTCATCCCCGTCGCTACAGCGAAAGACCGGGTTTTGGAGGGAGCTGCGCTGCATCATCCGGTCAAAAGCGGCGAAATCTTCGTCACTGTCTTCAATAATTAATAAAGACTTAGATAATCGGTCGCTCATCCCCCTGCCTCCAGCTTGCCAACGTAAAGTAAAAAACACTACCTTCGCCATAAATCGATTCTACCCAGATAGTACCCCCATGGCGTTCGACAATTTTTTTGGCAATGGTTAATCCGGCTCCCGTACCACCACCGTATTTAGCTGGGCCGTGTAAGCGCTTAAATATCCGAAAAATTTTGTCTAAGTGGCGTTCTTTGATGCCAATACCATTGTCTTTGATGTAGTAAACCCTGGGGGCATCGGGGGCTAATACTTGAGTGTGTCCCTGAAGATCCGTGAATAATTCGCCCGGTTGATAATAACCAATTTCTAACTGCCTGGGTTCGCGCTCGTTGTACTTAACTGAATTACTAATCAAGTTACTGAATAGCTCGTTGATCTGGATGCGATCGCACAGAGCTTCTGGTAAGGGCTGGGGCCGATTGATTTCGACGGGAATAGTCTTCCAATTAATGCGAAGGATATCGATAACGCCGTTAACAACCTCGTTGAGGTCATTATTTTTGAGCAATAATTCAATACGGCCCAGACGGGAAAAATGCAGCAGTGAATCGATCAAATCTTCCATGCGTCGCGTCAGCCGCACCAGGGTTTGCAACTTAGAAACCCCGTCTTCATTGAGGAGATGGGCGTAGTCTTCTATCAAAAAACTGGAGTAATTGTGAATGCCTCGCAAAGGTTCTTTGAGATCGTGGGAAGCAATATAAGCAAAGGCATCTAGCTCGCTATTGCTGCGGGCCAGTTCGATGTTAATTTTGGCCAGTTCATCGGCTTTTTTTAAGATAACGCCAACAATTGTGCTGCGGAGTTCCAGGGCTGCTTCAATTTCACAGGCTTTCCAGGGCAGAGAAGTCAATTTTACGGTTTCTTGCCACTTAGCAAAGGATTGGCGCGGCGACAGGTGGTGATCGCCATTTTGATCGACTTCAACGGGTTTATTGGGATTGCCAGCCCAATTCACGGATTGTAGTACTTCGGGACGAAACCACAAAAGATAGGTTTTTATGAACTTGGGAAATACAAAGGGCTAATAGTCCGCTCGCCACATCTTTAAACAGCTCGGCACGCGCATAGGAATGGGCTAGAGACTTGGTAAAAAAGAGATTGGTGACAAATTGGTTTTCTAGCCAAGTAATTAAGGCTTTAATCTGCCCTGATGCTGGAGTTATACCAATAGGCAAAATCTGGTCGTTAAGGCAGATTGCCAGGCCCGTCGCTCCCACTAACTTGAGTAAATTTGCAGCATTATTTTGCAATCCGGCTTCTAAGGTCGTTTCTTCCGCAAAAGCCACGACAAATTGGGATAGGATATCTTTCTGTTGAATTTTATAGTCCCGGTCTTCATTTTCTTCTTTAGCTGCCAGCTCTAGAGAAACCACTTGACCTAAAAATTCGCACACGGTTCGGGTTTCATAATTGACGGCTTTGCTAGTTTGATGGTGGCAAGCAATTAGTCCCCACAACTTTTGGTCTTTAACGAGGGAAATAGACATGGAGGCATGGACGCCCATATTGTTGAGATATTCAAGATGAATTGGCGAAACGCTGCGCAAGACCGAATAGCTTAAGTCTAAGGGTTCCTGGGTCAGGGGATTGAGTTCAGGAACGAGGGGGACGGGTACGTAGTTAATGTCAGGAATGAGGCGAATAAAATTATAGGTGTAAAGTTGCTTAGCCTGTTGGGGAACGTCAGTAGCGGGATAGGACAATCCGAAAAAGGGAGTTAATTCTTCCTGTTTAGCTTCTGCGATTACCGTTCCAGCCCCTTCCTGGTCAAAACGGTAGACCATAACCCGATCGAAGCCGGTCAGTTTGCGGACTTCTTTGACTAAAATTCCCGCAAGTTCGCTTAAGGTTACTGCCTTTTGAATTTTATTAACCGTGGCTTTAACCAGGTTATAAAATCGAAAAAAATCCGTGGCAACTAAGGGTTGTTTTGGCTCTAATTCCAGCAGGATTTGCCCATCGGCTCGATGGACAATGCCATCAAATTCCAGGGTCGCCTCCCCGGATTTGATCGCGATCGCCAAAGGATTAGCCTGCTCAAAATCTTCCTTGAGGCAATGGTTAATCGCTTCAATTTCCCCGTTGGATAGCAGAATGCTCAGGGGTTTTCCCAGGAGTGCCTCTGGAGATAACTGGAGATAATCGCTGGTATTGGCGCTGACTTGCAGAATTTCCTGGGTTTCGGCGGCTAAAACCAGTAAAACTCCGTGGGGTTGAATCGCACCCGGAAGATGAATCGGTTCGCGATCGCAGTTGGTCAGATCGACGGAAATTGGTGTGAGCATAGCCCAGACAATTGTCTGACAATTGATACTTCGCCCTCAATCTTAGTCTAGATTTCCGACGATGAGAGGCAAGGAATTTTCGGAAAAAAATGCTAGAAATCCAGAAAATCTTCTCGAAGGGTGATGCCCAATCCCGGCAACTCCCCCGGCAGCAAACGGTTATTTTCCAGTTGCCATCCTGAAAAGGGATCGTCTTGTAAATTGAGATGGCTGTCTAAGTCGAGATAATCGGCCAGGGAACCAAGCTGTAGCATGGCGCTATTGGCTAAACTGCTGTCGGAATAGCAGCCAAACATGACCTGCAACCCCAGTACCCTCGCCACCCCAATGGCCCGCTGGATTTCTGTTAACCCGCCGGCTTTCATCAATTTCAGATTGACGCCCTGAACCCAGGGAGCCAGTCGCGGGATATCGGCACTCTTCCAGCAGCTTTCATCGACAAAGATCGGCAGTGGAGCGCTTAATTCTGCCAATTTCTCCTCTTCACCTGCGGGCAAGGGCTGTTCCACGTACAAAACTCCTTGACCTGCTAGCCACTGACACATTTTCCTGGCGTCGGCTAGAGACCAACCGCCGTTGGCATCCACCGTTAACTGGGCTTGGTGGGCGGCTTCACGCACCGCTAAGAGCATGGCGCGATCGCATTCAATCCCGTCGGGATTGCCTAATTTAACTTTTATTAAGCTAGCATTCAGGATTTTTAGCCAGTTTCGGGTGCGTTCTTTAGCCTGCTCTGGCGTGCCAATGCCCACCGTGACCGAAATCGGCCCGATCCGGTTGCGGTCTAAACCCCACAAACGCCATAGGGGCAGGTTGGCCCGCTTGCCCAGCCAATCGTGGATTGCCGTATCAATGCCTGCTCTAACCGCAGAACTTGCCCCAAATTCCTGCAAAATTGCTTCAATTCGCTGCCTTTCCCAGGGATGCAACGGTTCTAGCACCGGAATCAGTGCCTCCACCTGGGCCAGGAGTTGGGCCGTGGTCTGGCCCTCCTCAGCGGCGATCGCAAAGGGAGAAGCTTCACCCCAGCCCTCAATGCCGTCTTGTAATACCCGGAGCCAGAGATTGGTAGTGGCAGCCGTGGTGCCGCGGGCGATGGTCAGGGCGAAGCGCTTGTGGACGGTGAAGGGTTTAACGAATAGGCGCACAATTTTACTGCAAAATAATTTGTTCGCTCAAGCGCTGTTCCAGGGTCGCGATCAGGGTGTCAATGTCGGTTTGGAGTTGGCTCCAGCAGATGGAAGGGGGCATTTGGGGCTGGAAATAGACCAATTTTACCTGTCCTGAGTGAATCGCCAGAATAACCACTTCGGTTTCGCGATCGTAGTTGTCGATGAGGCCGAGAATTTCCTGCAAGAAGCCCTTGACATCGCGATTAAGCTGTTCGATGGCTGCCTTAGAACAGGCTACAAAATGGGGCGCGGGCAGCAAATCCAGTCCGAGAACCGTATCATCCTGCCATTCCTGGCCTAATCCCCAAGCCAGGGCAGCCAATTCGGTTGGATAAGCTCGAACGGCACGATCGAGAGAATTGCACCATTTTTCGGAAGGATTGAGGGAAAGGCCGCCGGGTTGCTGCATCATGTTGGGTTTACGGGGCAAGAAAAAAGTTAACGGCGATATTCGTCGCCACAGTCGCCGATGAGGGGATACAAATCCTGGGATTGACTAAAAATGGTTGCTAATCGCTTCAAGTCTTCCTCATCCAATCCAAAGCTAAATATATGTCTATTTTCTTCAATATGCTGGGCAACGCTCAGCCTAGCCCCAACGATCGCCCCCGCTACCGTTGGCTGTTCCAGGACGTAGCGCACCGCCACATTGGCAATACTAACCTGGTGTTTGTGGGCAATTTCCTGTAAGGTTTGCAATAACTGCTGGAAAAGTTGCCATCCGCCCCAGGTATCAATCATATTTTTGTACTTTCTCAAGCTAGCGGTTTTAAGCGCCAGTCCGCCCGGTTCTCGCTGGCCCAAATAGCGATCGCTGAGCAATCCCCCGGCGAGGGTTCCGTAGGCCAGCAATTTCACGCCCCGCTGCTGGCACAACCCAGCCATGCTCACTAACGGGCGGCGATCGATGAGGGAAAACTGAACTTGATTGGAGACAATGCCAATGCCAGCGTCGAGAATAATTTGCAGGTGTTCCGTGTCGAAGTTGGTCAGGGCGAGATGTTTAATTTTGCCTTCGTCCTGGAGTTCCGCCAAAAATTTTAGGGCATCCAAGTAGCCGCTATCTCCGTATTCCCACCAGTGAAATTGCAGCAAATCCAGGCAATTCATACCCAGGCGACGGCGCGAAATATTGATGGCATCTTCCACCAATTTCCGGGTCATGGGCTGGGGACGCGGCACCCATTTGGTAAATGCCTGGAGGTTTTCCAGGGCTGCCTGACCGCGACTGGCCCGAAGCTGGCGGCGAAATTCCCCAATAAAATCCTCTGCCGGCCCGTAATGATCGGCTAAATCCCAGGTGGTCAAGCCTGCGTCGAAGTAGGTAAACATTTCGGCGATCGCGGCTTGGGGTTGATGCGGCCGTGGGCCCCGGAGACTTGCCACAGGCCGTTGAGTTGGCGGCAAATATTCAGGTCGGGGGTCAGTTGCAGTCGGCTGGTGGGCGGTAAAGTCATTACGCTCGCAGAGATAGCAGGAATGGAAGGGCCAGCAAATAAGTTCATTGTGGCAAATTCTGCGCCAGGAGTTCAATTCAGAAGCGGCTGAAAACGGAACTGGAGAGATTGTCCTCCTTTAAAATAAAAAGTACGCTGGCGGCGCTGTTTTTGAGTTGGTTGGCCCAAGCTGTTAAGAAAGAATTGATATGAGCGATCGCAATGAGATGGAAACCCTGTTGGAACGCCTAGCCACCAACATTGAAACCCTGAATCGAGACCTCAGGGAAGAGATAAATGCCGTAAAGCACAGCATGGTGGCGATACAACAGGACAATGCTGAAATTAAGCGGGATGTTGAGGATCTTAAAAAAATTTCAGAAAAAATAGAGAAGCGTATCGACTCAGTGGAAGGTCGTTTATTTGATTTGAGTTTGCGTTCGATGGCTGCCAATTCTTCAGCCTTTTTTAGCCTTGGCATTGCTGTCCTGAGCGCCGTTATTGCCTATGTCGTAGCCACCGTCTCCCAAAAAAGCTTGTAGGGAACTGAGCGATCGCCCCTGAGCGAGACGACCGCTCCAGGGAATTAGGGATGCGGCCGGTCGCGATCGCGCAATTGCTGGGCCAGGAGATAGGCTTCCCGTTCCTGACGACGCAAATCCACGGGGCGGGTCATGAGAACCAGACGTCCGGCGGATTTCTGGCGAACGACAGGTAATCTGACCTCGCGGTACTCGCAGGCTGCAAACCCATTGGGGGAACGCCTACTCAGCAAGCGACTGTCAAAATTAATTTCGGCGACCGTGGCCGTCAATTCGGCGATCGCGGATTCTAGGGCGGCGGAGAGCTGATTGATCTTATCGGCCTGGGATTCAAGCTGCTGAAAATTGGACTGTACCCGGTGACGGGCCTGGCTGTCCTGTTGCTTAAAAAAGGCAGGAACAGCATCGGGGGAAGATGAAGGAGGACAAAGAAGGCGCAAAACAGGCTGATGAGAGCGACCGGAAGGGCGGGATTGCCGATTAACAGGTTTCGCAACGGGGGCGAGACACAGTGCAGAAGCTTGCCGTTGATTCATGACCAATACCTCAGGCAACGATGCCACCAGTTTAGTACTAAAGTACCAAAACAGGCAAGGCCTTTGGAAAAATATTCGGCAATCCTAGGATTTAGCTCTAAATTCGTTTTTAAACTCAGTATTTGACTGGTAGCAACGACTTAAGTTCCCCGAAGAGTCTTGTGCCGCGCCTATCAAATCAATAGAGTTGGAAGCGAGAGCGGTTAAATTTTCCTGCCGTCCTAGACTACAAGTTGCTACTTAAGAAGGCTTATGGCTCTTACCCCATCAACCATGCTGCCCCTCGGCACGGCCGCCCCGGATTTTCAACTCCCGGAGGTGGTTTCTGGCAAAATTATCTCTCTAGACACGTTTAAGGACTGTTCGGCTCTGCTGGTGATGTTTATTTGCCGCCACTGTCCTTTTGTCAAGCATGTCCAAGCTGAACTGGCTCGCCTGGGTCAGGATTACGTCAGTAAGGGACTGGGAATCGCGGCTATCAGCGCCAATGACATCGGCAACTATCCTGAAGATTCTCCCGAAAAACTCCGGGAAATGGCCCAGGAACTCAATTTTAACTTTCCCTTCTGTTTCGACGACAGCCAGGACACCGCCAAAGCCTACACCGCCGCCTGCACCCCCGATTTTTTTCTGTTTGATCGCGATCGCCGCCTGGCCTATCGGGGTCAGTTAGACGAAAGCCGCCCCAGCAACCATTTACCGGTTACCGGCAGCGACTTGCGGGCTGCCATTGAGGCATTATTAGCGGGTAAAGCCGTAAATTCTGAGCAGAAACCCAGTATTGGCTGCAATATCAAGTGGAAGCCCGGCAATACCCCTGACTACACTTAGTTCCTTAGAACGGTTCTAGGCCCGGCCCGACGGTTGTCCTTCGGTGGTGGCGATTTCCCCGGCTTCCATGAGCATTTTGAAGCGTCGCAGTTCGTCGCCGATTTGCTGTTCTGGTTCTTCTCCAAACAGTTTGGCCAAGGCTGCGCGATCGCCCCACCTGGTAGATTGTACTCCATGACCACTTTTACCTCCGTCCCGCGCCCCACGGGCCCCGGCGTAAAGCGCACAAACCCGGAGTTATCAATATCGGCAGCGGCCACTGATGCCCAAGCAATCAGATGATTGGGTTCATCTTTGATCATTTCTGCATCCCATTCCACGCTGTTGCCCAGGGGAGCCGACGCAATCCAGTGGGAGCGCTTCTCGTCGTAAACCTTGACGGATTTGAGATGTTTCATGAAGCGGGGTAGATTCTCAAAATCGTGCCAGAAGCGATAAAGGTCTTCGGGAGATTTATTGAAAATAGTGACGGATTTTTCGACGCGAATAGAGCGATCCAGTCCCACGGCTTCGCTAACCTGGTCGGGAAGGCTGGTTTCGCTGGTGGCACCGTGATAGCCAAACTGCCGCCCGCCGCAGCCATGAGGACGCCCCGCAAAGACCGCTGCTGTAATCCCAGCAATACCATCGCGCCACCGCCAATGATGGACGCCCACCGTTCCGTATCGCTAATGGGCTGGGCGGGTTGGGGGGATCTTAAGGATTTCTTCCATAACTGCAAATAACTCCTGGTTTTTGGCGATTTCTACCGATTCTGCTCACGTACTGTCCCTTGTCTCAAGGATGCTGACAGCCGCAGCACCCCTGGCTATGAACGGAACGATGGAACGATCGCCAACTGTCTTACAGTTTTATTTAACCGAGCCTACCCAGCCGCAACACTCTATCAAAGGATAGTCTCAGAGATTACAGCAGTTAGAAATTCCGCAAAATTCGGCTTACCAGCAGGAGGCGATGCCGCCACTAATCTGGCTGCTCGGCGATGGCGCGGGCGCTGACCATGGCCTTTTTGAGATCGCGGGCGAGCCGTTCTGCCTGCTGCTCATAAAAAGACTGGGGCAAGGTCTGGGGCAAGTGTCTCATGGCTTCCCTGGCTTGATGAAGGTCGCAGCCCGTCACGCGGGCGATCGCATTGGCCCCGTCAAAGGCCGCATCCTCATTGAGGGCTTTTTCCACATAGACGCGCCACCGTTTCGGCAAATAACTCCGCTCCCCCAACTCCACCCGGCGCAGCCCATTTATCGTCGCCAGCACAATTAGGCGATCGCCCACTTTCACCTGTCGGGTGTGGGAGGGCATCCAATCGGAGACTTCCGGGGTTGATTGGGCAGAATGCTGGTGCAGAATTGGAACAATGCCGTAGCCGTAGGAAACTTCAGCCAGGAGCAGTCCGTGCAAGGTATCGTCGGCTTCGATGCGGTATTCCGTGACCAGAATGGTTTGATTGTAGAGGCGAAAGATCGAGAGAATATTTTCCCCAAAAGCCGCTCCGGCGAGAACTTCGGCGGCCACGGAAGAGGCTCCAATGGTCTGGGCCGCGGGCAGAAGCTGGCTGATATTTTGGCTTAACTGCTGGCCGGCAATGCGAATTACCAGGCGACAGTTAGGATTGAGGGCTTTAGCGGTGAGGGCGGTTTCCAGATTCAAAATCTCGTCATCGCTGGCCACGACCACGCTTTTTGCCGTTGCCAGATTCACTTGGGTGAGAGCCGTTTGTATATTGCCAATCACCAGGGGCAAATCGGGCAAAATTGACTGATCGAACTCCAGATTAAAGCTAACTGCCACCAGGGACTGCCGCAATTCCTGCAAAAAACTGGCAATGCCCTGGCCCACTCGCCCCAACCCGATGATAATGATGTGACCCTGTTGGGGGACGGGCGGACGGCGCTTGACAAACTGAAATTTCGAGGATAGCAGTGCTTCGGTGAGGAGAGCGTAGAGAACGCCGACAAAGGCTGTCCCCGCCAAGGTTAATCCCAGAGCAAAGGCTTGCAGCGGCCAGGATAGATCCTGCAAATCGCCAAACAGATCGGCAAAGCCCCCCAGCAACAAAATAATCACTTCAAAAATCGCCGGTCGCCCCAGGCCGTCTCCCAACAGCACCGCGCCCAACCCCAGCAAGAGCAAGACAATCAATCCACTGACGATCGCCACTCGCTGCACCTGTTGCTGAAAGTTTAACTGCCAAAATTGCCGGAATTGCCGTTTGAGGGCGGGCCAGGTGAGCTGTTGGAGGGCCGACTGCCAGCGGGAGGTTTGGGCAGCGGGAGTGGGAGCCAATACGGACAGGTAATCTACTTTTTCGACATAAATCAGGGTGTCGTCCCGTTGGGGGCGGGTTTCCTCCTGCCACTGATAGAAATAGTCACTGGCTTTTATGGGAATGGCTGACCCTGCTGGCAGGTAGGCAAGCAATCGCTGCTGGCGGTTATTAAAATCGTGGAGGGGACGCTTAGGTAAGTCTCGATCGCCTAATTGACGCAGTTCCACCCGCAGACGCTGGCCATCGATGCTAAAAAACCCCAGGGTTCCCAAATCCATGGCCGCCAAGCCAAAGGCCGAGGTAGAGAGCTGGCTGGGGTCGTAGGCGATGTAATTGCCTAATTGCTGGCTGAGGAGCCGGTTGAGATTGGTTTTCGTCGAGCGCACCACCAGACGCGCCTCTGGATTGAGCTGGCGGACGGCCAGGGCCGTTTCAATATTGGTCTGCTCGTTGCTGGTAGCGATGAGAACGGCCCGACAGTGACGCACCCCAGCCTGCTCTAGGGTCTGGTTTTGGCGGCAATCCCCGATGACCAACTCGTCAATGAGGGATTCAATGTTAGGCAATTCCCAGCGGTGGGTGTGGTTCTGTTCGATGGCTACCACTTTGACCCCAAATTCCTTGAGGGCCGCCAGACAATGTTGTCCCAAACGTCCCAGACCGCAAACTAAAAACCAGTTGGAGTTGGCTTCTGACGAGCTGTTGCTAACACTAGATGGCACCATCGTCCTTTCCCCCAGCCTATTTGGAAAACCTTCCCTTGGTTTCCCACTTTAACAGCTCTAAATTAGAGATAGAAGTCTATTTCAGGGTTTATTTACAATGAATCGCTTGATTAATCCCGTCGGTTGGATTGCTGTCATTGCCGGGTTAGCGGTACTCCTCTGGTTCCTGCGGCCCAATGGGATGTCTCCAAGCTGGGCAGCCGTCAAAACCCTGGTTCGCCAACGATTTCCCCAAGTTCGCCAGTTGTCAACCCAGGCCCTAGCGGATTGGCTAGCCCGCAGTGAGGGACAGCGGCCTTTACTCCTGGATACCAGAGCGGCGGCAGAATATGCGGTCAGCCATCTCCAAGGGGCGCAACTGGCTCCGAGCGACCCGGAAGCCTTGCAAAACTGGCCGGGGGTCGATCGCCAAAGGCCAATTGTGGTGTATTGTTCCGTGGGTTATCGCTCTTCGGCTTACGGCGAAAAACTCCAGGCATTGGGCTACCAGAACGTTTACAACCTGGAAGGCTCGATTTTTCAGTGGGTCAATGAAGGGCGTCCGGTTTATCGAGCAGATAGGGAAGTTCAAAGCGTCCATCCCTACGATGGGGTTTGGGGTCGTCTGCTGGATCGCCAATTTCACAGCCAGGATTCTAGCCATTCGGGGTGGAATTAAAGCCGTTGAAGACGGGCCAGAGGATTCGGCTTGCGGGGGGCTTTTTTCGTCAAAGAAGCGTCCATTGGTTAAACTAGTGAACTACAAAGTTAAACTTTGGCGAGGCCCTTTATGAGCGAATCAACGTCCTTGGTCACCAAAACTCAGCTACCTGCCTTAAATTCGGATTGGCAGTGGCAGTTTTGGGACGGCAAACCTTACTTGCGCTGTCGTTTGTTGCAACCTTGGCAGCATGGCTTTTTTACCCGTCAGTTTGCCCCCGCCTTGCCAGAAACCTTGGTGACGCACCTCTCTCCCACGGCGATCGCCTACCGCGCCCGACAAGTTCATGGTAATACGGTATTAACACCCACACAAATCGCTGCCTGGGCGGGAGAGGAGGAATTGCCCCCCGGAGATGCCCTGGTAAGTGACGGCCCCGATCGAGCGGTTTGGGCAGCCTCAGCCGACTGTACGCCCGTGCTCATCGGCGATCTGGCGACAGGTCGAGTTGCTGCTATTCATGCCGGTTGGCGAGGTACGGCAGCCCGCATCGTCCCTGCGACCGTCAATTATTTCCTAACCACGGGTAGCCCTTTGAGTGAACTGCGGATTGCGATGGGCCCGGCGATCGCGGGAGAAGTCTATCAAGTGGCAGAGGAGGTTGCCGCCAAGGTGGGAGCCAGCCTGTTTAGCGCCCCTCCCTCCCCGGAAGCGATATTTCGCTACCTCTGGGAACTGCCCGACTCGCCCTGCTGTGCGACCCCCAACCCGATCGCGTCCGTCTCGACGTTCGCCGCATTAATGCGCTGCAATTACAACAGATCGGCCTCCCTCTCGACCAAATGGCGATCGCCCCTTGCTGTACCTACCAACAGCCCGATTATTTCTTCTCCTACCGCCGCCAGCCACAAAAACAAGTCCAATGGTCGGGCATTGTCAGCCCTGGATTAAACTAGCTCCAATCTTGCAGCTCTTCTCCTTGGGAGCGTGGCTGATAGCCCTGACCTTTAGCGTAGAGCTGGCGAGTTTTCTCAAACAGCTCCTCCTCCGTGAGCTGCCACTGTTGCAGCAACAGGTCAAGGTCGCGCTGAATATCCCTGGCTCCCGGAAAATTTTGGTAGCGAATCCGCAACCGCGCCAACTCCAGCCAGCTCTGGGGCGTCGGCGGCTCCCTCAACAGGTGATTGACCGCTTGGCGATCGCTGGTTTCTTGAGGATGTTTTTGATCTTGAGGCGTGGCGGCCATAGGAGATAGGGGTACGGGGCAATTTAGGGGGTGAGGCGAACCGTTTCCAACTTTTTGAGAATCTTGGGCTTGAGCTTGCCCAACTCCCGCTGAAGCAGGTCTTTACTGGCGCGCTGATTGCTAGATTTAGGAAATTTCAAGCTACTGTCTGCCCATTTAGTGAAAAGTTTACATTGATCGGCAGCGATGGTGGCACTGAGAACGTATTGGCAAGACTCTGGTTTTTCCAGGGAAAACAGCAAAATTCGATAGCTCCCCAGTTGTGCCAGGGTGCGAATTATTCGCTGTCCTAAATCCGTTTGGAGATCCAGATAGCAAGGCAGCCAGCGCGGCCCGTACAGGCTAGAATACAAAACCGTAATCCATAGTAGCATGGGATGGGGGGCTTGCAGGCAGAGGAATTGATTGTAGCGGGTGCTGTTTTTACGGTTGAGAATGTCATCTTGCTCCAACATCGCCCACAAACTGGCGATAGTGTGATTTGGTAAGGTGAGTATGCGGGGAAACACAATCTTCTCCCGGGGTTTATCTTGGGGCCAAGTATTCTGCAAGCAGAAATCCGTAATCGAGCTAAGGCTACGCGGATCGCTTGCCCCCGTCAATGCATCTTGAAAAACCGTCTGTACTTCGGTTGTCCGATTGCTAGCGTCAACTTGAGTGGTGTCTTCCGCTACCTTAAGCTTGGCTTCTTCGTTGAGAGCCTGGCCCGGTGCGGTAGAGCGATCGCTAATTTGTCGTTCTAGGCGTTCAAGGACAGCGAGAATTTCCGCCGTATTTTGGGGACGATGCTCCGGGCGCTTGGACAAGCATTGATAAACCAGGCTTTCCAACTCCTCTGGCAAATGGATTAAGGGATCGAACCCTTTGGCGGGAAATTCATGGTGGGCGCGATACCAACCGTGAAACGAGGAGGTTTCCGGGACAATGGGCATCTCGTTGGTGAGCATTTCATACATCATCACCCCAAAACTGTAGATGTCCGAGCGATTGTCTAGCTCCTTGCCTTCCATTTGTTCCGGGGAGCAATAGGCCAGGGTTCCCATGAAAGAGTGGGTTTGGGAGTCGCCTCCCCGGAGCAGTTTGGCAATGCCAAAATCTAGAACTTTGACTAATTCTCCGAGTGAGGCATCGGGAACCACAAAAATATTGCTGGGCTTGATGTCTCGATGAACGATGGGGCTGGGCTGATTTTGGAACACAATACCTTCGTGGGCACTGCTCAGTCCGAGGCCGATTTGGCGAGCAATTTTGAAAAAACGCGACAGAGGCAGGGGATTATATTTAAGCAGATCGCTCAGGTTTTCTCCCTGCAAAAATTCCATGACGTAAAAGGGAATATTTAAGTCGTCTATCCCGTAATCTTTGACTCGAACAATATGAATGCTTTTTTCACCCAGGAGGGCGCTGATTTGGGCTTCCCGTTCAAAGCGCTCCCGCATTTTTTGGCTGAGCAGAGTTTGGGAGAGAAACTTGAGTGCTACGTTGACGCCACCCAGGAGGGTATCTTCAGCACGGTAAACCTGACCCATTGCCCCAACACCAATCAAGTCTAGGAGCCGATAGCGATTGTCGATGACGCGGTTGTAGTTGGGGTCAGTTTTCATGAGACCTAGCAGCAACTGGTTACTATCGTATTTTCCAGAGAAAAATCGGCAAATTTCCTTAACCCTTCCGATTTAGGCGGGCTTCCATCGCACTGGTCAAGTAGTGTCCGGTGAGGATGGCACTGGAGAGGTGATAGCTATCTTGGTCAAGCTGATAGAATGTATCGAAACCACTGCGGCGCTGGCCGTCTCCCAACACCCAGTAGCGCTGGATGATGGATTGGGAAGCCAGCCACCCCTCCCCTTCAATTTTGCCCAAAATGGTCTGACGAAGAACAAAGGTGTATTGTTGTCGCTGAAGGTCAAGGCGTCCACGATACTGAAAGGAGATTTCCGGGCGTTCTTCCTGGGGAAATACGAGTTTTGTGACCATTGTGAACCAGTCGGCCTGAGTCCAAGCGATGATAGTCATACCTTGAACCGGCTTGGGTTGGCGATCGCGTTCGATCCAGACGCCTTGAAGTTGCCAGCTACCCGACTCAACCAGAAAACTATGGGTCACACCCTCACTCCTTGCTGTCTAGCGGCCCTATTTTATTCTGAACGATGGTTACATTTTTTTGGATTTGTTGCCCCAAATCCCGCCTAAAGCACTGGTAGGCTGACTTTACCCAGTCGTGTGGCTTGTTTGGCTCCGGTGACTTGGGGAAGGTTGCCCGTGACTGAGGTGCAGTAGCGCCAATAGCCTAAGATCCCAAAGGCGATCGCTTCTTTAAAGTCGCTGCTGAGGCCGGCCTCATCGGTGGTGAGAACCGTGGATTGAGGTAGACGAGCTTGCAGACGGGTTTTAAGGTAGAGGTTGCGGCTGCCGCCGCCGCAGAGCAGCACCTGGTCGGGCAGTTGGGGTAGGAACTGTTGGTAGCTATGAACAACGGAGGCTGCGGTCAGTTCCGTGAGGGTAGCCAGCCAATCGGCGGCGCTTAACTGTTCTTTTTGGGCATCCTGCCAGCATTGTTGTAAATAATCGGGGCTAAACAGTTCTCGTCCCGTGGATTTGGGCGGTGGCTCTTGGAAGAAAGGATGTTGTAACCATTGATTGACTAGGGCTTGGCAAATTTTTCCTTGGGCGGCCCAGCGACCATCCTGGTCATAGCGCTGTTGTCCTTGGGTAAGTTGTTCTACGGCAAGATCGAGGAGGGCATTGGCTGGCCCGGTGTCCCAACCGCGAATTTTCGTTTCCCAATCGGGTGGTTGGTGGGGAGGCAGGTAGGTGAGGTTTGCCGATGCCGCCGAGGTTTTGCACGCAGCGATGGTGGGTGGGATGGCTGAGCAGGCAAGCGTCTACTTTGGACACTAGGGGCGCGCCTTGACCCCCTGCGGCAATGTCCGCGGCCCGAAAATCGCTAACAACGGGCAATTGGGTCAATTGCGCTAGGCGATCGCCCCGGCCCAGTTGCAGGCTGTAGCCTAAGCGTTCGCCTTGGGGCGGGCGGTGGAAAACGGTCTGTCCGTGGGAGCCAATCAGGTCGGCAGGGCCAAGGTTGTAAGCCGCTAGGGCAAATTGTTCGGCGATCGCGTCATCCAGTTCTGCCAGTTCCGCCACGGCAAGGGCCGCGCCACCACAACGGCGAGAATTTGCGATCGCAGATCCGGCGGGTAGGGGAAGGTTTCTCCGGCGAGTAATATAACTTGCAGATCTGACTCAGTTCCGGTAATTTCTGTGAGAGCGGCGTCAATCCCATCGACAGACGTACCGCTAATCAAACCAATTACTTTGGTCATGGGGCGCAGTAATTCAATTTTCGGCTGCTTTCAAGAAAGTTTAGACTCCGAGCCGCTCAACCTTTGGATTGCTTGCGTTTGCCTCCCTCAACCATATAATCTATAGTTTTGGCAGGATCGACTTTGGGTAAGGCTGCTGCTTTTACATAACCCATTGTTTTTGCATGATCAATTTTCGGTAAGCTCTTCTCAGAAGGCTTATCAGAACGGATATCAGGTTGATTTTGGTTTCCTTCTTCCATGACAAGAACTAGAATCAATGAGCAACATCAAACTCACTTACCAATATACCCTGGATTCAATTAAGATTGTTACCGAGAATATTGACAAATTAAACGTGAGATTGGGCGTAGTTTTAACTCTTGCCATCCTCTTGGCAGGCTTCGGCAAGGATTTGCCTGGCTTTGACCTTTGTGTTGGACTGGATACTTATCCTTGTCTGACTTGCTTGCTAACCAAATTTTCTGCCTATGCGCTTATTGTTGTTGCCATTGGTTTAGGATTGTGGGGAATACTTCCTGAAAATGGCGGAAAAATTGTTTTACCTAAGCAACTACTTTCCCCTGAGTGGAATCAAGCTTCTGAAGAGGACTATTTAACTGCTTTGGTTCAATATTTAGAGAGTGAAACCCTGTTAGTTTTAGATCCAATTCGCAGCAGGAAATCGCAAAGGCTTCAGTGGGGCATATGGGCATTGGGAATCGCAGCTTTGCTGTTAGGATTAGATGAAATTCTGGCAATTGGTCTTTCAAACCTACAAGAAATTTGCCCTCATGGTTAGCACCTAATCTCACCTTTAAGATGAGACGTATCTAAAATAGTTCCACGATCGCCAAAAGAATGCGCTTTCTATCCTTTCCAAGAAGTTAGCAACGGTGAGTGAAACCGGGTTCGATCGCCAAATTTATGAAACGACCTTGCTGGGTTTTCCTGAAGCGGCGGCACTGCTGGCTATCCCGTTGCAGGTGTTTGCCGTCGTTTCTTCCACCAATCAAATCCTCTGGGAGTTACTGGCAGCGGGCCAGGGGCTTCCCCTGGCGGCGATCGCGCTACAACAAACGGCGGGGCGGGGCCAGTGGGGGCGACAGTGGCAGTCGGATTTGGGGGGTATTTATCTATCCTTAGCCCTAAAAACCAGCTTAAAGGCAGAAAATGCTACTCATCTGACCCTGGCATCCGCTTGGGGCGTAGCAAGCTTGCTCAGAGAGTTTCAAGTCCCTGTTCAGCTCAAGTGGCCCAACGACTTCATCTTGCAAGGGCGCAAGCTAGGCGGCATTAAGAGCGAAACCCGCGTTCAATCAGGTAAAATTCAGCAAGCAGTTCTCGGAATCGGTCTCAACTGGCGCAATTCCACCCCGCCAACCGGCATTCAACTCTATCCCTTCGTTGCTCACCATCGGCTTCCCATCACGACCGCCGAAACCCTGAGCGCGATCGCCCTAGCCGGACTCTGGCGGGGCTATCAATCCTATCAAGGCGCTGGAATTGAGGGGATTCTTCCTGGCTATTTGACGCTGTTTGCCAATCAGGGACAGAAAATCGAGGTGGAAGGCTGCCCTGGCGTGGTGGTCGGCGTTACCCCCCAAGGCGAGTTGCGCGTGCGGCTTGGGCTCCCGGTGCGACTACCGAAATTTGTTTGCCGCCGGGGGCGATCGCTTTAGGCTACTCCTCGTTGTAAGTAACTGGATTGCGGCTAAAGTGATGGGGTTGAAAGCCTCGCCGTCCTCAGCTAGTTTCACCCGGTTTGGCCCGGTAAATTTGTCGCTTTATACGGTAATCGCTAGATAAATCCCCATCAGCTCGCAAACCCTAAGAGGAGTGACCTTCATGACCCCCCATTTTCCCAAACAGATCGCCTGGAAAAGCGGCATTCGTTATTTAGGTAGCCTGAGCCTGAGTTTGCTCGGTACGGCAGCCTACGGAACCAGTACACTCCTGATTCCCGATGTCCCTGCGCCGACGGCTCCCCCTCAAGTCCCGTCCCTTGCCCCGGCTCCACCGGCCCCTGCTCCTATCGTCGCGCCCGCC
>JAAUTE010000043.1 GCA_012031815.1 Chloroflexaceae bacterium
AAGTATTACCACAGACCTCTTTTAACCTTTACCTGCCCGCACCGCCGCCAAAAAGCGATCGCGTCCAGGATTTTCGCGTTCTTCCAGAAGCCCCTTCTCGTGAAGATGAGGGACTTTTGGATGCCTTAATTCGAGATGTTCAAGTGCGTCAGGGTTTGTTGCGAGCGGCCCTCGAAGACGATGAAGATACGGAGCCGCTGAAATTTATTGGTTCCATGCAGCTTGACCAAGGTGTTCTTGCCTTTGTAGCGAAAATTCGAGAAATTCTTCAGCTAGATTTGCCAGCCTTTCGAGAGCAACCTAATGCCAGGGATGCTTTTTTCTTACTAAGAACCCAAACCGAAAAAACCGGAACCTTTGTCTTACTCATCGGTAATTTGGGCAGCCATCACACCAATATTGCCGTTGAGCTATTTCGTGGTTTTGCGATCGCCGATCCCATTGCTCCTTTTATCGTCATCAACGATCGGGATGCTCATACCGCTTGGTCGTTCACTTTGCTCCATGAATTTTGTCATTTGCTGTTAGGCGAAACGGGTGTCAGTGGTGGCAAGCTTGAATTTCTTACCCAAAAAAGAGAAGCAAAAATCGAACGTTTTTGTAATGATGTCGCCGGAGAAATCTTGCTACCGTTGCAGGAGCTAAACGAATTCAAGCTCAATCTATCGGGTGGAATTGATGCGATCGCCCAAAGGGTTATGGATTTTGCTGAGAAGCGAAACCTGAGCGGCTCAATGGTAGCTTATCGGCTTTTCCGCAATCAAAGAATCGAAGAGACAACCTGGCGACAACTATCGACTTCCTTTAGAAATCAATGGATTGATAAGCAAAATCAACAGAAAGAGAAAAATTGTGATAAGAAGGGCGGGCCTGATTACTACATAGTTCGACAAAACAAGATAGGAACTTCTTTAATTAGTTCTGTTTCCCAAATGATGGGGTCGGGGGAACTGACAACGGTAAAAGCTGCCAAAATCCTAGGAGTAAAAGCGCAGAATCTAGAAAAGCTCATCTCGCTAAATGCTTCTTCAACAAAAGGAGATGTATAGTGAATGGTGCTATACTTCCTAGATACCAATGTCTTGATAGATGCTAATCGAGATTACTATCCAATTGAGCGCGTCCCCGAATTTTGGTCATGGTTAGAAGAAATGGGACGGCAAAATAAAGTAAAAATCCCCGAAGAAATGTATGCTGAAGTTATTGCTGGAAGTAAGGATGAGCTGACTGTCTGGGCTAAATCAAAAAGAGTTAAAGACAGTCTTCTTCTAGATGAACAAGTTGATTCTGCGTTGGTATTGAAAACTCTAACTGCGGGTTATGCTCCCGATCTAGATGAAGTTGATATTGAGAAGATTGGGAAAGATCCTTTTTTAATCGCCTATGCTTTGCAAAATTCTGACACCAGAGTTGTTGTCACGACCGAAGGTTCTAAGCCCAAACGAAAAAGAGAAAATCGGCGGATTCCTGATGTTTGCAAAGACTTTGGCATTAGATGCTGTGTAACACCTACCAACTGATTCGAGGGCTAGACTTCCGCACTAATTGGCAAACGATTAACTGAATTTCCGGGTTGAGTTCAGTCCACAGACCCGCTGCTGCCGGAAACTCACCAAAAAACCTCTACTCAAATTTGGGCGATCGCTTGTCGGAGGGGAAACCTTACGCCAAAATAAGTACCGAAGGTTTATTCTGTCTGAGGGAGGAGGCTGTCAAGATGCTGGCCAGAATTTGGGCGATCGCCGCTAACGGATTTCGCGAAGTGTTGAGAGACCGAATTTTGTACGTCATCGGTTTTTTCGGGGCGTTGTTTCTATTTGCTGTCACTTTTATTCCCAAAATTGCCCTGGATGCCGAAGGACAAATCCTGCCCAACCTCGGCCTGGGCGCGATCGCACTACTGAGTACTATTGTGGCGATTTTTGTAGGAGCAGGGCTAATTAACAAGGAAATTGATAAGCGGACGGTGCTGGTGTTGATTGCTAAGCCCATTAGCCGCGCTGAACTAATTATTGGCAAACATCTGGGTTTATTCGGCGTACTGCTGATTTTAGTCTTTATTTTATCGGTTCTTTGCTTTGGACTGTTGAGTGCTTTTGGGGTTGACTATCCCCTGGGTAGCTTCGCTCTAGCTCAGGTTTATCTCTGTCTGGAACTCCTCTTGCTCATCGCCGCAGCCCTCGCCTTCGGTGCGTTCACCAGTTCAATTTTGGCGACTCTGCTGAGCTTTGGCGTCTTTTTAATGGGTCACGTCAGTCAAGATTTATTGGAGTTAGGAAAAATTAGTCAAAATCCCGGTATCGAGCGCTTGACGAGGGGACTATACCTGGTTTTACCCGATCTGTCTCGTCTGAACCTTCGCAATGACGCCGTTTACAATTTGCTGCCCTCCGGTGGTGAGTTAATCAGTAGCGCCCTCTACGCGCTGGTTTACACGATTATGCTGCTGGGAATTGCTATTTTCATCTTTTCTCAGCGAGAATTTTAGGCCCAGCCGGCGATCGCCTGGCTAAGTGAGTAAGGCGATCGCCCGTTTGATCCACTCCTCGACCTGGGAATTTTTCAGGAGTAGGCTGTCTTGGGTGAGAACCGCTAGAGCCTGTTCAATTTCGTCTTTGGTGTAGCCGAGAGCCAGGAGGGTCATCTCCAAATCTTCGAGAATGCCAGGGGCCGGGGCGATCGGTGCGGGTGTAGGGGTGCTGACCCCGGCCAGGTCGCGCCATTGAGCTAGCTTGGTTTTGAGTTCAAGGGCCAGGCGTTCTGCGGTTTTTTGACCAACGCCGGGGGTTTTAGCGAGAATGCGAATATTGCTGGTGACGATCGCCTGTACTAATTCCCCTAAACCCAGGGTGTCGAGTAAGGCGAGTCCCAATTGGGGCCCGATGCCACTGACGCTAACTAATTGGCGAAATAAATCCCGTTCCGCCGCTGAGCCAAAGCCATAGAAAATAATTTGTTCTTCTCTTTGCTGCTGATGAATGAAGATTTGGCGAATTTCCTCCGGTAATGGGGACAATTGGCGGGCAAGGCGGGAGGGAATCTGGAGTTCGTAGCCGATGTTGTTGACTTCTAACACCAGAATGAGACGATTGTTGAGGGTTTGGGTCACCTCAATCGCTCTACCTTTGAGATAGCCAATGGTCATGGCGCGATCGCTGTTTAGGAGAAAAAACCAAAGTAAGCGAGGCCCTCTAAAATCCCCTTGGCATAGTGACCTTGGGCCAGATAGTGATGTTGGCGGGGGTTCATCTCATACCACTGGAGAAGTTCAGGACGGGCATTGCCCACGATGATACCGCGTTCCGGGCCGCAAAACAGGGCAATATCGTTGCCGGAATCCCCACAAACTACAGTCTGCTCCGGTTTAATCGCCCATCTTTGCCGTAAATATTGCAAAGCTAGTCCTTTATCACCTTTTTCAGGGAGAATGTCCAGATCTTGCCCGCCGCTGTAGATGAGCTGGGCCTGCAATCCCTGCTCCTCAATCTGCGATCGCAACTGGGCAAGCAGGATCTCTGCGGTTGTTGCCCTGAGAAAATAACTGATTTTGTAGGGATTTTGTTCGGAAAGGGGCTGTAGTTCCAGATCGGCAAAGTGGGCGGCAATGGCGGTGAGGCGATCGCGATCCCACCCTGGAGCGAGGCGGCTGGCCCAGTCAGAATCGAATTGATTTTGCTGGGGAGCGAAATAAATTTCTGTTCCTACGGCAGTAATCAAAGCATCTGGGGTTAGCAGCGGCTTTTCTTGGGCAAGCTGGCGGTAAAGATATAGAGAACGACCCGTAATATAAACTAATTTCAGATTCTGAGTTTGGCGATTGTCTTCTAGATAGCGATTGAGTCGGGTCAGCGCGGTATCATCGCCGACAAGAGTATTGTCTAAATCCGTGGCCAGGAGAAACGCAGACATGACTTTCAAGGTGTAGTGGCAAAGGAATTTAACTGAGCTGTAGCATTATCTGTATGCTGCCCTATCTTAAGCTCGCGCCAGCTTAAAACCATAGCCTCTCTAGAAACATTCACCAGTTACTCAGCCTATTAACTTTTAAGCCATTAAGCAAGATAAAGGGATTGGAGGCGTTGCTGAATAGCACTATGAATTTGGGAAACTTCGAGCGGCGAACCGGATTGAGAACAATAGCAAGTTTGGCTGGAGCAGCCTAAACTCTGTACAATTAATTATCAAGTTTGCAGGCAAACGGGCATGAAAAAAGCATTGATTTGTGGCGTATCGGGTCAAGACGGTGCCTATTTAGCCAAACTCCTGCTAGAAAAAGGCTATGGCGTTTGTGGAACCTCGCGAGATGCCCAAATGTCTTCTTTCCGCAATCTGGTAAGTTTAGGCATTCGCGACCAAATTAAATTGGAATCCGTGGCGCTCAACGACTTCCGCAGCGTCCTGCAAGCCCTCATCAAAACCGAACCGGACGAGGTTTATAATTTGGCGGGTCAAACCTCGGTGGGTCTGTCCTTTCAGCAGCCCGTCGAAACCCTGGAGAGCATTTCCTTTGGCACCCTCAACTGGCTGGAGGCCATTCGCTTTACGGGAGCGCCCATCAAATTCTACAATGCTGGCTCCAGTGAATGCTTTGGCGATATTGGCGATCGCCTCGCCGATGAAGAAACCTCCTTTCGACCCCGCAGTCCCTACGCCGTCGCTAAATCAGCCGCTTTTTGGCAGGTTGCCAACTACCGAGAAGCTTACGGATTGTTTGCCTGCTCTGGCATCCTGTTTAACCACGAATCGCCCTTGCGGCCTGAACGTTTCGTCACTCAAAAAATCATCGCCGCCGCCTGCCGCATCGCCCAAGGCAGTTCGGAGCAGTTGCATCTGGGTAATATTTCCATCCAGCGGGATTGGGGGTGGGCCCCGGAATATGTGGAAGCCATGCACCTGATGTTGCAACAGGAGCAGCCAGAAGATTTTGTCATCGCTACGGGTCACAGCACCAAGCTAGAAGATTTTGTTGCCCAAGCCTTCGCCGCCGTGGGAATTAACTGGCGCGATCGCGTGACCACCGACAGCAGTTTATTTCGCCCCACGGATCTAGCGATTAGCCGCGCCAATCCTGCCAAAGCCAGGGAAAAACTGGGCTGGCAGGCTCGCTATCGCATGGAAGATGTGGTCAAGGAAATGGTCTCAGCCAAATTGCAGGCCAGCCCAGGCGATCGCCCTTAAGTTTTGGGCTTGAGGGTGCGGGCAAGAAAGTCAGTGGTTTGGCTCCAGGCTGCCTCGGCTGCGGCTGGCACGTAGCGATCGCCGCTGGGATTGGCGAAAGCATGGCCGGCGTTGTCGTAGATTTGAATGGTGACGGTCTTGCCGAGGGACTTAAGGGTTTCCTCGAAGCGGCGTACGTCTGCCACGGGGATAGATTGGTCATTAGCGCCAAAAATTCCCAAAATCGGCATTTGCAGGGTGCGTAGTTGGGCGGGGTCATTGACCAGACGGCCGTAGTAAATCACCGTAGCATCAATTTCTGTGGGTAACAGCAAGGCAGTTTGCAGCGACCAGGCTCCCCCGAAACACCAGCCCATAACGCCAACTTTAGGGGCCTTTTGGCGATTAGCTAGATATTGGTAGGCTTGTCGCAGGTTATCCTTTGCTGGAGTGGGGTTGTCATTGACCTGTTGCAGCAGTTGGCGAGCCGCTTCCGGGGTTTGAGCGGTTTGAGCGCCGTAGAGATCCACGGCCAGCACCTGGTATCCTTCTCCGGCCAGGCGTCGCGTTGCGGCCCGAATGTTGTCGTTGAGTCCCCACCATTCATGGATGGTAATTACGGCCGGTAGGGGGCCGGTAACTGTTTTAGGCTTGGCGAAATATCCCGTAATCACTTTTCCGTTGACGGTGGCGTATTGAACCTCACTGGTTTGCACCGCCTGTCGGGGTTCCGCTTGAGAAAACAAATTGCTGACAGGGCGATCGCCAAAATGAACGCGCTCTAGATCGGCAACGGGAGCTGCCGCATTGACGATGAAAGGATGACCGTTAAAGGCAAGGAGTGCGGTTGCCACGGACAGAAGTAGCAGTAATATCCAACGATTTCGAGCATTCATGGGTAAAAGCCAAAATTTTTAAGGGATATAGCCTAGCAAAAATTGAGTCAGCAAAGCAAATAGGGTTTCAGAGATCGGCCTTCAAAGCTCCAAAAATTAACGTCTTGATAAGATTCTTTAATTAAGAATCTCGGCCCGCTAGGCGCAATTGCCCATCAACCCAGAAAATTACCGCAACCATAAGCTCGCTCACCGGAGTGATCGCCTTCCGAACTCGATCGATGACCTTCCAGACCTCGGCGATCGCCAAAGATTTATCTTTTTGTCAACTATAGTAAAGCGCTGCAGGAAGTAGCTGACTTTATCGCTTTCCTAAAATTTCGGGATAGACGCCAGCAAATTGTTTTCGATACTGCCCAGCTAGCTATGTTTGCCACTGAGTTTGCTGAGGAAGATCGCACCTTGGCTAAAGCAGGAATGAGCGACTATGCCACCCTGTTTGAACAGGAAGACAAGTTGTGACTCACCAGTTTAGACGAAAGCATTTTTTCGTTCATACAGAATCTGACCGAAGTTACTAATCCCTTTTCATCACGATCGGTAAAAGTAACGGCTCTAATTGTAACTGCCTTTCCAATCACTCATTGGGAGTTCTCGTCTTTTGAATCATCTCTTGGATTGTTTCAGTTTCGCCAATTTCATAAAGACTAATCAAACTATCCTCAATAGTAAAGATTTGTTGAATTGTTGCATCAGCGAGCAAACTGCCTTGCAAATCTCTGACGATTTGATGAACGGTAACGACATTTCGATTGTTTTCATCCGTCTCGAAGTTTAAGGTTTCAAGCTGCACTTGAATAACCTTAAATTGATTAGTCCAGTATTCGCGCACCGCATCGCGTCCATAAACGAAACCGCCTTCCACCCCGTTTGCCCATTTCACCTCCGGGTGCATCACCGAGATGATTGTTTCAATCTCACCTTTGTTGAAGGCTTCGTATAAATTTTGCAGAAATTGCTGATTTGAACTCATAATTCTTCACCATCTAATACGAATGTCATTAAAACAACAAGGCAGCCTGACTACATATTGGATGGAGATTTTCCAGATAATACTTTTAGTGAGGCTTTAGATGAATTCTTTCCACATCATATCTTCTACGAGATATTTTTTTTGTGAATAAATGTTTCTCCCCCGGTCAAAAAGCTTCTTGTAGAATCAGGTCTGTTGCATTCTAGGTGATACCATAGAAATGGTGGGTTAGAGAACTTAGTGAAAGCATGGCAGAGATAGCTCTATTGAATGTATTTGAGGGAATGCTAGACAGCAGACGCAAGCAAGGACAAAGACATTCCTTATAATTTTGTTTAACTCTCTTCTCTTTGGCAGTAGCGGCAGGAAATCAAGTTTTTTTAGCGATTGGAGATTGGTTAAGCTGCCACACAGATGAATTGAAAGCACTATTTCAGGGTCATTTCATTCTGGATTCAGACAATGAGTTTACTGGGTTTCAGAGGGTTGGGGAGTAGGCTCTTTAGCCGCTGAAGCGACCTGTTCTCGTCAATACACAAAATGTCAAGATTGAGAATGAAACAGCCCGGAGACGGCGGACTTACTCAAGATTTTGTGACACTATATTTTTAAATGCGGGTGTTCGATAAGTCGCGTTTAATCAATTGCCTCCCGAACCTCAAGCATGATGCTGATTACCAGTCCTGAGCTTCTGGGATTTTAATCGTGAGTTGCAGTTGATAATCCAGGGGTCTCTTGCCGCTAGAAACGATCGCCAATTCATAAAAGCCACTTTCGGGAAGAACCCCTGACCAAGAGCGTTCTGGAGAATCTTCCAACAGTTGCACGCTGCCCGTAGGCGAGTAAAGGGACAACAAAACCTCCTCCCCGGCCTCCAATTCCACCGTCAAAGTTTGCCCTTGAGGGAGGTTGACCACAAAGGCTTGTCCCCCGCCCGGTTCCAGTCGGCCACGGCGAGCCACCGAGCCAGCGCTCAAATCCAATTCCTCATAGCCCGTGCCTGCCTGCAAATCTCGCAATTTATCAACGGCGATCGCGTTCCAAACCTGACCCAAGGGCTGATTGAATAAATCTCGCAGATTTTGCCCAGTTAATTCCGGATATTGCCCCAAAAATTCCCCATCCACCAGATCGTAAAAAGCCCGACTGCTCAAATGGAGAGCATTCACCCCGGTTTTCCAGCGCTCCCGATGGGCTTGATTGTAGCGACCCAGGTTGCGGCGAGCTTCCCCACTCAGTCGGCTGAGCCGCTCTAAATAATCCGCTGCCAACCGATCCCAATCCTCTCGCCACTGGCGATCGCCCGCTTCAGCAGTCAAAGCACGGCCTTTCAGCTCAGGATGCTGCTCCCAAAAACTGCGATTCACCAGTTCCACAAACCAGCCCTCATCAATATTTAACTGCTGCCTTCGCCGTTGCAGATCGGTTTGACGCCGCTGTTCCCCAGCCGGGAGGGTCGCGCTGGCTACGGGAGCTGTCTCCTCAGACGGGGGAAAGGCCACCGAGGAAGGCTGCTCAAACTCATTATTACTCCCAAAACGAACCACCCAAGCCCGGCCTCCTAACCAGCCCAGCAACCCTGACCCGACAATTAGAGCAATCAACAGCGGCACTTTGCTCAGACAGCCAAATAGGGGTTGGCGAACGGTGCCAGCGGAAGCCGAAGGGCGGGCTGCCGTTCCCTGGGTGGGCATTTCGCTCAGGGGAGCAATGGTCGGCAGAATGGTGGTCGCTTCCTGTAACTCTGGCGGGGGCAGGGTCAATTCCTCGGACGGTTTCGAGAGTTCTCGCAGGGACTGCATCCTAACCACGGGGGGGATGGGCCCTGGTTCCTTGGTTAATGCCTGTAGCAGTTCCTGAACCGACTGGAAGCGGGATTGGGGATCGGCTGCCAACATCCGGCTTAAAATTAGGCTAAAGGCCGGACTTAACGCCACATAGCGCTGCCAATGGCCGCTGGCGGGATCACTTTCCCTGAGCTGATGGGCATCTCGTCCCGTCAACAGCACCAGGGAGGCGATCGCCAGGGCGTAGAGGTCACTGTGGGGGCCCGTCTGCCGTCCTCTAGCTTGCTCTGGAGGAATAAAGCCAATTTCGCTTAAATAGGCAACGGATTTATCCTTTGCAGGCAAGGCAATCTGGGACTGAACGGCGATCGCCATTTCTTTGATCAAACCGAAGGCAACGGGAACGGGCAAGGCATCGCCATGACGCAGGAGGACGTTATTGAGGGAGAGGGCTTGGTGGGTGAGTCCGGCACGGTGAAGATAGTCCAGAACCGGCAAGAGATGCAGGAGCCAGAGGCGCACTTCCAGCTCACTAAACCCCAGGTTCTGCTGGCGGCGAGCGGTGAGAATGCGGCTGTAGGGCGTCCCCTCAATGAAATCCTGTGGGAGAAGTAAGCGCCCGCCCTCGTGATTCAACACCAGGATTAATTCCCGAAATCGAGGCAACTGGGGATGCTGTAAGCGATAAAGCTTGGTAGTTCTGCGGGCAAAATCTTGCCGGGCCTGCTGGAGGCGAGCGGAATCGAGGGGTAAAGGCAGTAATTCTTTGAGCAACCAGCGAGACGGACTTTTTTCGGTTGCCACTTCCGCCAAGTAAGTGTAACCCAAGCTACCATAGCCCACAACTTGCAGGAGGCGGTAGCGATCGCCGACAACGATGCCAAGGGGAAGCGAGGGATTCATCTAGAATAGCGAGGATGGACGAGCAACAGTTCCATAGACGTATAGACGTGCCGAGGGGGGTTTTATTTCCCAGCCACCCATTTCCTTAAAATACACTAGGCAGGAAAACCCTAGGGACGACCGGTGGCGATCCGATTCGGCTCCTGGGTTTCCCGGCGATTGTTATCTTAGCCAAGGCGATTGGCAGAAAAATTCGGTAGGGTGAGAGGCTGGGCCGCTTTAGCGCTGAGGTATTGAGCGATGACTCGCTGGGCCAGCACCTCAACGCTTTCTCCATGCCGTTGAGCGATCTCTTGCAGGCGTTGATAAAGCGCCGGAGGTATAGAGATAGCATCAAGAGCTTCAGACAGGCTGAGACCGGATAGGTTGTCGTCCACGTAGAAATTTGTAACTTCAAGGATCGGTACTGTCCATTCTAGGCGATCCTACGGGTAGCACGATTTCTTGCCCGCAGAAGACCGAGCTTATAGACGCCGGAAGCGTTAGAGACTGGAAATTAGCTTAAAAATTCAGGCGTCTCCTTCCTAAAGAATAGTTTTTTGAGTGGATCGTGCCCAACCAGAGTCAATGATCGGGCATTCATGGGAAGCAGCAGCCGATGGCTGAAGGCCGTCAGAAGCATTTACGGTCAATTGGGGGAAGCCAGGATTAATTAATAGCAAATAGACAGTCTAAAAACCTACTGTCCCGATGGATTGCAACTACCATCGTAGCTAACGCCCTGGCCGCGATTAACGGTTGTCGTGCTGCTACAGGTGGTTGTGCGACCTTGAGAACCGGTGAAAGTCTGTTGCCGCTGGCGCGTGGCGTTTCCCTGCCCGTCGGTTGTAAGGGTGCTATCCAAGTGGGAACCGCCGCGACTGTTGCTGCGGGATCTCTCAAACTGGGCGGCGGCGGGAGTCATGGAGGTGAGGGCAAGGCTCGCGAGCAAAATAGTCAAGATAGAGCGAAGTTGCATGGTAACGGCTTGTTTTAGATTCTTTATCGATCCTACGACAGCTAGGGTCAGCGCTTCGGAAACCCAGGGGTAATTACGAGTATTTTCTTGCCTGAGCTGGAGTGCTATGGGGCAGCGCAAAGGGCCGTCAACTGGGTTCGGGCTGAATCGCCAAACCGGTGGTCGGGTCAAAGAGGTGTATTTTATCCAGGGCCATCGCCAGGGTTAGAGTTTCACCCCGACTGACCGGGATTTCCGGGGGGAGGCGCACTTGCAGTCCGGTGGCGCGATCGCCGTTCAAACACCCCGTAACATAAGTGTCATTGCCGAGGGCTTCGACCAGTTCCACGGCCAGAGCCAGGGTAGCCGGGCCGGGGGGGAGCCGGGTGGAGGTGTTCGGGACGGATGCCCAGGGTGAGGGATTGGGGGCGGGATAGGGAAATTTGCCACCGGGGAGGCAGATTACAGCGAAACTGGGGATGGATGAGGGTTAGCGATTCATAGGCCACTGGCAGCAAATTCATCGGGGGCGAGCCGATAAATTGGGCAACAAATTGATTGGCGGGCTGGTGATACAGTTGTAAGGGAGAAGCTACCTGCTGAATTTCGCCTCCATTGAGGACGACAATGCGATCGCCCATGGTCATGGCCTCGGTTTGGTCGTGGGTGACGTAGATGGTGGTAGTACCGAGCTGGCGCTGGAGGCGCAGGATTTGGCCGCGGGTTTCGGCGCGGAGTTGGGCATCCAGGTTGGAAAGCGGCTCATCCATCAGGAAAACCTGGGGATTGCGGGCAATGGCTCTTCCCAGCGCCACGCGCTGCTTTTGTCCGCCGGATAGCTGTTTGGGCAGCCGCTCTAGCAAGGACTCAAGCTGCAACCGTCGGGCCACGGCCCGCACCTGGCGATCGATGGACTGCTCAGACGGGGAACGGTAGCGCCAGCCTTTGGGGAGAGAACGGGTGGTTTTAGCGGCAATTTCCGTTAACCAGAGAGGAAGTGGCTCTTTTGTGAGTTTTTCGCCGGGGATTACCTCAGAAACCTGGCTGTCTGGGGCGATTTTGGCGCGGCGCAGGCCAAAGGCAATGTTTTCGTAGACGCTGAGGTGGGGATAGAGGGCATAGCCTTGAAACACCATTGCAATATCCCGCTCCTTGGGCGGCAGGTCATTCACCAGGTGATCGCCGATCCAGATGTTTCCGCCCGTGGGGTCTTCCAGGCCGCAGATCAGGCGCAGGAGGGTACTTTTGCCGCAGCCGGAAGGGCCGACCAGTACCATAAACTCCCCGTCGCTAATGGCTAAATTAATGGCTCGCAACACGCTAACTGGCTGAGATTTCAGGGTATCCGAAGGGTCTTGGCGATCGCGAGGGGGGCGAGGAAAGCTTTTATAAATATTTTCTAATACAACTTTAGCCACGGGGTTATGAGGTCATTTTTGCTATCAATACTAGGACAAATTCCGAACCGAGGCGAGACCCGTCCCGGAAGAAGCCGGTTAGGGATTAGTTTGGGCGAGGATTGACCCGAAAAAGGTGACCTGACGCTGCTTGCCATTTTTTTACAGGCGTTTTGACCTCGAATTCGAGGCTTGTGCAACTTCCCGTTCTGTCAGTACGTCGTAGTTTAACTGAGCAACTTTAGGGTTCAATTCTGAGCGAGTAGCGCCGAAAAATCCCTCCCAAGGGAGCGATCGCGAAATTTCCCCCAAGAGAAGGATCGCCAGGGGTTTAGATTCGGTTAAACTCACCCCAAGGCGTGCAGTCCACAAAATCCCGCTTTTCCTGGCAAAGATGAGTAACTCTTCCTCTCCCCCGCCCCTAGAGCCAGATAATCAGCCGCCATCGCAGTCTAATGGCGATCGCGAGTCGGCTCCCCGTTCCCGTCGTTTTTTGGGCTTGACGCCCCGCAAGTGGGCTATTTACTCCGGGGTGGCTGTAACGGTGCTAGCCGTTGGCGGATACTTTGGCCTGCGTTATTTTGTGGACGAATACCTGGCAGAAATTGTTGAAGGACAACTGGAGAATATTATCAATCGCGAGGTGGAGATGGGGGAGGTCAAGTCTTTTTCCCTCAATCGCGTGGTTTTTGGCCCGTCTTCCCTACCCAGAACTTCCGATAGCGCTGATTATTTGACAATCCAGGAAGTTTCTGCTGGCTATCGGATTTTACCTTTTCTCTGGGAGCGCCGCTTGGTGCTGGACATCATCGCCACTGACCCGGAACTTTATGTGGCGGAAAATCGGGAGGGGGCTTGGCTGGATCTCAATCTGGATGAGGAAGAAGAGGGCCCCCGGCCCAAGCTAGACATCAAACTCACTCTGGTTAACGGCGAGGCGATCGCCAATCCCTACCGAGAGAATGAGCTGATAACCGCTGAATTTGCCGGAAACGGTCGTTTTGTGCAGAATCAGGAACGGCGCACCTTTACCTACGATGTCAGCGCGGCCTTGGCCAGCGGCGGCGCGATCGCCCTAACGGGAACCACGGAATTAGGGGAAGAAGATGTTTCAACGCTGAGCGAACTACAAATTGCTGGGCTGAATTTACCGCCCCTGTCGCCCTTGCTGCCTGTGGAAATCGCCATTACCAGCGGGGAACTGGACGCTAATCTGGACATTAAGCTGCCTTCGGTGGAAAATCTGGAGCAAACCCGCATCGACGGCCGCCTGGATCTGCGCAACGTTACCGCCCGCCTGCCCCAGGTAGCCCAGCCTCTACGAGCGAATCTTGGGGTGGATTTTCGCGGCGAACAGACCCAAATTCAAACCGCCCAGGCCAATCTCGGCCCCTTGCAAGCCAATCTCAGCGGTCAGGTCAATTGGCAGTCGGGCTACGACCTTGACATCAATCTGCGGCGCTTTTCCGTGGAGGCGATCGCGAATCTGTTACAGCGGCCCCTGCCTCTGAGCGGCCAGCTTCAAGCCGATTTACAGGTGAGTGGGGAAGTAGAAGATCCCTTGGTTCAGGGCAATCTTAGCGCCGCCAGGGGTTTTTGGGTGGATCGCCTGGCTTTTACCGGTATTAATGCCAATATTTCGGCGAGTCTATCCCGTTTGCAGCTTAAGTCCCTACGAGCGATTCCAGCGGCGGGGGGTCAAATCCAGGGGGAAGGGTTACTGCTAGCGGATTTTCGGGGGGCAATTTGGGGGGAAGCTCCGCTAGATCTGACGGAAGCTCCCGCTAACTTCACCTTAGACGCCCGTTTGCCCGTTGAGGAAATTTTAGCCCCCTACTACCAACTTCCTGCCGAAGCCACCCTCGGCACGCTGACGGCTCAAGGTGAGTTTCAAGGAACCCTGGCCGACCCCAAAGCCAGATTGCAGTGGCGCTTGCCTGCCATTGGTACCACGGCCGGGAGTTTGTCGGGAGCGGGAACGGTGCTGGCCGTGGGCGATCGCATTGCCCTGGAAGATACGGCGCTAAAAAGCGGCGAGGGCGGCACCTTAACCCTGGAAGGAGGAGCCAACCTGGAGCAAGATCGTTTTTTACTGGATTTACGGGCTAATTCCCTGCGTCTCGATCCGTTTCTGCCCGCCAATTTTGGCCCACAAGTGCGATCGCCAGAGTTGGTCAGGCTGAATCAAGCCAGGGCGAGACTGAGCGGGAAAATAGCCGACTTTCAAGCCAATCGCTTGGAAGGAGCTGCCCAACTGAATTTAACGGTGGATGGGGGAGAAGTGGCGCTGCTCAGCCAGCTTACCCAAGGTCGGCTGGTGGCGGAAACGGAAATTGAGCGCCTCTCAGTCTCCCCGCTGCTCACGGCCGTTGACGCGCCGATTCAGGTTACCCAAGGGCGAGCAGCGATTACCGTGCCCGTTACGCCCCTATTTAAGGGACAATCCCTGCCCCTAGAGCGCATTGATGCCCAGGTGAATGCCCAGTTGGCGATCGCCCAGGGAGCCGCCCGTGTTGCCGCTCGCCTGCAAAATGGCCAGCTTTTGGCCCAAACCGCCGCTAGCAATGTGGCCCTAACACCCTTTTTACCAGGAGTCACCCAGGCGATCGCCCTCCGCAACGGCCGGGCCAGCTTCAGCGGGCCAGTGGCAGCATTACAGTCTCTCCTTGAGAATCCAGAGGATAGCGCCAGCTTAAACCGCCTAGCACTAACAGCCCTGGGAGACGTGACGGTTCCCGGCGGCGTGTTGCGGGCCGGGGCCCAACTCAACCAGGGACAGGTGGTGGCCGAAGCCGCCACCAATAATTTCCCCATCTCCCAGTTTTTGCCCCAAATCCAGCAGCCGATTACCGTGCGCAGCGGTCGCGCCAACCTGAGCGGGCCGGCCCAAGCCCTCATCGAGATCGCCAGCAATCCCCAAAATCCGGGCAACCTCACTGCCCTCAACGCCCAAGCCCAGGGACAACTGGCGATCGCCGGGGGAACCGTGGGAGCCGCCGCCCGTTTAAACGCCGGCAGATAAGCGCCCGTGCCGCCGCCGTTAATCTGCCGGTTACGCCCTTCCTGCCCCAAATTCCTGAACCCATTGTTGTTCGCACTGGACAGGCCGCCGTTGTCGGCTCGGCAGAGCAATTCCTGGCCCTAGCCGCAGCTCCCACCAGGGCTACCAACTACGATCGCCTGATTGCCGAAGCGCGGGGGCAGCTTGCCGTGGCGGGAGGAACCGTGCAAGCCTCCGGCCAGCTCAGCAACGGTCGGGTGATCGCCCAAGCCAACGCCAGCAACTTAGGAATTTCCCGCTTCGTTCCCAATTATGACCAACCCATCGCCCTGATCCGGGGCCGCGCTCAGGTAGCCGCGCCCCTCACAGCCTTGCTGAATTTAACGGCAACCCCTTCCCCCAGCTTCAGCGGACTCAATGCCGCTGGCACCGCCGAAGTCCGCATTGCCGACGGGACGGTTTTGGGCGGGGCCCGCCTAGACAATAATCGCTGGCAGGCCGAGGTGGTTGCCCGCAATCTCAACACCACCCAGCTCAATCGCCAATTCCCTCTGCTTGATCGCCCCCAGTTAGCTCTACCCAATCTCAATGCCCGCTTCGATCTGGCCGGCAGCTTAATCCCCAGCCCAGCCCCGGCCTCGACACCACCGTCCGCGCCGAGGCGATCGCCGTACAGCTTGGGGAACAGGGACTGAGGGCTGAGGGACGGTTTTTAGCGGTCAATCTCTTAGAAAACCCCGATCTAAGGCAGGTTAACCTAGACATTCAAGCCCAGGGCAATTTAGCGCTGTTGGCAGCGTTGATTCCGCCCCTGCCTCCATCGCCCCTGTTGCCTAGGGCCATTAATATCAGCGGCCAGGCCGGATTTGCCGGACAGTTGGCGGGCAACAATCTGCTCTCCGCGCCCTTCGCCCCCGGCAATCTCAACCTAAATGGCACCCTGGAGCTGGCCAATCTCCTGCTCAATGACGTGCAATTTGAGCCACTGCTGTCCGGCCCGGTCAGGGTTGTCCCCGGCCAGGCGATCGCCCTTAACCTCCAGGGCGAGGAAGACCTCATTGCCGCTTCCCTGGAACCCTGTCGGCGCGGTGCAGCCTGTCCCCTGCCCTATCTGCCCAGCTCCTTTGAAGTGCGCCTCGATCCTGGCCAAGGTGAAGCGATCGCCGCCCGTGGAACCCAGGTGGGCGACCAGTTAGCGGTCAATCTCGACAACTTTCCCCTGCAAATTCTCAACATCAACCCCGCTGAAGCCATCAATGTTCCGGGCCAATTGCAGGGCCGAGTGGACGCAGAGGCCCAGATTAATCCCTACACCCTGGCGGCCAGCGGCCGGACGACCGTTACCCAGCCGGGGATTGGCTCCATTCAAGGCGAGGAATTAGCCGCGACCTTTGCCTACCAAAACCAACAACTGGACGTCCCGTCCCTGTCTTTGGAATTGGAGGAAGACACCCAACTGCAAGCCACCGCTAACCTGAATTTCCGCAGTGGTGCAGTGGCAGCCCAGCTAGAAGCCACTGGCTCCGTCCAGGATCTCCTGGACACCCTACAAATTACCACCCTCGAAAGTGCCACCCGCTTTTTTGAGCGTCCCGAAAATTTCGTCCTCCAGGGCAACTTGCCAGCCCTGTCCGTGGGCTTGCCCCAGGAAACCATTGCCGCTCAATTAAATTTGCTCTACCGCATCCAACAGCAACGCCAGCAGGCAGCAGACCCTGACCAGTTCCGATTGCCGAGCTTATTAGATATTCGCGGCCCTTTTACTGCCCAGGCTGACATTGGCGGCTCTTTCTCCAACCCGGAAGCGACCTTTGAGGTAACGGGAGATAACTGGCGCTGGATCACCCGACCCAACGAGGAAGTGGCAGTGGATGCCCTGGGATTCGTGGTAGACGATCCCCAAATTATTGCGGTGGATCGGGTGCTGGTGGCAGGCAACTACGGCGATCGCACCTTGAGCTTAGCTCCGGCACGGATCGAATTACCGGGGGAGGCCCTGCTGGCCTTTTCCGGGGAGATCGGGCCCGAAACCTTAAACGGAACCCTAGAAGTAGAGCAGTTACCCTTGGACTTAGTGGAAACCCTGGTGGTGCTGCCCTTGGATTTGGCTGGGGAAATCACCACGGCGGCCAATTGGGCGGCACGCCAGCCAATCCCCAAGCAGAAGGCTCCCTGGCAGTCGTGGCTCCTGCTATCAACGGACAATCCCTCAATGACACCATTGTGGGCAGCTACGATTACCAAGGAGAGCGGCTCCAGTTTGCGACGATCGGCCCCGGAATATTTACAGGTACAAGCCAGCGTGCCCCTGCCGGTTGCAGCGGACAGCGCCCCGGCCACCCTGGAGGCTCGCTTGGGAACCCCGGCCCTGGACTTGATTAGCGGCTTGACCGGCGGCACGGTGCGGTGGATGGACGGGGTTGGCAATGTGGCCTTGCAAGCCAGTTGGGATCTCAATGGCGGGTTTACGGAGGCGGCCATTGATGCCACGGGGGAAGCCTCCTTTGAAAATGCCACCATTGCGATCGCACCTATCCCGGAAGAGATTGTCAGCCTGAACGGGTCAGTGACCTTCAGCGAAACCCTGCTCGATATCCGCCAGTTGCAGGTAGGTTATGCCGGTGGGGAGTTTGCCGCCAATGGGACGTTGCCCACCTTTAATCCTGGGTTGACCGTCGAGGAACCGCTGGTGGTGACAGCCATCAACAATCGTCTGGAAATTGAAGGGCTTTATGTGGGGGGACTTGCCGGAGATTTTGTGGTGAGCGGGGCGGCGATCGCGCCTGTAATCGGCGGCAGCGCCCAACTTTACGATGGCCGAGCGGTGTTGCCCCCGGAGTTGGAAGAGGAAGAAGCTATTGAAGCAGACGAAGACCCCTTGGCTCAGGTGGAAGGCCAGCCCCAGACCGTGGCCGAAAATTGAGGCTCAGCGCCTTGGGCCAGAGCGCGAAGATGAGAACGGCTACCAGTTCCGGCCCCAGTTGAGCAATTTAGAGGTGATCCTGGGCGATCGCTTCCGCATTCGGCGCAATCCCTTTTATAACTTCCAGGTGGCCGGGGATCTGGTCTTAAACGGCCCTGTGACCGAGTTGCGGCGGATTCAGCCTAGCGGCGTTCTGCTAGTGGAAGGCGGCGATATTAGCCTGATCAACACCCGGTTTAATCTGGCTCGCCGTTTGGGAGAGGAAAATGTTGTCGTCTTTGAACCGGAGGAGGGGCTGTTCAATCCCTTCATTGACGTGCAGTTGGTCACCTTCGTCACCGAGGTCGATGATGTCACCTTGGACACGGGGACACGGCAATTTTCCATAGAACAGGAAGTCCGAGAATCGGTTTTCCTCGGCAGTGGAGCCAACTCGGTGCGGGTAACCGTGGCCGTTGAGGGAGAAGCCAGCGAGATTATTCCGGCCCTGGCGCTGAATCCGGATGAAGTGTGTGGGGTTGCTTCCAATCCTTTCCCAATTACGGAGCAAGTGAGCTACCCACCTGAGCAGTTGCAGCAGCTATCCGATTGCGTGCAGACAGGGGCACTCTATCAAGACAATCCGCCGTTGATTGCGCTGGATTCTCCGGCGGTGGATCTCCTTAGCAGTCCGCCTCGCAGCAATAGTCAAATCATCTCGCTGTTGGGCAATCAATTTATTGGGCTAGCAGAGCAGCTCAGCAATAGTAATCCAGAGGAATTGGTGCAGTTTGGGATTGCTAATTTTGTGATTGCCCCTCTCACTAGGGGTGTCCTGTTTGCCTTTCAGCAGCGGGTTAGCAATGCGGGCCGGGGTGTCGGTCTAGCGGATTTGCAAGTGGTTCCTGCCCTGGAAGCGTCCTATGCTGTTGGCCCGGAGTCTTTTGTCATTTTTGACTACGATTACCTGATTAATCAGGTTGGCGTGCGCTACGAAACCCGTTTAGCGATCGGCCTAGAGCACCGATTCAGTAATAAAACAGCGAAGCCAGAAAAGCCAGGGTAAGATGAGCTAAGTAAACCGTATTAAGCTGTTTTACAGCTTAATTTCTTACAAAGATGCCAGCGAAAGACTACTTGCGTCCAGAGCAAAAGAAGCACTGCAAAAAGCCTTAAAACGAGAGGAGAATGGAGATATTAGAGAGAGAATCCTCATCTTGTTATTGCTTAACGATGGGAAAATACAGAAGGACATTGCAGATTTTGTCGGCTGCTCAGTCAACAAAGTTTCTTACTGGTGCGTTCATGGAGATCCAGACAATCTGGAAAGCTTAAAAGATGAACGCATGAAAGGGAATCATCGTAAAGCAACAGAAGAATATATCAGTATTTTGCTGGAGACAATAGACAAAAATTCTCAAGAATTAGGATATGAATTTGGAAAATGGACAACGAAAAGACTGGCAACATATTTAGAAGAAAAGACAGGAATCAAGTTAAGTAATTCTCAGATAAGCAGAATT
>JAAUTE010000294.1 GCA_012031815.1 Chloroflexaceae bacterium
GGAACAGCCGCGTCAGCGGGGGGAGGTCTTCGAGGGGGTATTCACGGGGGGACTCCTGACGGCAGCAGCGATTATTAAGAAAGATAAACTGCTTCTTATCTTAACGGCTGACGCCAGGATTGATCTTGGGACGAGGCAAGTTCGACAACGGGCAGTTCTATCTCATGGGGACTTGCTCCGGCAGCGGCGCCGCCAAAGACTCTCCTGCTTCCACTGGCACGGCTAATGGCTTTAGAGACAAATAGGTTTGAAGTTGAGTTTCGATTTGCTCACGAACAATCTGGCGATAATCGAGGAAATGCTCAGCTAAGGCACAAGTAGACAGGTAATACTGCCAAATTTTGGGTTTGGTGACGATAATGTGCAGTAAATAGGGCCAAAAATGCCAGCGAGTTTTACGAATCACTCCCTGACGCCAGCAAATCGTCAGCAGGGCCCGAATCCCAACCCAGTCCACTTGGCGCTGGCCTTTTTTCTGCTTGGGTTCCCCTAGAAGCAAAAACTGTCGGTAGGTTCGCTTGAGGTAGTTCTCGGCATCATAAAGTTGATAAAAGTTGCGGACATATTCGGCGGCGATCGCCTCAATGGAACGGCTGGGAATAAAATTCATTAGGGTGGTTTGATTGATGTTGGCACCGGCATTTAACAGCCGTCCTTCCTGTTCCAATCGTTTCCAGAGGGCGGTTCCCGGCAGGGCTTGTAACATGCTAAACATGGCCAGGGCAATGGCGCTGTCTTCCACAAATTGCGCGACGCGATCGCCTGCCCCTGGTTTTTCCCCATCGAAGCCAATAATAAACCCGGCAGTTACCCGCAGCCCGTGGCGAATAATGGTTTCCACCGAAGTTTGCAGGGAATTGCGAGTGTTCTGAAACTTCTTCGTCAGGGCGAGGCTGTCTGTATCGGGGGTTTCAATGCCCAGGAAAACCGAATTGAAATTACACTCTACCATCAATTCCAGGAGTTCTGCGTCTTGGGCTAAATCCACCGAGGCTTCCGTGGACAAATAAAAGGGATAATTCCGTTCTTTCATCCAGGGTTTGAGCGCGTTCAAAAGCAGCTTAACGTTGCGCTTGTTGCCAATAAAATTGTCGTCAACTAGAAAAATACTGCGCCGCCAACCTAACTCGTATAGCCGCTGCAATTCTGCCAGAAACTGTTCGGGGGCTTTAGTGCGGGGTTTGCGACCGTAAAGGACGATAATGTCACAAAATTCACACTGGAAGGGACAGCCCCGCGAGAACTGCACCGACATATTATCGTAGGCATTCAATTCCAGCAGCTCGTAGCGAGGAATCGGGGTTTTTGTAACATCGGGCTTCTCTGTGGTGGTGAATTTTCCCTTGGTTTCTCCCCGTGCCAGGGCTTCTACCCAGAGGGGCAAGGTAATTTCTCCCTCATCAAGCACTAGAAAATCGGCACCAGCCGCCTCAGCCTCCTCTGGCAGGGCGGTGGGATAGGGCCGCCTACGGCAACTAATTTGCCGCGCCGCTTCGCCTGGTGGATCTGCTGGGCAAAATCCTCTTTCTGAACAATCATGGCCGAAATAATCACGATTTCTGCCCAGTCCCACTCCGCTTCCTTCACCTCCCGAACGTTGCGATCGACCAGGCGAAACTCCCAGGTTTGGGGAAGAATGGCGGCGACGGTGATCAGTCCCAAGGGGGGCAATAGGGCTTTGCTATTGATTAGGGCTAGCGCTTGGTCAAATGACCAAAAACTTTTGGGAAACAGGGGATAAATGAGTAATGCTCGCATGCCAAGGTTTCCTTAAACCAGTTTGTTTTTACGTTAGTTTTTAAGGGGCTAGAAATTGGTAAAAATTTTGCTATAACTTGGTCTGGGCTGGCTATTTAGTCCTTTTCTTCGTCTTTCGCAAGGGGAAATCCGGTGGATTCTCTGCTAATTAACCTATCTTTCCTGCTCCCTCAACCGACGGGAATAACCAACTACGTTCTCAACTTGTTGCCCCATCTCTCTCTGCCAGCGACGCTGCTGGCGGCTCAGGATGTTCCAGGATTTAGTCGGTATGGCGTTCCTAGCAATTTAACGCCTCGGCAAGGAACAATGGGTCATTTTCGGCGTTTAGTCTGGACTCAAGTTCAAATCCCCCAAATTTATCGAAACTTAAGGGCTTCGCTGTTATTCTCACCCATTCCCGAAGCCCCTCTTTCCTGCCAGTGCCGCTTTGTCGTCATGGTACACGATCTGATTCCCCTGCGCTTTCCTCGGTTGGGTTCGCCCTTAACACCTTATTTTCGCCACTACATTCCCCAAGTTCTGGGGCAGGCGGTTCACATTCTCTGTAATTCTCAGGCTACCGCCCAGGATCTCCTGGATTTTTACGGGATTGCTGCGGCTAAGATTACGCCCATTCCCCTCGCTGTTGAGCGCGATCGCTTTTTTCCCCGTCCTGCTCCCGTTGAGTGTCCCTATTTTCTCTACCTGGGCCGCCCCGATCCCTACAAAAACCTGGGACGTCTAATCGCAGCTTTTGCCGATTTGCCCAGAGATTATCAGCTTTGGCTAGCCGGGCCGCAGGATCGCCGCTACACACCCAAATTACAGGCTCAGTGTTCTGAACTGGGAATAGCTAACCGGGTTCGCTGGTTGAGTTACGTTCCGGCAGCAGATTTACCGGGAATCTTGAGTAATGCTCTGGCGCTGGTCTTCCCGTCCCTGTGGGAAGGATTTGGGTTGCCGGTACTGGAAGCGATGGCCTGTGGTACGCCAGTTATTACCTCTAATCTTGCCGCCCTCCCCGAAGTGACTGGCGATGCCGCTCTGCTGGTTGATCCCTACAACACCGATGCCCTGGCCGATGCCATGAAAGCGATCGCCACTGATGGAACTTTGCGATCGACCTTGGGACGGCTGGGCCAGACCCGGGCCAGTCAATTCACCTGGGCGAAAACGGGTTATGACACCAGGGAGATTCTCCAGCAATATATGTAGTCAAATCTGACCAAATCTTCTTAAAAAGAGCCTATCCCCGGAAGAAACTCAAAATTCTAGTGATATACTCTTATAGATCTTAAATTAAAGAATGTATCTCAATGAATTCAGCAATCAAGACTTGCTTATCTGTTTTTGCCCGCGCTAGTTTTGGAATCGCGATCGCGGAGTCGAGCTGATGGCGTGGAGTGGTTCGGCGGTTGCCCAAGACATTGTTTGCCGAGGAACGCTCTTTGGGGATACGGATTTCATCGCCTACCACGGGGAAGTTGGGTTTGGGCGGATTGTCCTGAACTACCGGCAGGGTGGCTCGGTAGAAGTTCCCCTCCTTTTTGTCACTAAACGCCAAGATGAGGAAATTTTCCGGGGAAATAATCCCAACCAGCCAGGGGATGTGGTTGAAATCTTCGCCCCCACTCCCGTCCGGGACGGTACTCGAATTCGGGTTTCTTACAATGGCAATCTGACCACCGGCAATTGTTCCAGTACTGGCGCATCCCCTAGTAGTCCTGGGCCGACTTCTGGTAATTTTTCCGGTCGTGGTCGAGCCACGGGGTCGGTGTTTCGCCGGGGAGAGTCAGCGGATGCGTCCCTAAACTTCAATCAAGGAAACTTCAATTTGTCGCTGGCAGTCCCCCCTGGAAACAGGGCGCAGGTTACTTACCAGGGCACATTCGACCAAGTAAATCCCTCAGATTCGGGAAATTCCAACAGTTTTTTCCTGGACGGCCAGGTTCGCACCTTTGCTTCCTCTGCAAACAATCTGCGGGTTATGAATACTAGCGGTAGATGCCGGATCGAGGTGTTTGATGACCGCGTTACATCCGTAAATTGCAGTACTAGCTTAGCCAATAGCGCTACCCAATTTACGGGCATGCAACAATTTTAGCGATCGCCAGTTTCTCGGCTAGGTAGTTGGGACGTCTTGCTCAAAATGCTTCCTGCTAACGGCTCAAATCAGCGGCGGCAGATGACCTTTGCCACCCTACTAGCGGCTTTCATCCGTCCGCTGCATTTGAATTGTTATGCTGCGCTGTTTGAATAGTTGTATACAGGAACCTGAATAAAATGATCAGGTTCTTTGCTATCTAGAATTGTCTGTTGTAAACGCTCTACTGTTGATGGGGAGAAAAACTGCTCGCCTGTTTCTTCATTTACACGGGCAGGCACGTTCTCAATCAGAACAATTTTACCGTTCAGATTTAAGGCGTATGTTACCTGCCTCTCAACCAATGTCTCTTGCCAATCAGTTGTCATCATCACTACGTCTCCTTAGAGTAAAGTCGTTATTCCATCGTTGGGGATCAGGTTCGTACACTGTAACGATTTTGATGAGTGAACGAGAGGGATAACTACACTGAACATGAATAGGACGTTGTGCTTGTGTCAAACCGCAAATTAGGCAACTCGGTCCATACTTATCTTCTGGGTAGTCTTCAATTACTTGACCGTTCGCAATTACCTC
>JAAUTE010000295.1 GCA_012031815.1 Chloroflexaceae bacterium
GGGGACAGCGCTGGCTTGGGGAAGAACGGGACTGCTTGCCGGCGTCGGCTTTTTAGCGGCGGTCGATGGTCGAAAAAGCCACCTTTAATTGAACAAGCCCTGAAAGCGTTAGGCTGCTTGGAACATCGCGGCGGTTGTAGTGCCGATCGGGATTCCGGCGATGGCTCCGGGGTAATGACGGGCATTCCCACAGAACTACTGGAGCCTTGGTTCGCCGAGCAGGGCATCCCCCTCCCCGCACCGGAAACCTGGGGGGTTGGCATGGTCTTCTTGCCTCAAGATGCGGAAAAAGCCACGGAATCGCGCAATTACATCGAAAGCATCCTGAAGCGGGAAAATTTAACGGTGTTGGGTTGGCGATCGGTGCCGGTACGCCCGCAAGTGTTGGGAACCCAGGCCAAAAGCACCTGCCCCCGCATTGAACAGGTCATGGTCACCTCCCCTGACGGACTGAGGGGGGACGCCCTGGACAAGCAGCTTTATGTAGCCCGCTCGGAAATCGGCAAGCTGCTTACCGATGATTTTTATATCTGCTCCTTTTCCTGCCGCACCATCGTCTACAAAGGCATGGTCAGGGCGGAAATTTTGGGTGAATTTTACCAGGACTTGAAAAATCCCGTCTATCAAAGCTGTTTTGCCCTGTACCACCGCCGCTTCAGCACCAACACCATGCCCCGCTGGCCCCTGGCTCAACCGATGCGGATGCTAGGTCATAACGGCGAGATTAACACCCTGTTGGGCAATATCAACTGGATGGCGGCACGGGAGATTAATTTATCCGTTCCTGGGTGGACGAAAGCAGAATTAGAAAGCCTCAAGCCCATTGTCAATCCTGAGCAGAGCGATTCCTTTAATCTAGACAGCACCCTGGAGTTACTGGTACGCACCGGGCGATCGCCCTGGAAGCGGCGATGATTCTGGTGCCGGAAGCTTACCAAAATCAGCCTGACCTGGAGGAGCATCCTGAAATCGTCGGTTTTTACGATTTTTACAGCAGCCACCAGGAACCCTGGGATGGCCCGGCCCTGTTGGTGTTTAGCGACGGCAAAACCGTGGGCGCAACCCTGGATCGCAACGGTCTGCGGCCCGCTCGCTACTGCATTACCAAAGATGGCTATGTGGTAGTCGCCTCGGAAGCGGGGGTTGTGGATTTGCCGGAAAGCGACATCCTGGAAAAAGGCCGCCTCGGCCCCGGTCAAGCGATCGCCGTAGACCTGCAATCCCAGGAAATCCTCAAAAACTGGGATATTAAACAGCGCATTGCTGCCCGTCATCCCTACGCCACCTGGGTTGAGCAGCACCGTCAGGCGATCGCGCCCCAGCCCTTCACGGAAACCCTGCAACTAGACGCTCAAACCTTGCTCGCCGCTCAAGCGGCCTTTGGCTACACGGCGGAAGATGTGGAAATGGCGATCGTGCCCATGGCCAGTCAGGGCAAAGAGTCAACCTTCTGCATGGGGGACGACATTCCTTTGGCGGTGCTGTCTGCAAAATCCCATCTACTTTACGACTATTTCAAGCAGCGTTTTGCCCAGGTGACCAACCCGCCCATTGATTCTCTGCGGGAGAATTTGGTCATGTCTCTGACGATGCACCTGGGGCAGCGGGGCAATCTCCTGGAGGTTAAACCGGAAGATGCGCGACGCCTCCAGTTAGAATCGCCCTTTCTTAACGAAACCGAACTAAAACTCCTGAAAACCGCCGGGTTAAAATCCGCCGAACTCTCAGCCCTCTTTGCTGTTGCCCAAGGGCCCCAAGGCTTTGCCCATCGCCTCCAGCACCTTTGCCAGGAAGCAGAAATTGCCGTTCAGGAGGGTGTAGAAATTTTAATCCTGAGCGATCGCGTGGGGGGATTTGTGGGGGAAGAGCAGAGCTATTTGCCGCCGTTGGTTGCGGTGGGTGCAGTTCACCAGCACCTAATTCGCCAGGGATTGCGCTTAAAAGCTTCTTTAGTGGTGGATACGGCCCAATGCTGGAGTACCCATCATTTTGCTTGCTTAATCGGTTACGGAGCCTCGGCGGTCTGTCCTTACTTGACCCTGGAAACGGTGCGCCAGTGGTGGCACGATCCCAAAACCCAAAAGCTCATGGAAAATGGCAAAATAGAGTCTATTTCCCTGGATAGGGCCTTTGGCAACTACCGTCAGTCCGTAGAAGCGGGATTGCTGAAAATTCTCTCTAAAATGGGGATTTCCCTCCTATCTTCCTACCACGGGGCCCAAATCTTCGAGGCGATCGGCATCGGCGGCGACCTGAACGCCCTGGCCTTTACGGGAACGACCTCGCGCCTGGGGGATTGAGCATCCTCGACCTGGCCCAGGAAACCATTTGCTGCCATCGCCGCGCTTTTCCCAGCCTCCAGGGCAAAAAACTGGAAAACTTTGGTTTTGTCAACTACCGTCCCGGTGGCGAGTACCACATGAATTCCCCGGAAATGGCCAAAGCCCTGCACAAAGCCGTTGCCGCTGGTCAATACGATCACTACGGCGTTTACCAGCAATTCCTGGAAAATCGTCCCCTCACCGCCCTGCGCGATCTGCTGGACTTTAACGGCGATCGCCAACCCGTCCCTTTAGCGGAAGTCGAACCCGTAGAAGCCATTGTTAAGCGCTTCTGCACCGGGGCCATGTCCCTGGGTTCCCTGTCGCGGGAGGCCCACGAAACCCTGGCGATCGCATGAATCGCATCGGCGGCAAGTCCAACTCTGGGGAAGGGGGCGAAGACCCGATTCGCGCCACAATTCTGGATGATGTTGACGAAAACGGCAGTTCTCCGACGCTGCCTCACCTCCACGGCTTACGGAACGGTGACACCGCCAACTCGGCCATTAAGCAGGTAGCTTCGGGCCGGTTTGGGGTCACCCCGGAATACTTAATGAGCGGCAAACAGTTGGAGATTAAGATGGCTCAGGGGGCAAAACCGGGGGAAGGGGGTCAATTACCCGGGCCGAAGGTCAGTCCTTACATTGCCATGCTGCGCCGCTCTAAACCGGGGGTTCCCTTGATTTCGCCGCCGCCCCACCACGATATCTACTCCATTGAGGATTTATCACAGTTAATCTTCGATCTGCACCAGATTAATCCCCGCGCTCAGGTTTCGGTGAAATTAGTCGCGGAAATTGGCATCGGCACTATTGCCGCAGGGGTGGCTAAGGCCAATGCCGATATCATCCAAATTTCCGGTCACGATGGCGGCACGGGGGCGTCTCCCCTGAGTTCTATCAAACATGCCGGTAGTCCCTGGGAATTGGGCGTTACCGAGGTTCACCGCGTTCTGCTACAAAACGGCTTGCGCGATCGCGTGTTGTTGCGGGCCGATGGTGGCTTCAAAACCGGCCATGATGTGGTCATGGCGGCCTTGATGGGTGCGGAAGAGTACGGCTTTGGCTCGGTGTCCATGATTGCGGAAGGCTGCATCATGGCCCGGATCTGTCACACCAACAACTGTCCCGTCGGGGTTGCCACCCAGCAAGAACGGTTGCGCCAGCGCTTTTCGGGAATTCCGGCCCAGGTGGTCAATTTCTTCTACTTTGTGGCCGAGGAAGTGCGATCGCTCTTGGCACGGTTGGGCTATCGGCGGTTGGAGGAGATTATCGGTCGAGCTGACCTGCTCATGGCTCGCCAAGGAGTAAGTTTAACCAAAACCCAGTCTCTTTCCTTGGATTGCTTGACTGCACTGCCCGATACTCGCACCGACCGAACCTGGCTGCAACACCAACCCGTTCACAGCAACGGCCCGGTGTTGGAGGACGAACTCCTCTCAGACCCGGAAATCCTGGCGGCTATCCGCGATCAAGGGTCGGTTTACCAGGAAATCGAGATTCACAACACCGATCGCACCGTGGGAGCCAGGATTGCGGGACAAATCGCCTCCCAGTACGGTAACAGCGGTTTTGAGGGGGAAATCACCCTGAAATTCAAGGGGGCAGCCGGACAGAGCTTTGGAGCGTTCAACCTGCTGGGCATGAAGCTAATCCTGGAAGGGGAAGCCAACGACTATGTGGGTAAGGGTATGAATGGCGGCGAAATCGCGATTTTTCCCCCACGGGAAGCGGCCTTTGACCCAGCAGAGAATGTATTAATCGGCAATACCTGTCTTTATGGCGCAACGGGCGGCATTCTGTTTGCCAATGGTCGCGCCGGGGAGCGCTTTGCGGTGCGCAATTCTAAGGGCCAGGCGGTGATTGAAGGGGCAGGGGATCACTGCTGCGAATACATGACCGGGGGCGTAGTTGTGGTGTTAGGCTCAGTGGGTCGCAATGTCGGCGCGGGTATGACCGGCGGCATGGGCTACTTCCTGGATGAGGACGGCAGTTTCCCGAAGAAAGTTAACCCGGAAATCGTTAAACTCCAGCGGATCAGCACCCCAGAAGGCGAAAAACAGCTCAAAGATCTCCATTCTCGCTCACGTAGACCGCACC
>JAAUTE010000296.1 GCA_012031815.1 Chloroflexaceae bacterium
ACCGACCGGCCACCGCTTCTCCCAGGCGGCGACCCAAGGCCAGGGCCGTTCCGCCAAAAATCCCCGGCCCCGCCGCCGGCAGCAGAACCCGCCACAGGGTTCCCAGCGGGTGGCCCCCAAGGCCATGGACGCACTGCGCAGATCCCCGGGAATGGCCAGTAACACCTCGCGGCTAATGGCGGCAATGGTCGGTAAAATGGCGATCGCCAGCACGATGGCCGCCAACAGTCGGGACGGGCCAAAGGGTTCGGGGCTAAACAGGGGCAGCCAGCCGAAAACCCGATGGAGCCATTCTTGCAGTGGATACATCAGGGGAGCCAGAACATTAACCGCCCAAAGCAGCAAAACCACGCTGGGCAGCGCCACAAATAGCTCAACGGTAAAACTAATGATCCAACGCACAAAACGAGGCAAAATAGCTTCACTGGTAAAAACCGCCACGGTCAGGCCCAAAATCAGCGCCAGCGCGATCGCCAAGCCGCAGGTCACCAGGGTGTCATAAATGTAGGGCAAAGCCCCAAACTCTTGCTCCAGGGGACTCCAGGTTTGCCCCCACACAAACCCCAGACCAAATTTGGCGATCGCGGGCCAGGCATCGTAGATGACAATCCCAGCGATCCAAAAAAGAAGGCTCACCGAGAGTGCCGTACAAGTCCAGACAAAGAGTGTAAAGCCTGTTTCCAGCCAAACCCCTGTTCCTGAGTGAATATGAAGGCTATCTGGCTTCGGGGATGGCAAATAATCAACTGATTTAGACAAATTTGCCATGATTTGTCGGGGTTGTGAGCGTTAGATGGTGGGGATTGCAGGGCTGGAAGCTAGCAAGCTCTGCCGGAGCAACCCTCCGAGACAGAGCTAAAAATCAGCCCCAGCCAATACAGGTTAGCGGCTAGCCACGCTAGAGTTGACGGTCTGAATGGCACGCTGGGCGATGGGAGCAGGAATGCGAGTGAATTCCAGTCCGGCGTTGAGAGCTTGGCCCTTGGTGAGAACCCAGTTGACCATTTTCTTGACGGCTTCGGCTTTAGCGTTGTCTGGATACTGTTTGTAGACCATCAGCCAGGTAATGCCCACAATCGGGTAACCATCGGCGGGATCGTTGGTTTCGGCGGTGAAGTCGTTATTGAAGCGCACACCAGCCAGGGCCTTGTTGGCTTCCGCCAGGCTCGGCTCTACGAAGCGACCGGCTTTGTTTTGCAGGAAAGCGGTGGGAATGTTGTTTTTACGAGCAAAGGTATCTTGAACGTAGCCGATCGCGCCGGGGGTGCGCTTGACCTGGCTGGCAACACCATCGTTCTTCTCACCCTTGAGGAAGCGGGGCGGCCAGTTGGGGGCTTGGCTGGCGCCAATCTTGGTGCGGAAGGTGTTATTAATCGCCGCGATGTGGCTTGCAAAGATTTCCGTCGTCCCGCTAGAATCGGCGCGAACAAATACGGCAATGCGGCGATCGGGCAGGGCCGAGTTGACTTGCTTCCAGTTGGTGATCTCACCCGCAAAAATCTTGCCGAGGGCGTCACGGGAAATATTGAGCTTGCCCGTGTAGCCAGGAATATTGTAGATAACGGCAACGGCACCGCCCGCGGTGGGAACCAAAACCACGCCGCGCTTCATTTGAGCGATCTCTTGGGAGTCGGCGGCGCATCGGTGGCACCAAAGTCTACGGTTTCCGCAATAAACTGTCTTTTACCCGCACCACTTCCCACAGAATTGTAGTTAACGGTAACACCAGTTTCTTTTTTGAACTGGGCGAAGTAGCGCTGGTAGAGGGGAGCCGGGAAGGAAGCACCCGCACCGTTGAGAGTTTGGGCGATCGCGTCGCCAACAGTTGCCAAAGATAGGGCAGCCGCCGCCAGGGAGATAGTAGCAACCCGACGCAGAGTAGGGACAAAAGTCATGGTTTTTCAGCCTCAAAGATTTAAAAAAAACTGCATACGTCCGCAATTTAGTCCTCATGATAGTTCCCTACGCCGCTTTCTTAGGTAAGAAGAACAATAATTTTTCCTTAAAGAAAGATTAAGAACACGAATATTCTAAAAAAATATGCTAATGCTGGCGGGGAAAAGCCAAGGAGGGGGAGACAAAAACCCCTTCCCTGGAAAGTCAAGGAATCTTAAACGGCATCAAAGCGCACCCCAGCCAGCTCAAACTCGTCTGCGCGTGGCCAAGCGGGAGACAACGCTGGTAATCAACACCAGAGCCACCAGGATGAGAGCGGCCGTCCAGGCCAGGTCGTTTTTGTTCGGGGAAGGGAGAGGTAGCGCTTTTGTAGATAAAGACCGTGAGGGACGGAGTGGGTTCAAGCAAGCCCTGGGGCCAGAACTGGGTGTCAAAGGCGGTAAACAACAGGGGGGCCGTTTCTCCGGCGGCCCGGGCCACGGCTAGCATGATCCCGGTTGTCACAGCGGGTAGCGCCGCTGGAATCACGATGCGAAAGATGGTGGGAAAACGACCGCCTCCCAGAGCCGCCGAGCCAAGGCGGTAGGCGCGGGGAACCAGTTTGAGGGATTCTTCCGTAGTCAGGGCCACAATGGGCAACATCACCACCGCTAGGGCAAAGCCGCCCGCGATCGCCGAAAACATTTTGGTTGTAAATACCAGCACGCCCCAGGCAAACACGCCGACGATGACCGTCGGGACGCTGCTGAGGATTTTGATGGTAAAGCGAACCGCCCTAGCCAGTGGGGAATCCTGGGCAAACTCCGAGAGAAACACCCCCGTTAACACCCCAAACGGGACGCTAATCAAGGTAGCGATGGTCACCATCGTTAGAGTGCCAACAATGGCATGGCCGAAGCCATTAGCCTCGTCTTCCACGCCAATGGGGGCGGGCAAGGCCGTCAGCACGTCCCAGGAGAGGTGGCCGATGCCATCGGCGAGAATTTTTAATAGGACGGCAAATAGTGGCAGTAGGGCTAGTCCCGTGAGAGCAAAGGCCAGGACGGTCATGCCCGCGCTAAAAAACTTGCGAAAAGGCGACAGGGACTGGTGCAGTTCGGCTTCCAGGGTCTGATTATCAAAAGAATCGCTCAGGGCTGAAGTTTGAGTCATGGTTAGGGCACTAAAAGGGAACAACGACAGACAGGGCTGGGGGTTGAACACGCCGAGGACTAGGCGTTTTTGCGACCAATGAACCACACCAACAGCTCGGCAAAAACATTGGCGATCAGGGTAATCACAAACAGAATCAAAGCCAAATACATCAGCGCGCCGATGTGCAAACCCAGTCCGGCTTCGGCAAACTGATTGGTCAAAATTGAGGTAATGCTCGCCCCAGAAGCCAGCAGGGAGGGCGTGATTTGATAGGAGTTGCCAATGACCATCGTCACCGCTAGGGCTTCTCCCAAAGCCCGGCCCAGGCCCAGAATAATCGCCCCCACAATACCGGAGGTAGCACCAGGAAGCAATACCCGCCAAATGGTTTCCCAGCGGGTGGCTCCCAGGGCCATGGAGGCGCTGCGCAGATCGCGGGGAATGGCCAGCAACACTTCTCGGCTAATGGCAGCGATGGTCGGCAAAATCATGATTGCCAAAATCGTCCCGGCGACCAGCAGAGATTGCCCCGTGGGCGGAATGCTAAACAAAGGGAGCCAGCTAAAGTAGGCATAAAGCCAGTCTTGCAGGGGAAACAACGCCGGAATCAGCACAAAAATCCCCCATAATCCCACAATGACGCTGGGCAGGGAGGCAATTAACTCCACCATGAAGCTAATGGGCGATCGCACATACTGGGGGAGAAAATCCTCGCTGGTGACAATGGCCACCGCAATGCCCAGGGGAATGGCAAAGAGAATGGCGAGACTGGAGGTCACCAGGGTGCCGTAGATGAAGGGGAGCGCGCCAAAAGATTGCTCGCGAAACTCATCTTCGTTGGGAATCCACTCCTGTCGCCAAAAAAAGCTGATGCCATACTTAGAAATCGCGGGCCAGGCATCATGGGCGACAATCCAGCTAATCCAGAACAGCACCACGGCTGAGGAAAGCGCAAAAATCCAAACGATAATCGTAAAGCCCTTTTCTAACCAGATAGACTCCCCCTGGTAGCTTAATAGACTACTGCCGGCATCGTTAGCCGACGATAGGGGGTAGTCCGCTTGCTGAGATTGATTGAGCATGGGAATTCCGGGGTTAAAATAGCAAAAACAGTAATCGTAACACGTGGAATGCTCTGCCCAAGGTGAGTGCCCAGGCAGAGCGGAAAAACTGAGTTGTTGTCAGCGAGCGATCGCCGGACTTAACGGCTAGCAGTTACGCTGCTGTTGACGGTTTGAATGGCCCGCTGAGCGACGGGAGCCGGAATGCGGGTGAATTCAAGCTGAGGATTGATGTTTTGACCAGAGGAGAGGATCCAGCCCACCAATTTCTTGACTGCGTCCGCTTTAGCTGCGTCGGGATATTGTTTATATACC
>JAAUTE010000297.1 GCA_012031815.1 Chloroflexaceae bacterium
GTTAGCTCCCCCCAGGTTGGCTTTTGAAAAGTCGGCTTCTGAAAGGTCGGCTTCTGAAAGGTCAATATTACTTAAATTGGCGTTTTTAAAAGAGTGATATTTAACACTAAAAAGATTGTTTCTGCCGGTTCAGCCTCTCTAAGGCTCTTTTATGAAGAGTATCGTATTTTGAAGGGTCTACTTTCTTAACTAATGTCCAGCTATTGTTAATGTCAATCTGTCTGTATAGGAATCCCGCTGCAAGTAGTAGCACTCCTAGCCAGCCAAGAATTGTGACCCAGTTTATCTGGCGCTTGCGATTACTTTTTTGGACAAATTCTAAGGCTGTAAAAGAGAGCGGAAATGTTTGCTGTTCTTTCTTCCTAAACTCGTTGGCTTGCTGCAAGCGTATTCCGTGTAGAAGATAGCCTCCCGCTTTTCTGCGATTTTTACGCCGTTCTCGATCCCATTCTTTGGCTGCTGTTTCTAGCTGTCGGTGTTCCCTCAGCTTGTCTCGGATTGGGGTGTCAGAGAGCCAATTTCTGAGCAGTTGCCAGTGACGAATCACCGCTTCGTGAGCAACATCTACCACCACTTCCCCACTGCCTGTTCCTTTCTCCTGGAGTTGGCTGGTTACGATTAATCGGTTGTCTTTGTTGGTTAGAACTTGCAGCGCTTCATCAATTACTGATTCGGGATGCAGTGGGGTGATGATGTCCCGCTTGAGCGCCCTTCTTCGGGTGTCTTCTGTTCCTTCTCCTAACTGGGTTAGGCAGAGAAAAATACGCTTCGTGGCGGCTTGTTGAGTGGGGGACATTGTGTTGAAGAGTTCCGTTGCTCGTTGGTTAAGGCTGCCACCGATATGTCCAAGTTGAATGTAATCTTCTAGGCGTAGCTGTTTAGGATTCTGCTGCCAGAGTTGCTTAAGGGCATACTGCAACAGGGGAAGGGTTCCCGGTGCTTCGGCTACGTCGCTGAGCATTTGCTCCACTAGGGCAGGTTCTAGCTTCCGGTTTACTCGCTCGGCTGGTTTGAGGATGGCATCCCCCAACTGTTCCCGGCTCATGGGCGTTACGGGTACGGTGTCCTGAATCCGCTGCGCTAGCCCGCTGTAATCCTGCTCTACACAGCGCCCCAAAAAGTCCGCCCGCATTGTCACCACTACCGCCATTTTTTCTTGCAGTTGCTCCAGCGCCCCCATTAGACAGGCAAAAAATTGTTCCCGCTCTTGCTTGTCCTGGCAAAGGGTGAAAATCTCCTCGAACTGATCGATCGCCAATACCACTCGCGGCGCATCTAATCCCTGAACGAGACGGCGCAATCCATCCGCTCCCGTGGCAAGCTGCTTTTCTGCTGTTTCCAGTTGCTCGGCGTACTCAACAGGAGATAACTGGTTGCCGACAAACGCTTCTGCCAGGTTTTGCAGCGGACTTTGCCCATTCTCCCCAGGGGTAAAACAACGGATGACCCAATGCTGGCTGCCCGATAACTTCCGTCCCTGCTGAAGCTGATGCAGCAACCCCGCCCGCAACACTGAAGATTTGCCGCTCCCCGATGCCCCAACCAACGCCAGAAAGTTACCCGTTCTCAGATGGTCTAGCAGTTTATCCGTTAACTCTTCCCGACCAAAAAAGTACTTGGGGTCTTCTTCGTTGTTGTCGAAAAACTCCAAGCCCTTGTAGGGACAAATGGTGGGATCTCCCACTTCCGGCTTGGTTTCCGTTTCAACGGCCACCTCCCAACTGCGGGTCAGATTAATCGGTTCGCCAAAGTTGCTAAAGATCGGTCGCTGCGTCGCCTCTTGACCTAACCTCCGATCCAGATGATCGATCAAACTGTAGTTGGTCACCCATCGCTGCGGGTGGCGGGCCGGGTCGAGTCCGGCGAGGAGTTCCTTGGTTAAGACACTGTACGGCTCGCTAATGTCCTGGTAAGCTACCTCAAACCCCCTGGACGCGGCAATAAAACACCGATCGCGGGCCTGTCCTTTTTCTCCTGGGTCAGCTTCTTGAACGTTGAGCAACTCGCCGCTGTAGCAGCAGTCCAGCCAGACAATTTGCTGTTTAATGGGACTCTCCTGTAACAACCGCCGCAACCACTGCAAAGACAGTCCATAAAAACGCCGGGTTGAATCCGCATCGCTCGTCGCCAAAAATCCCTCAGAGATTCCCCCAGGCGATCGCCGCAATCCATGCCCTGAAAAATAAAACAATGCCATATCGGGAACCGCTCGGTCTTGGGGATTAAATAACTTGATTAAGGCATCTTCCAAGTCTGCCAGGCAGAGGTTAAGTTCCCGCCCAACATAGGGTTTGCGAGTTTCAGGATCGATCGCCTCCGGGTAGCGCCCCACCCTAAAATCCCCGTACTCCTCCAACACCCTCGCGATCGCCTCCGCATCTTCAGCCGGGGCGGTAAGGTTGGCTAAATGACTATCGGTGTAGCGGTTAATCCCAACAACCAAAGCGTCTCGGCTCATCTCAGTTTCCTTTAAAGGGAATCGGGGAACTATTTCTAGGGATTGGAATACATGAGACTCGTTTGTACTGTAAAACAAACTTAAACCCGAATTCAAGGAATTTTTATGAAACAAATCATTCCCCTGCAACTCGATGACGGCACGATTATCTACGTCCAAGCCGAAGACAGCCTACCAGTCGCGGACGTTACCGCAGCCCAAGCAGAACCCACCAGAGAACTCACCCGCGATGCCCTACAAAAAGGAGCCAAAGGCCCGCTCCAGGATCAAGCCCTCAAAAGTTTCAAACTCGTTGAAGGAACCATCCGCGCCTATACCCAATACACCCTCAACGCCTTTCGCGGCATCGCCACCGCCAACGTAGACAAAGTAAAAATCGAGTTTGGCATCAACATCAGCGGCAAGGCAGGCATTCCCTATGTCTCCCAGGGAGAAGCGGAAAGCAATCTCAAAATTACCGTCGAATGTTCCTTCCCAACCCCTCACCCCCCAGGCGATCGCCCCTAACCACCTGCCGAAACCTTAAACTAGCGCCTTAAATTCACCGCTGAGCTGTCCGGGATGGTTTTCTTGGAGTCCGGGGCGCTTATCTAAGGGCGAGTAATCCGCTACCGCTGTCGTTGAGCGATCCCGGCGGCTCGTTCTATAAGGCCGGCCTAATGAAGAATGATTTCTTGATAAGTGGAAGTTATCCCGGCCCGTCGTTGAGCGATCCCGGTGACTCGTTGAATCATCCCGGCGCAACAGTGAACGATTCCCCCCCCTCGATCTACCCCCCCAGAGCGGTGACAAATGTTTGCCGGGAACTGGGCAAAGACAGCATCTGCGAGTAATGTAGTAGCGGTTCGCTAAATACTGTGGGAGAACGCAATCCGATGGCCTTCAACGAAAACATCAGTGAATTTCTGAATCGAGCACGCTAGCCATTGACGGGGCCCTCAACAATCCCCTAGTCCTGGAAGCCTTGAGCCAGTTTGGTTATTCTGCCGAGAGAATCCAAGTTGGCAGAACCCTCTACACCACTGCTCTGGCCGCCCAACAGCAGCAACAAGCCGAGTATGGCGAGCAAATTGAAGCCACCGCCGCCCTCAACCAGGCCCGCGCAACCGCTGAAGCAACCTATATGCAGCATATCAAGCTCTCCAGAGTTGCCTTTAGGGAGCGTCCCGGCATTGCCACCACCCTCGGACTCAACGGCATTCGCAAGCAAAGTTTATCCGGTTGGCTAACCCAAGCGAGCCAATTCTATCGCAATGCCCTGGAAAGTCAGGAAATCCTCGCCGCCCTGGCCAACCTCGGTGTTACTCCCGAAAAATTGCAGGCCGGACAAGCGGAAATCAATGCCGTCGAACTGGCCGCCGTTTCCCAAAACCAAGAACGGGGCCAAGCCCAAACCTCTACCCAAATTCGCGATCGCGCTCTGGACGAATTAAACGATTGGCTCTCGGATTTTATTGCCGTGGCTAGAGTTGCCCTGGAAGCCGAACCCCAACTCTCGGAAATCATGGGCATCCTCGCGCGATCGTGACCCATAACTCAGGGGCAATTAATCTTCTGGCGATGAGAGATAGACTGAAAGCAAACAAACCTGAAAAGCGAATGGTTGCCAACCCCCACTTCTGGACAATTCATGACCTGGAAACCCTACCCGACGATGGCGGTTGGAAACGCTACGAAATCATTGACGGAGAACTGTTTGTGACCCGTGCTCCCCACATTAATCACCAATGGGCTGCCAGTAAACTTAATACCCGCTTGGAAACCTGGTCAGAGAAAACGGGATTGGGAATCACTATCGCTACTCCCGGTTTAATCTTTACCGCCACCGATGCCGTCATTCCCGACCTCATTTGGATTAGTCGCGATCGCCTAACGAATGGGGTTGATGCAGCGGGGCATTTGATCGTTGCGCCGGAGCTGATTGTGGAAATTCTCTC
>JAAUTE010000298.1 GCA_012031815.1 Chloroflexaceae bacterium
CGCAGGCCGCCGAGCTGCTGGCCGGCTGAGGCGCGGGATTTAACGATTCCGTAATCAGGCTGGAAAGCGTTTGCCGATCGCCCGGTCGGGGCTTAGGGTTGTGGGGCTTTTGCTCACAAGAAGCAAAAGACGCGGCCGGCGGTCTTGCGCCGGTGGCGATCGCCGCCATAGTTCGCTAAAAAACCCCGCCACCGGCGACGGCAGCCACCCTGCTACCCACTGCCAAAACTGGCGCAACACACTAAAGGTTTGCTCCTCCTCAAAGGACGACGGAATCACCTCATGACTGGGAATCGGATCGAAGGCAAACCAACCCTGACCGGGGAAATAGACCTCCGTAACCGCGTGGGCGTCGGTATTATGAACCAAATAATAGCCCGTAAAGGGATTAAACTGCCCCGTACCAAATCCCACCGCCAATCGCGCCGGAATGCCTAAAGAGCGCAGCATCATCGTCAGCACCGTCGCAAAGTGATCGGGATAGCCGCCTTGATAGCGAAACAGAAAAGCTGAAACCAGATCTTCATTTTCCCCAAAAAAAGGTAAATTCGGCTGAATTGCAAAGTTTTGCTTGAGAGCCTGGGCTAAAAAGAATGCCTGCTCGTAGGGAGACTCAATGGGGCTGGTGGCTTTTGAGAGGAGTTTTTCGGCTCGCTGGCGCACTTTGTCGGCAATTTCCGGGGGAATCTGCAAATAATGAGAGGCAATCTTCTCTGGGTAGGATTTAGGGGCTTGAGCCAGAATCTTCCTGTCTCGATAGGGAACGCGGGAAATCATCGTGTAGGTCACCCCTTCATCCAATCCCGTGGGCGTGCGCAGACCCCCTTCCGGGTCAAAGGCAATTTGTTGGCTGGGAAAAAAGAGAAATTGGGGCGCATTCAAGGCGGGAAGCAGGTTGGGCAGAGACGCGACGGCAGTGTAGGTTTGCACAATCTGGCGGCTGCGAGGCACTTCACTCAACAAAGGCAAAACAAAGCGATAGCCCGACCAGGCCGGTCGCTCCAGGTCTTTCACCTCGTCTTCCCGCGAAATTTCCCAGCCTTTCCCCGTGTAGCGATCGAAGGCCAGTACCCGCCAAAATCCCGGCGCTTGCGATCGCACCCGCAGTACCAGTTGACGCTCCAGTTCGCCCCGCAGATTTTGGTCAATTTGGCTGTTAAAACCGTAATAATGGGTGGGATTTACCCGTCCCTCTTCCGTACCCTGGCCGCTGCCCGGGCCGCGCTCCCCTCACCAGCGGTTTCTTCCCCTTCGCTGACATAGCCCGGATTAAACACCCCCCGCTGCTCTCCTTGAAATGCTTCTTGGTAGCCCCCCGGACTGCTCACCGGAAAGGACTGCAACTGATAGCCCGGAAAGCGGGGGCAATAGGGGCAAAAGACAGCCAGCCCCAGCAGGACGATCGCCCCCAAAAAGAGACCCAATCGCTGGGGGGCCAGCCAATACCAGGACATCCGGCGATCGCCACGGGGGGCGGGTTTTCTTCGGGGCCGCTTTATCGATTCCCAAACGAGAGCGATAATCTAGCATCAGGGTCGGCAGCGCGATCGCCAAAAACGCTAGGAGAACCAGGCCAAACATCGAAGTTTGGGAGATGGTAGCGGCCACCCCCAGGAGGATCAGCCCAATGGCCATGGAATAGCCCAAGTCCTTGCGGCGGGGCAGGTCGAAACTGTGGAGAACCTGGAGTTGAATCAGCAATTCCGCCAAAACCAGGCGCGTATCGTTAAGACTGCCCAACAACTTGCCAAAAAAACCCAACAGCATCAACAGCATCCCAATGGCCAACAAAAACTTGACCGCTGTGTTGGAGCGCCGCCGCCGATACCAGCTCCAAGCCGCGCCGAGAAGACTGAGGGGTACAGCCCAAACACTCAAGGTAGTCTCCGCGGCCATGTCCGTAGCCGCGATACCGACAATGACCAGAACCTGCACCAAAACCCGCAGAGCCAGCGACTCTTCGATCTCGGCGGCAGGCAAGGTGGCGCTCAAGCGCTGCTGTAGGGAAGACCAGCCAGATAAACGTTGCAGTTGCAGCATGGAAGTCAGCGTCAGGGGGAAGGATTTGGGATTGTTGCCTCAATTGTGCCCAAATTTTGCCCGACCCACTCAGTCCCCAGCCAGCGCGATCGCGCAAAATATAAAGTTAAAGACACCCGCCCCCCAACCCATGACTATTCTCCAAGCCCTCCTAGAGCCGCTCCAGTATGGATTCATGCAGCGATCTTTGCTGGAAGCGATTATTGTCGGTGGGATTTGTGCCGCCATCGGCTCCTATTTGCTCGTCCAGCGCCTGGCTCTCTTAGGCGATGCCATTTCCCATTCCGTACTGCCCGGTTTGGCGATCGCCTATGTGCTGGGAGCCAATATTTTTGTGGGGGCATTTGTGGCTGGCTTGCTCAGTACCGCCTGCATTGACCTCATCCGCACGCGATCGCCCATTAAAGAAGACGCAGCCATGGGGATTGTGTTTTCTGCCTTTTTCGCCCTAGGAGTCACCCTGATCACCATTATTCAAAAAGACAACAAGATCGACCTCAATCACTTTCTATTTGGCAACATCCTGGGCGTGACCGCCAGTGATGTCCGAGACACTGCCATCATTGCCCTCTTCGTGCTAGCGGCAGTGGCGATTTTTTATAAAGAATTGCTATTCTATAGCTTCGACAGCCTGGGGGCCCAAGCGGCCGGATTGCCCGTTCAACTGTTGAGCCTTGGCCTAATGATGCTCATTGCCTTAACCATTGTGGCCAGCCTGAAAGCGGTGGGCGTCATCCTGGTTCTCTCCCTGTTAATAGCCCCCGCCGCCACTGCCTATCTTTTAGTCAAACGACTTTACCAGATGATGCTTGTAGGGGCTGGGGTGGGGATTCTCTCCAGCATTAGCGGTATGTATTTGAGCTATTATTATAATCTCCCGTCCGGCCCAGCCATTGTTTTAGTTGCCTCTGCGATGTTTATTGTGGCCTTGCTAGTGTCTCCCAGCCAGGGTTTGCTGACCCATCCAGCCAACCTCGGACAGCCCCCCTCCTGCAAAAACTGAAGCGCTGGCTCGCCCCCTGGTTTCAGGGCAATAATCTGCCTTTTTTGTCATATTTCCTGTTAGTCCCTTTCTTTTAGCCTACTGCCCCTACAGCTAGCCAAGATGAGAACTCCAGAAGAACAACGCTTTGACTACGTTAAAATCGGCCTCGCCTCTCCCGAACGAATTCGCCAATGGGGGGAGAGAACCCTGCCCAATGGAGTTGTGGTCGGTGAGGTTACAACCCCGGAAACCATCAATTACCGGACATTAAAACCGGAAATGGATGGGCTGTTTTGCGAACGCATCTTCGGCCCCTCCAAAGACTGGGAGTGCTGGTGCGGCAAATATAAGCGGGTGCGCCATCGCGGCATTGTTTGCGAGCGCTGCGGCGTTGAGGTCACCGAGTCGCGGGTACGCCGCCATCGCATGGGCTTTATCAAACTTGCGGCCCCCGTCACTCACGTTTGGTATCTCAAGGGCATTCCCAGCTACCTAAGCATTCTCCTGGACATGCCCCTGCGGGATGTGGAGCAAATCGTCTATTTCAACTCTTACGTCGTTCTTAATCCCGGTAATGCGGGCAATCTCAGCTACAAGCAGATGCTCACAGAAGACCAGTGGCTGGAGATTGAGGAGCAACTCTACGCGGAAGAATCAGAACTCAAAGAAGTCGAGGTTGGCATTGGAGCCGAGGCCATTCAGCGACTGCTCCAAGAGCTGGCCATGGAAGAAGAAGCGGAAAAACTCCGGGAAGAAATTGCCGACAGCAAAGGGCAAAAGCGAGCAAAACTGATCAAGCGCCTGCGGGTCATCGACAACTTTGTGGCTACCCAGTCCCGGCCCGAATGGATGGTACTCAACTACATTCCGGTGATTCCCCCAGATTTGCGTCCGATGGTGCAGTTGGATGGGGGACGCTTTGCCACCTCCGACCTCAATGACCTCTATCGCCGCGTCATCAACCGCAATAACCGCCTGGCCCGCCTTCAGGAAATCCTCGCGCCGGAAATTATTGTCCGCAACGAAAAGCGGATGCTCCAGGAAGCCGTGGATGCCTTGATTGACAATGGCCGCCGGGGCCGCACGGTGGTCGGAGCCAATAATCGACCGCTCAAATCCCTTTCTGACATTATTGAGGGCAAGCAGGGTCGCTTCCGGCAAAACCTCCTAGGCAAACGGGTAGACTACTCCGGTCGTTCTGTCATTGTGGTGGGCCCCAAGCTAAAAATCTTCCAGTGCGGCCTGCCTCGCGAGATGGCCATTGAATTGTTTCAGCCCTTTGTCATTCACCGCTTGATTCGCAACGGTTTAGTCAACAACATTAAAAGCCGCCAAGAAACTGATTCAGCGGGGTGACGCTAGT
>JAAUTE010000299.1 GCA_012031815.1 Chloroflexaceae bacterium
GCGGGTTTGCCCGTGCCTTTGGGAGATTTGATGCCCACCAGTCTGGCCGTTTCGGGAATGGCTAGATCAGGTAGGTAACGGCAATTTAAGGCGACATTTGGGGAATAGCTCAGCTTTGTCCAGGATTGGGCCTTCCAAATATCCAGCGGCAAAGCCTGGTGGTAAATGCGTTCAAAATGCGGCTGTCCCTGCCTGGCAATCAGATCGTCAACGCCTTTGCCATCTTCGGGCGGCCAGCCCAGCACCTTAACCCGACAGCCCGCCTGTTGCAGGAGATAGCCCAGTTTGCGAATCGCTGCCTCAACGGCCTTGACCGTCGCGGGTTTAGCGTCGCTGTCAAAGGCAATCAGGATTTCGCGATCGCCTGCCAGTTTTTTGAGTTGGGGCAACAAGCGCGATCGCCCAGTGCGGTTGCCTTCCTCGTCCTTAGGGGTACGGTAGCCGCTGTTAATCCCTGGGAGCGCCACTGCTGCAAACCCCGCCGTCAGGAGAGCGCCTGCTTTCTTCGCTCCCTCGGTGATGCAGAGGGGAATTTCAGGATGGGCCAATAACCAGGGCCAGAAGCCAAAATCCGGTCTTGTTCTGTCAATATCGCTCTCCTGAATCCCCAGATTATGGCGATCGGCGATGCGCTGCCAGATATGGGGAGGAACCCGCAGGGCAAAGAGACCTGTGGGCACTTTCGGCGGATGCTCGTACTTGATAGGCTTACGCTTGTCCGCATCTAGTCGGGGGCGATCGGGCTTGAAGCAGCCCCAGGTATCCGGTTCGCCCGTGAGCAAATCCATACCCGAACACCACCAGCCGCCCTGCTCGGCATGTTCATAGCGTTTCAGCAATTGGTCGCTGATCCGTCCATCATTGCGTCGCGGCAGCGCCTCAGCGTAAAGGAGATAGTCCAGTGCCAGCCTCCCGTTTAACGGGATAACATTGAGACGGGTCAACTGCTCATCCACGCCGCTCTGCTCCCACTCCAGCAAGTGTCTCCTTGCCTTCCCGACTAGTTCCCGATCCACAGGGCCACCCTATATCTAGCGTTTTTGCTTTTTCATTTTAGGGTGTAGACTCTAGATGTGGGGATAAAGTTTTATCGACGCCCCGTAAAATCCCTGGAATCCAGTGCATTCGTTCTATAAACGACAAGTGGGAGAGTCGCCGTGGTTAAAAAACGGTTCCTCTCCCAGGTAAAACAAGTATTTAAGGTGATTTCTTAGAAACGGGGTGTTAATGGGGAATTAAGCTAGCCCAACCAATTGGTAACTCAGCTCCCACAGCCGCTCAGCTTTTTTCTCATCACTGGCTTCTGGCGAAACCTGCTGGACAAAGGCTTTTCTGCCTTTTTTCTGCCGATTGCCCCAGCTAAAATAGGCTCCGGACTGTCTATATTCCGGATCGGCGACTACGGCGGCAACGCGCTTACCAGCCTCTTCTTCGCTGACAAAGCCCCCCGTGACGTATTTTTGAAAAAGGGGAAATAGTTTTTGAAACAGGGGGTAGTGATTGCGGAATAACGCCGTCGTCGCCACGCAGCCCGGATAGAGAGAGCTAAAGGTGATGCCCGTAGACTCGTGGAAGCGCCGATGTAACTCCCGCATGGTCAAAACATTGCAGACTTTACTGTCTTTATAGGCTTTGACGGGTTCAAACTTTTTGCCGTCAATCATAGTCACAGGTTCGTGAAATCCCTGGATAAATCCCTGGAGTTCGCCCAAATCCGGTCGCGGTGGAATTTTTCCGCCTAATTCCTTGGGATTGTGGGTCACGGTTCCTAAAATAACCAGGCGGCGATCGCCAGCGGCAGAATTTTGGAGATCCTCCAGCATCAGGTTACACAGGAGAAAGTGACCGAGGTGGTTGGTGGCGACGGTGAGTTCGTAGCCTTCGGGACTGCGTAGGGGTTCTTTGAGCAAGGGCATGTAGATGGCGCCATTACAGACCAGGGTATTAAGGGGCCGGCCTAGGGCGCGAAAGGCTTTGACAAAAGCTCGAACGCTTTCCAGGGAGGCGAGATCGATGGGGAGGATGGTGTAAGTACCCGGTTCCATGCCAGCCGTTTGGGCGGCGGTTTCTGATTTAGGGAGATTGCGACAGGCCATGACTACATGCCAACCTCTGTCGGCCAAGGCTTTAGCGGCATACAAGCCAACACCGGAAGAAGCGCCTGTAATAATCGCCGTTGCTGGCTGAGATTGTTCCATAATGTTGCGGACTCCAGATAACTGTCTCGACTCTTTTTAGGATCTCACGGGGCTGAACGATTAGTTCTTAATTTTAGTTTCACAATTGCTGGGCGATCGCTCTTTGGGGTGGTAATTATGCAGCCAGCGATCGCTAGTCTGATAGGTAAATTGATAATAAAGAAATTTTTCTATCATGACAGTAACTGAACTCGACGCTACAAAAGCCGAAGCCTTTGCCGAGCGTTTGCTGGATATCCTTAATAGCGGGGCAATTTCTCTGATGATATCCATCGGCCATCGCACAGGACTCTTTGATACCCTCTCAACCTTGCCGCCTTCCACCAGTCAAGGGATCGCCGAAGCCGCAGGGTTGCAGGAGCGTTACGTGCGGGAGTGGTTGGGCGCAATGGTAACCGGGGGATTTGTTGAATATAATTCTGTCAATAAAACCTATTGGTTTCCACCGGAACACGCGGCGTTTTTAACCAGAGGGGCTTCCCCCAATAATCTGGCGAGCTTTGCTCAATTTATTCCCCTTTTAGGCAACGTTGAAGACCCAATCCTTGAGTGTTTTCAGCGGGGGGGCGGTGTGCCCTATGCGGCGTTTCCTCGGTTCCATCAAGCGATGGCCGAAGAAAGTGGGCAGACGGTGGTAGCAGCATTGAGTGATGGGATATTGCCCCTGGTTCCGGGACTCACCGACGCCCTCAACCAAGGAATTGATGTACTGGATGTGGGCTGTGGCTGCGGCCGTGCGTTGAATGCAATGGCGGCCCTGTTTTCCCGCAGTCGGTTTCGCGGCTACGATATCTCCCCAGAGGCGATCGCCACGGCCCAGGCAGAAGCAGCAACTTTGAAATTGGACAATGTTGGCTTTGAGGTTAGAGATGCGGCGACCTTGAGTGAAGTGGAAACCTACGATTTAATTACAACCTTTGATGCCATCCACGACCAAGCGAAGCCAGACGTGGTACTGAGCAACATTTATCGGGCGCTCCGTCCTGATGGCGTTTATTTAATGCAGGATATCCGAGCCAAAAGCGATGTCGGAGGTAATCTTGACCATCCTGTGGCTCCTTTTTTGTATACCGTTTCTTGCCTACACTGCATGACGGTTTCCCTGGCGGCGGGTGGCATGGGATTAGGAGCCATGTGGGGAGAGGAAAAGACCCTGGAGATGCTAAAAGAAGCTGGTTTTACCAATATTGAGCTGCATCAGCTCGAACACGATATTCAGAACAATTTTTACGTCGTGAGAAAATCCTAGGAGGGATGATGTGCAGTCTCTGTACCCTGGTTTTACGTGCCCAAAAGGTTAAGCAAATCGACTGGTCAGCCTTTGAAACCCAGCAGTTGACCCAAGCGATCACCACCCGTCCTCCTCAATCTGCCCCTGGCCCCGCTACCAGTCGGGATTAAGCTCAATGGCCACTAGCCCAAAGGATTCGTAGTGGGAGGAACGCACACATTTGCTGCATTCTAATAAATCAGCCGGTTTCCTGGAAAATTCGCCCTGAAAAGCAGTGATATCTTTCAAGCCTAAGGCCGCAACAGCGTTTTGAATGCGTTCCGCTCCAGCCCATCTTTGTGGCCGGGACGGCTGGCTCCGGCGATCGCTAGAATGGGTTGAAGCGCTTAGCCTGTCGTTGTCGATGGTAATTTCTCGTCCCCGCAAACGCTTTGGCCAGCATTGGTTACGGAGCAACAAAATCCTCGCTCAAATCCTCCGCGCCGCCCAACTGCAACCCCAAGACTGCATTCTGGAAATCGGGCCAGGGACAGGAATTTTTAACCCGCCGCCTCTTGCCGGAAGCGGCTGCCGTGGTTGCGGTCGAAATCGATCGGGATCTGTGCCAACAATTGCGGCAAACTTTGGGGAAGCAGGAGAACTTGGTGCTGTTTGAAGCGGATTTTTTGAATTTCGATCTAGAAACCCACCTGCAAGCCGTTCCCAAGCCCAACAAAGTCGTCGCCAATATTCCTTACAACATCACCGGGCCAATCCTGGAAAAACTCCTGGGAACCATCAGCCAGCCCTCCCCCCAGCCCTACGACTCCATCGTACTGCTCCTACAAAAGAAGATCGGCGATCGCCTGGCTGCTGCCCCTGGCAGTAAGGCCTTTGGGGCGCTGTCCGTGCGGATGCAGTATTTAGCCACGTGCGAGTCCATTTGCCAAGTTCCCGCTAAAGCCTTCTATCCGCCGC
>JAAUTE010000044.1 GCA_012031815.1 Chloroflexaceae bacterium
GATTCTTACACTTTTGTACTCTAATCTGTAACCTGCTGCTGGTATCATGGCGGGCGGCAAGCCTCTATTGATCAGCAATTGCCCGACCCGATAATGTCTCAATTTCTCGGGGGCGATCGCTCTGGCCTGAGTTTGACCTATGCTAGCCTCCGCTTAAGGGCAAAAACCGTTGATTATTACTAGTTCGCCACCGCTGTTTATTTATGGTTCTTACCTAATAAACAGGAGCTGAAGAATCTTCCTACCGGCTCCACAATCGAGCAGCGATCCTTTCCTTGTTCTAGACCGCTGGTGTTGTATTCTTTGGCAGGAGATGTGGCTAGAAAAATCCTAACTTACCAGGCTGACTGTTCCCGTGTCCAGGTCGTAGTAAGCGCCAACTACCTTAAGTTTTCCGGCTGCTACCTGTTGGGCGATCGTCGAAGAGGTGAGTAAGCGCCTGACCTGCAATCGCACGTTTTCCTGCACGGCATTGGTGAGGCGGTCTCCGGGTTTTCCTTCTGAGGCTTCAACCGCTGGTTGAATGGCAAACACTAAACTCTCAATGACACCAGGCAGTGGTTTACGGGCGAGGGCAGCTTGAACAGCACCACAACGCTCGTGACCTAAAACCATCAGTAACGAGGCTCCTAAAACGCTTGTTGCATATTCTTCGCTGGCAATATCCTCAGTAATTGCGATATTACCGGCAACTCGCACCACAAACAGGTCGCCAATGCCGCGATCGAAGAGGACTTCGGGAATGACACGGGAGTCAGCGCAACTGAGAATGGCGGCAAACGGGGCTTGGCCTTGGGCCACTTCCCGAATACGGACGAAATCCTGGTGGGGTTTTTGCCGTTTATTTTCCACAAAACGCCGATTTCCAGCCATGAGTTCTGTTAAGGCTTGGTCTGGGACCAGGGTTGTCTTGGCTCCACTGGGGGGTGCTGCGGCGAGCAGGGAACGTTTTTGCGTGCTGGCTGCTGCTCGATTGGCAAAAGCCCCTGTCCCTAGCCAGGTCATCAGGGAACCAACACCGATCAGTCCAGTGCTGTATTGTAGTAAGTGTCTTCTCTTGAGTTTTGTGGGATTTGTAGGAAATTTCATCTTGAATTGCGGCTTTTAAAGGCTGCGAGCAGAAAAGGGATGAGCTTTACTCTAAGGCTCTAAGAGATTGCTTGGCAATTCTCTAGTTACAAAACTTGAGTTTTAGTCACTAGATTGCTCCATCGCCGAGTTCGTTCTCTTGCTGTCAGAAACATCCTTCGCACAGCGAAAGCCCGCTAGAATTTGTCGCACCCACGGGTGATACCAGTTGCGAAAGCTGGCCCGCAGCCCCCAGGGACGGGTGGCCCAACTGCCCCCTCGCAGGACGCGATGTTGGCGATCGAAATAGGTTTGGGAATAGCCTTGGTAGGGATAACTTTGAAAATCGGGATAATGAACAAAATCAGAGGCTGTCCACTCCCAAACATTGCCCAATAAATCATAGCAGCCGCTGGCGCTTTGTCCCAGGGGATAGGCATTGACGGGAGTTGTGTGGCCGACGAGAGTATTGTAGTTGCATAATTTGGGGCTGGGAGGCATTTCGCCCCAGGGATAGGTTTGTTTGCCCTTGTGGGGATGGCAACTGGCGGCTTTTTCCCATTCGGCTTCGGTTGGCAAGCGTTTTCCCAGATGGCGGGCGTAGGCGTCGGCTTCGTACCAACTCACCCCACAGACGGGATGGTTGTCCCAGTCGGGGGAATTTGACCAATATAAGGGCTGGGAGACGGGATTTAATTGAAGCCACTGCCAGCCAGCCTCTGACCACCAATCCCGCCTTTGATAGCCCCCGGCTGCTGTGAAGTCTCGGTATTGAGCGCAGGTGACAGGATAGCGGTCTAGCCAGAATCGGGGGACGTAAACTGGATAGGCGGGGCGTTCGTTGTCTTGGGCGCAGAGGTCGTTACTGCCTAAGAGGATTTCTCCTGCCGGAATTTCCACCATTTTGGGGAACGCGACTCCAGTTAAGGTTTCTGGCTGTGAAAAACTCAAGTAAGGCGATCGCCAACGGTGGAGCTGCAAAATAAAGGCAATGGTTTCGTTATGCTGGCTTTCGTGTTGAATGAGCCAGTGCCACAGACGTTCTTGGGATTGTAGTTGGTCTGGAGCGATTTGTCGGAGGTAGGCTAAGACTTGCTCGCGGATGGTGGCAAGGTAGGTGAGGAGAAAATCTTGGGAAGGCAGGTCTTGTCTGTGGGCTTTAGGTAAGCCGTCGGCCGCAAAGAGTCGCTGATATTCGCGAAATTGGGGCGCTAAATTCGCTAAATGTTGTAATATCCACAGAGCTTCCGTAAAAGCAATGTGGCCGAGATGCCAGCCGATGGGGCTAAATTCGGGGTGGGCTTGACGGCAAAGGGTGTCGCGATCTAGGTCAGCTACCAAATTTAGGGTACCGATGCGACAGGCTTGCAGGTCAGCCAGCAGGGTTTCTTTACGGGATTGGAGTGATGCTGACTTCAAGATCCTCTCCTACGCTAAGAAGGCTGTACTCTGGGCAATATTTCCAGTTTGCGCCAAAGAGGGGTTCTGAAGCAATAATCACTGCCTCTGGGAAGAGCGCATCGTTGCACAACCAGTAAAGGCTGGGGGCTGTGGATTCCGGGCTGGCGTAACGGGTGGCAATGAGTTGTTTGCCGTCGCTAAGGACGATATTGGCTGATAATCGGCCGCTATGTTCCTTGGCCAGCTCTGATAATTGAGCGATCGCGCCACGGACGGCCTGGCTGAGGGTGAGGGAAGCGTTGCGGAGTCGGTTCACAATCAAGCCAAAAATATGCTCGGAGTCGGTTGTACCCTGAACTAGTTGATAGGTGTAGTCGTCGAAACTGGAGCGAATGGGACGGTAGAGGGTTTGCCGAAAGTTAGCAATGAAGCCATTGTGGAGAAAAGAAAGCTGTTGGTCGCTGAAAGGTTGGCAGTTTATAAAGTCTAGGGACTGTCCTTCCGTGGCGCTGCGGACGTAGCCGAGAATGCAGGAAGATTGGATGTAGCGGCTGAGTTGAAGTAGATTAAGATCGCTCCAAATGGGCGAAGTATTGCGATAGCGGTAAGGATTTGCAGTTTTTGGTGATCGTACCAACCAATGCCAAACCCGTCGGCGTTCAGGAGTCCGGCACTCATTTCCCTCGGCTGGTAGCTCTGAACAATTAGGGAATGTTCGGGTTTGTAGAGCAGTCGCTCAAGCCCAATGGTAGGGCCAAGATAGCCTAATAAACGGCACATGTATGGATTGCTGAAGTTGAAAACACGTTTTCCATTGTGTCACAATTTTTTGAGTCGGGTTTTGGGCGATCGCTGAGCCTTTACTCCCCGTTGGTAGCAGTGGGGGGAACGGGCTAATTCTCGGCTGTTTCACACAAAAACGTTTCTTTAACCACTTAGGCCTCTGTTGGGGAAGTGAATAAGCACTATCAAAGCGGCGACGAATGATCCCATAGGCATCTTGGGCCAGTCTTGCGACGCCTGAAAATAATTAACCAATTGTTGTACTGTAAATAAATACTAATGTCTTTGAAGGCGATTAATCTCCATAATCGCGATTATGTAAATCAGCACAGATCCAGCGAAAATAACGGTTAGCTTACTTTGCTTTTTAATAAATGAAAGAACTTTCACTTGTCCTGTCGTCCTGTCACCTATTGTTTGCAGTAAAATGATGATTTATGGTAACTTGAATAGTCAAGGGGAAGTCGGCTTAGAAGTTGGTTAATTGTATGAGAGGTCTGGGATTTGTGAGGAGGCGCTGGCTTGGTTTAATAATAGCATTGTGCTTGGTAATGACTCAAAGTGTTTGGGCGGCCAGTCTGAACAATTTACCCGACCTTGAGCAATGGCAGAAACCACACTTAGAACTCCCTCAAGGCGATCTGGTCTACCCCGATTGGTTTGAGGGAACCTGGCAAGTAACCTGCACCGAGACTGCCCAGTTAGCGCTCCTCGCCCCAGATATTGTTACCCCCGGCTTTGAGAGCAACCGCCGCTATTTAAACGAGCCAGTTGAGTTTCCCGTGCGTTTTCGCCCCAGCTATTCTCCCTTCTTAACCAACTCTATTTTGGCGATCGTTAAACCTGGTATCGTCGGCGATCGCGCTTTTAACGGCTGGGCTATTGCTCGTGCTTATCTCGGCGATCGGGCCGTGCTGAGCGTCAAGGTCGATCCCGACAATCCCAACCGTCAAGTCACCTTTCTCAGTGGCCAACGCCAACTGATTGCCACCATCACCGGACGCCGCCGCCGGGAAATGGATGGCGATCGCTTTCTGGCGACCGAGATTTCCCAACAGGTCTTTCGCAGCCCTAGCCAAATCTATTTTAATGAAGTAGAAATTACTACCGACTATCAGCGCTTAGATGACGATCGCATCCTGGCTGATCAGGTAGCCGCCATTTATCTCTCCCCCCAAGACCCCGATTATTTCACCGCCGCCAATCGCCCCGTCGCTCTCTACCGCTATCGCCTCCAATTGCAGCGACAATGATAAAAATTTATGCTCACAGGTATAAAAACTACTGATCTCTGGAACCAGGGCGATCGCCCTGGTAAGTATTTGTATTTTTGTTGAGCCAATCAATACTTGATTGATAAAACCCTATAAATAGTCGCTTACTGCCCAACCGCTGATTTGGGCGTCCTCGATGGTGAAACCCTGTTGTCCCCCGCCGGGCAGCAGCCGTGGCTAACCTGAGTGGCAACAGGCCAACTGAAAGTCGCCGATTGGCGCGACAAACTCCAAATTCCTAGACGCCTAAGCTACAGGCCAGCGGAAACAGCAAATATTCCAGGAAAAACAGTTTCCAAATGAATTGGTAAAACTGGACGATCGCGCTTTTTTGTTCCAGGTCGATATTTCTAACCCGCCACCACAACAGCGCCAGCAATAGCAGGTGTCCGCTGCTGAGCAGTCCGGGATTGACCCCCACCAGCCCCAGGATTCCCGCTAAAACTGCGCTCAGGTAACAGACAGTGATAATTGCGAGGGTCAGCCGTAAAATCGCTCTCTTGCCCAAAATCAGGGTAAAGGTGGTGATATTGTACTGTTTGTCCCCTTCCAGATCCGGCACATCCTTAAACAGGGCGATCGCCACGGTAAACACCAAAACGAACAGGGTTAAAAACCAAACTGCCGGGTTTAGGCTGGCTATCCCTGTAACCTGCTCGCTAAAGTGCAAAAACAACCCTAAATTCACCACCACGCCCCGCACCGTCAAAATGCACAGCGCCGCCAACAACGGAAATCGCTTCAACCGCAAAGGCGGCAGGGAATAGGCCGTCCCGATGGCCAAACTCACGCCCACCACCGCCAGCAGCCACCGCCCCAACCAGGCCGCCAATCCCACCGCCAGCAAGCCGCACAAACCGACAATCCAACTCCCTTGCCGCCGAGTAAACTCTCCCGCTGCCAAGGGTAAATGGGGCTTATTGATGCGATCAATGGCCACATCTTCCAGTTGATTTAATCCGACAATATAAACATTTCCCGCTAAACAAGCTAGCCAAGCTCCTAAAACAGCCCAAATTGTTTTTATTCCAACAGCTTGCGGCTCCAGAGCCGCGGCCATCGCCAATAGTGCCACCACGCTTAGGCTTGTTCCAACAATGGTGTGGGGACGAGAAAACTTCCCAAAACTAACCAGCCAGGCGATCGCCCCTGGTGCCGATTTTTTCGCTCAGGCGCAGAAATTTGTTCCATGCAATCCTTCTTCCAGCTAACTTTACCAATATCACGCCTCCGCCACCAGAGGGCAAGCTGAATCGAAGCCAGCGAGAAAGATTTAAGATCTAGATGGCCTCCCGATGATTTAGCGAATCCTATGTCTGAAACCAATCAAGCCCGCGATCTCTTCCGTGCTGCCTACGAAAACCGTTACACCTGGGATAGCAACTTTCCTGGCTACACTGCTGATCTAGAGCTGAAGCAAGGAGAGGAAACCTACTCAGCGCAGGTGCGCGTTAATTCCGATTTTAGCGTTGAAGTCACCGAAATTGACGACGAAAAAGTCAAGGAAAGCATTTACAACCAAATGCGAGATATTGTCACCCACCGCAAGCGCAGTTCCTTCGAGCAAGCCCACGGCAAAAATCAGTTTCATCTGGGAGACACCGACCCCACTGGCGCTGTGGCCATTAACGTCGAAGGGGATGCAATGGGGTCAAACTACCGCGTCCGCGATCGCGAAATTACCCAAGTTAGCCGGGTGATGGGGCCCATGGCCTTCACCATTAACACCGAGGAGAGCCTGCAAACCGGAGCGGGGTATATCTCTGTGAAATATAGTGCCATCTTTCGGGATGCCAAAACCGATGACCTGCGGGGCAAGCGACAGTTTGAGGAGAGCTATGTTGAAGTTGGCGGTTACTACCTGCCCGCTCAGCAAATTGTTCACAGCCTGGATAAAGGCGGCAACCAGATCGCTACGGAATTTAACTTTACTAATCTGGCGCTACGACAAACTGTCGCTATTCCTTAACCCCAATGTCTGCGATAGGGTCTCAGGCGATAAGATAGATAGATGAGCCATTTTGCAACACCTGGAGAAATTTACCTATGGCGCTAGCCCTGACTAGAGAAAATGTAGAAGCAACCCTGGACGATTTGCGTCCCTACTTGATGGCAGATGGCGGCAACGTCGAACTGGTAGACATTGAAGGCCCAATTGTTAAGCTCCGCCTGCAAGGGGCTTGCGGTTCTTGCCCCAGCTCGGCCATGACTCTCAGAATGGGCATCGAACGCCGCCTTAGAGAGTTTATTCCTGAAATTGCGGAAGTAGAACAGGTTTTCTAAGGTCGTTTTGGCGATCGCACAATTTCTGAAAGCGTCGTTGATTACCCCAAAACGGCGCTTTTAAACGCTAGCAACTACCATCAAGTATTGCTGGGGCGACAGGGAATATTAAAGATTCCCAGGCTCAAAATGCGATCGTCTCCAAATTCATAGAGACCCGGTTGAGGATAGGCGGCTCGATTCATCATGCTTCCTGGCTCGCGGCTACCATTTTTGCCAAAAAAAGTAACCTGAATATAGCACTGGCTGCTGCCGACAGTCCAACTCTCATAGTCATATTTAGAGTCGAAGGGAATGTTGTTGCTGCCCTGGAGAGGAAAATAGTTGACTCCCGCTGGCCTCTGATTGGGAAATACGTCACCGGGAAAACTACCCCGCTCCATATACAGACTGTTTATCTCAGTCGCGATCGCGTCTAGTTGGATGGTGACCTCGCCGTAGCGGGCTTTATTGGCAGCCCCAACCATAAGCGGGAAGGCCATAACTGATAGGATGCCTGCGATCGCCAAGACAACCAATAGTTCGAGAAGCGTAAATCCCTGAGGGTTTCCAGGGCGTGCAGGTGGGAGCTGACTTAAAAGCCGCTGCCGAAACACAACAAAACTACGGTATTGTTGCAGCATACTTGTATTGGGGTAATTTTAGGGATAGTTGGAGTAATCAGGGGAGCAATAATGTTACAGGGAGCGCCGCAGAAAAGATTTCTTAGGGAAGTTTAGGAACAATCTGTTATGGTTAGGCTCCGGCAACAATACCGATAGAAATAGCGCTACGGTGGCGTAGGAAGCCTAACAAGGGCGATTGTAGCAGATGACATCTATTGATTTCCCCGTTTTTCCGTCTCAGCAATCATTTTTTACAAAGCAGTTAGTATTATTGGATTACAGTCAATAAAGACAAGGTTCTGGCGTCAAATAGAGGAATATTTAAAGTATATAGGGCAAAAAGACATAAAAAAAGAGCAGTTGGTAGCTGCTCCTTGACTTTTGTCAGTATTTCTGGACTGGTTTCCAAAAGTAATTGAAGTCACAAACGACTCTTGAGGAATGATAAAACAGGCTAGTGCGCTGGGGCAGTGGAAGGTTACTTGAGTTTCATCGACAGAAACACTATATTTTATTGAATCCTACTCCCCAGATTCAATTTTTGGGGCAGCGTTTGCTCCCAGTTGGGGATATCTCTCCACCAAATAGCTGTTGATAAAGGTATTAACGGCTGAGAGGATGAGGGGGCTAAAATAAACGCTAGCAAGCCACTAACCCGGAATCCCGGCACAATTACGGAAGCTAACCAGAAACAAAAACCGTTCACGACCAGCGAGAAAGCACCCAAACTCAGAAAATTAAGGGGCAAAGATAAGGTTGTCACCACTGGCTTGACAAAACCATTAACCCCACCAATGGCGATCGCGGCGATGAGGGCGGCGGGGAAATTCGCCAGATTAACCCCAGGAAACAGAATATCGGTTACCAGCAGACTTAGAGCCGTTGCCAGTATGGTCAGAAAAGTACCAAGCATAAATTCTCCTCTTTTCTTGCAGAATTTCCTTGTTCAATATTCTTTTGCACTTTAATAGTTCTAAACTAGCCAATATCCCCTGTTTTTCCTCTCTATCGAGATAGATTTTGATCTGGTTGTAGCTCAATTAATTGTTTTAATTAAAATAATGCGCCTCGCGAGGGAAGCTGAAATGCTCTGATTTGGCCCACGATCGAAGCTAAAAGCATAGATTCAAACTGTGGAGAAGGTTATGCCGCTACTGAGAATTTTACTGGGAATTGTAATTCCTCCCCTGGGCGTATTTTTAACAACGGGTGTTAGTACCGCTTTAGTTGTTAATATTCTTTTGACCCTGCTGGGCTGGTTGCCCGGATCGATCCATGCCGTTTGGGTTATTACCAAGGCAGGAGAAAGAGGAGAAGCTTACTAATCTGCGTTTTTTCAGAAGTTGATATTAAATCTCCCAGAGACAACCCTGGGAGACTTTATTTGGTGCTGCAAAAGAGTTAAGTTTTAAGCCTGGGGCTTATTTTTTTCAAACAAAGCGTTTAAGGAGTGCCAAAGCTCTCGAAGCACGCCTTTGAGCTGCCGCTCTTTCCTAGCTGCTGCCGCCCCAGCCTCATTAAGTTTTCCCTCAAACTCCTGGCGCTGCCGATCGGCAGATTCAATAAAGACTTCCGGTTCGGCCTTCGCCCGTTCATACCAGTTTTTCGCTTCGTCCAGGTAATGCTTAACGTCCTCGTACCGTTCGCCGTGACGCCCGGCTAAATTAGCTTGAATAACGGCAATTTGCGCTTTTAATTGAGCATAGCGCTTGCGTAGTAAAGCTACTTCTTCACTTTCTTTGACGACTTCAACGGCGCTTTGAATGGCTTCTTTAATTTGAGCTGATTTGTCTTGGGTGGTTTCTTCAATGTCACTTAGAGCCTGCTCGACTTCCTGGTTAATTTCCTGCTCCTGGGCGTCGATGCGGTCTTGAAGTTCTTTTACTTGAGTTTGGGTAGTTGCGATCGCGTTGCGGCGGGCTTGAGCAATTCCTTCAACTGCTCCTTCAACGGAAGCCGTCACCTCTTCTTTGAGGGTTGTCCCGCGCTCCTGAAACACCTCAATGGTTGTCAAAATTGCTTCTTTAATCGCGGCGCGAATTTCTTGGGAACCCACTTTTAGCTCGCTGGTGGTTGCGGAAATGGCAGAGCGAATAATATCTCGAATTTTTTGATAGCGTTCCTTGCCCTCATCCTTGATGGTTTGTAAATCCTCTTTAAGGTTTTTTTTTATGAGTCGTTGGCATGGCTCGATCCTTTATCTCAGGGTTATGCTGATTATAAACAGGTGCTTAGCCAGTCAACTTCTACAGGAAGATTGGTTTTCTTTTTAAATTGCTTAACCCTGCGTCCCGCTAAAAGCTTGAGCAAGGATCAATGAGGCGATCGCCGGGCCCTGGAAAGCGGCGAGTAGACTGTGGGCTAGGTGCATGGCCTCTGGTCAGGCGTAGAATTGGGATTGGGGCAGGACAGCTCCAGAGATAACCGCATTATGAGGACAACCATGAGCGCGGAAGTGATTTGTGTGGGGACAGAACTCCTGCTAGGGGATATTCTCAATCGCAACGCCCAATTTTTAGCCCAACAGTTGGCCAGCCTTGGCATTCCTCACTACTATCAAACGGTGGTTGGTGATAATCTCAGCCGCTTGCAACAAGCGATCGCCATTGCCAGCCAGCGAGCGTCCTTGCTCATTTTTACCGGCGGCCTTGGCCCCACTCCCGACGATCTGACCACCGAAGCGATCGCCAAATTTTTGAAACCCCTTTAATCGAGCAGCCCGGACTTTTGACGGAAATTGAGGCAAAATTTGCTAATCGCGGCCTTAAGATGCCTGCCAGCAACTGCAAGCAAGCTCTCCTTCCCCAAGGCGCTCAGGTTCTGCCCAATCCTGCTGGCACGGCTCCCGGACTGATCTGGCAACCCCGTCCCGGCCTGACCCTGTTAACCTTTCCCGGCGTCCCCGCAGAAATGCAGCGCATGTGGCAGGAAACCGCCGTTCCTTACCTGAAAAGCCAGGGTTGGGGCCAGGAAATCATCTTTTCTCGCCTGCTGAAATTTACGGGCATTGGCGAGTCAGCCCTAGCCGAAAAAGTCGCTCCCTTCTTTGAGTTGACCAATCCCACCGTTGCGCCCTATGCGTCTTTGGGCCAAGTCAGGCTGCGCCTTACCGCTAAAGCCCCTTGCGAAAACCAGGCCATTGCCTTGATTAACCCCGTCGCCCAACAGTTGCAGGCGATCGCGGGAGAAGATTACTTTGGTTGCGACGACGACACCCTCGCCTCGGTGGTGGGCCAGCTCCTGCAACAGGCCGGTCAAACCCTCAGCGTTGCCGAATCCTGCACGGGCGGCGGACTAGGGGGAGAACTTACCAGCATTCCCGGCAGTTCTCGTTATTTTTGGGGCGGCGTTATTGCTTACGACAATCAAGTCAAAATTGCGCTCCTCAAGGTTGACCCGGAGGCGATCGCCCAAGGGGGAGCCGTGAGCGAAACCGTCGCGGCGCAAATGGCCCTGGGAGTCAGAGCCCGTTTAGGAACAAGCTGGGGACTCAGCATCACCGGGATTGCCGGGCCGGGCGGCGGTAGCGACAGCAAACCCCTGGGCACGGTCTGTTTTGGATTAGCTAGTTCCGACGGACAAGTGACTAGCGCTACCGAGCAACTCGGTGCTAGAACCAGAGAAACCATCCGCCAGCGCAGTGTTAGCATCGCCCTAGACAAGCTGCGCCGACGCTTGCTGAAATCAGTTTGTTAAGTATTTCTTAAGGGCTGTTTGTCTGGGGAGTGTTATGCTATCTTAATATAAGTACATAGTTTAATAAGCAAAGACGCAATTAAGAATACCGCTAGGGCAACTGGGGCAAAAAAAAGACCTGGTTGTTGTGTTCTTTAAATAAAGCCTAGACAGCCGTACACCGTTTAACATAAGAGTTACTCATAGGAGCCATTTGGCCGATGGACATTGGAAAGGTATTGGAAAAGCTGAAAGACTGGGCCCAGAAACTCATTGAAATCCTACTTGGCCCCCAAGCAGAACCCGAAGCCGAGTTAATTCCCATCCCTGTTAACGAGCCGCAGCACCGTCGTCGTCGTTGAGCAGGGCGGCTGGGGTTTTGACACTCAGTATCTTAGTATTACACGGCCCTAACCTTAATCTCTTAGGGTTGCGCGAGCCGCAGATCTACGGCAAGACCACCTTGGCTGAAATCGATTTGCTCCTGCAAGCTGAAGCGAAAGTCTTGGAGGTTGGGGTCGTTTCCCGGCAATCTAACCACGAAGGGGTTTTGATCGATGCTATCCACCATGCCATTCAGCAGCACCAGGGCATCGTCATAAATGCTGGAGCTTACACCCATACCAGTGTTGCCTTGCGAGATGCGATCGCCGCTGTGGGAATGCCGACCGTCGAGGTGCATTTGAGTAATATTTATTGTCGGGAAGCGTTTCGACACCATTCTTACATTGCCGGGGTTGCCATTGGTCAAATTAGCGGTTTTGGGGCAGAGAGCTACCGCTTAGGACTGCAAGCCTTGGTTCAATACTTACGGAGAAAAGAGGCTTAATTAAGTTTTTCAGCCATAGATGTTGGCAATAGTAGGCAATAAAATATCTGTTTTTGGGTTTTTGAGATTGCAGATTAGTTAGGGTAGACGAGGGGTTAAGCTTAGCAAAATCCTAAAGCTTTGCCGTTGCAGAGATCGGTTTAGGGGCCAATCGTGTCAGGGTTGATTCAACGCCTCGCTCAAGATGTAATTAATTTAATTGCGGCTGGCGAAGTCATTGATTCGTTGGCGGCAGTGGTACGCGAATTGAGTGAAAATGCGCTAGATGCGGGAGCCACCCGGATTGTGGTTTGCCTTTGGCCCCAGGTGTGGCGGGTACAGGTGGTCGATAACGGTCGGGGCATGACTTTGGCAGATTTACGTTTCTGTGCCGAGGCTCACAGCACTAGCAAGATTCACACCTGTCAAGATTTGTCCCAGATTACCAGCCTCGGCTTTCGAGGGGAAGCGCTGCACAGCATTGCACAGCTTGCGGATCTAGAAATTTGCTCGCGTTCAGAAGCCGCAGCGGCAGGCTGGTGTTTGCGCTACCACAACGGAACCCCTCAACCAGAAGCCGTGGCCGCGATCGCCCCTGGAACCATCGTGACCGTCAGCAATTTATTTGGCAATCGACTCGGGCGGCAGCGTTGCTTGAGCGCCTCTAGTCAAATCAAAGCCGTACAGCAGGAGATCTTTCAGCTGGCGCTGTGCCATCCGAGAGTGACCTGGCAAGTTCAACAAAACGACAAGCCCTGGTTTGCCCTAGCGCCTGGAGCCAAAGCCGAGGAAATTTTGGCGCAAATTCTCAAATCTATCCATTCTAGCGATCTGCATTCGGCTCAGGTTTCTCTAGGACTGCCGCCGGAAGGCCCGGAAACTTCCACTGGTAACACACCAACCGGTCAGGGCCATCTAGAAGTCGTGTTAGGATTGCCCGATCGCTGCCATCGCCGCCGCCCGGATTGGGTACGAGTTGCGGTAAACGGTCGCAGGGTGAAGCTAGTCCCGCTAGAACAAGCTATTGTCGCTGCTTTTTCCCGAACTTTGCCCCGCGATCGCTATCCGGTGTGTTTTGTACATCTGCGGGTATGTCCAAGTTTCGTGGATTGGAATCGCCATCCGTCAAAAGCAGAGATTTATTTACAGGAACTAGATTACTGGCGGGAACAAGTGGCAAAAACCATTGAAAGCACTTTAATCCTTGGCCCGGCCAACCTACCGACAGCGCTAGAAAATCGGCGGGTGGGACAATTGCTGAAAGCCTCCGAGGAGAAGGGGCGCTATCAAATTGAACCGATTGAACCAAAATCCTGCGTTTCCCGCAGGAAAGCCGTTGATGTCCTGGCTTTGCAGGCTTTAGCGCAAGTTCGCAATACCTACATCTTAGCGGAACATCCTGGCGGACTCTGGCTTATAGAACAGCACATTGCCCACGAACGGGTACTTTACGAACAATTACAGGATGATTGGCAACTGATACCCCTGCCAACGGCGATCGCCCTGAAGCGGTTATCGACCAAGCAATTGGAGCAGTTAGCCCGTTTAGGCATTGAAATCGAACCCTTTGGCGAGGATTTGTGGGTAGCTCGCAATGCGCCGGAACTGTTGCAGCAGCGGGAGGACTGTGCCGAGGCCCTTGTAGAGTTAAGTTTAGGCGGCGATTTGCAGGAAGCCCAGGTTGCCACGGCCTGTCGCAGTGCCATTCGCAACGGAACGCCCCTCCAGTTAGGGGAAATGCAGGCGTTACTGGATCGGTGGAAATTTACCCGCAATCCCCATACCTGCCCCCACGGTCGCCCAATCTATCTCTCGCTGGAGGAGACGTCCCTGGCCCGATTTTTCCGCCGCCATTGGGTGATCGGCAAGAGCCACGGCATTTAATTTCCCAAAATCCGGGTAATCAACCCTTCGTTTTCCATTGTAATGAGTACTTCTCTGCTTCAGCTTCGACAGGTGAGTGTGGCTGCGCCCCTTGGCTCTAGTAATTTACTGCGGGCCATTTCTTTTGAGGTGTTTCGGCGGGATCGCATCGCCATTGTTGGCCCCACAGGGGCGGGAAAAACCACTTTACTGCGCCTGCTCAATCGCCTCATTGACCCCAGTGAGGGCAGTTTAGAACTGGAGGGACAGAATTACCAGCAGATTCCGGTGCTGAGCTTGCGGCGGCAGATCGTGCTAGTTCCCCAAGAATCATTGCTGCTCGATATGAGCGTTCAAGCCGCGATCGCCTATCCGCTGCAATTGCAACAACTCCCGAACCGAGACATTAAACAGCGCCTGCTGACAGTGACTGACGCCCTGGGCATTCCCGCTGCTTGGCTGGAGCGCACCGAAGTACAGCTTTCTCTAGGCCAGCGACAGTTGGTGGCGATCGCGCGGGGGTTAGTGATGGAGCCGAGGATTTTGCTGCTGGACGAGCCGACTTCAGCGCTGGATGCGGGAACGGCTACGCGGTTATTTAATTACTTGAATGTGCTCAATCAAGCCGGTCTGACGATAATAATGGTCAATCACCAACTGGAATGGGCTGAGTCCTTTAGCCGCCTACTGTACCTCCAAAAGGGGCAATTGCTAAGGGATAGTCCTGCGGCTGTGGTTAACTGGCAACAATTACGGGAAACCCTGATCGCCGCTCAGGCTCAAACCGCTGAAGACTGGGGCGAGTAATCAATACTGGTGGTCTTATGTTTTGGCGTTGCTGAATGGCGATATAAATTTGGGAAACTTTGCAGGAGTTCTTAAGGCTTTCAGCCGAGGATTCCTACGATTCCTAGATGAAATCAGCAACGCCCGCCCAAACCCTACCCTATTCCTCCCCAGCCCGCTCCGGAGTTTCCTGGGCTTCCACAGAAAGAAGGGGTTTTGCGATCGCCGCAGTGACTGCCACCGACTGATGCTTGTCCTGCCAGTTCCAACCATCCAAAATATCCTTAAACAAAACCTCTTCAATCCAGGTTTTGGCTACCACCGTCAGCGGCAGTGCCAGCAACAGTCCCAGCGCACCAAAAGCCGTCGCAAAGAAAATCTGCGCCGCCAAAGTAATTGCCGGTAACAGCGAAACTTGATGGGCCATGACCGTTGGCGTCAACCAGTAACTTTCTATTTGCTGGATAATAAAATACCAAATCAAAATCGCAATTATTTTCCAGGGAGCATCTAGCACCGCCACCATAATCGGAAAGACCACACTCATGGTCGGGCCAATATTGGGAATAAAATTCAGCAAGCCCGCTAACAAAGCATGGGTCAGTACCAAACGAACCCCCAAAATCCATAAACCAACGCCGCTAAGAATTCCAATAAAAATACAGTTGATCACAATGCCACCCAGCCAATTTGCCAGGGAAATTTCCGTTTCAACTAAAATTTCATCAGCCCTGCGACGATAAAACGAGGGAAATAATCTGAGCAGCCCCCGGCGATAGGCTTGGGGATTGGCTAGCAGCATCAGCGTCAGCACAATCACCAGCAACAACTGCAATAAAATGGCGATCGAAGAGTTAAAAAGCTAAAGAAACGGGTTAAGACTTCGGTTCCCAAGGGCTGAAGCTGGACAATTAATTCAGATAGGGTGGGCAGCGTTGGGAAATTGCTCGGCAATCGACCTTCTAACTCAGTAAGATTCAGGCGAATTTGCTCCCACACCTTGGGAACAATGGCCACCAGCTCCTGGAATTGCTCTACAAACGGCGGCACAATCAGCAAGCCAAAAATGGTGGCAATAAGCAAGGCTGCTAAAATCGTACAGACAAAGGCTGCATTACGATTTTTCACCCCCAATCTTTGCAAAAAAATAATGCCTCGGTTGAGCGCTGTTGCTAACACTACCGCCGTAAATAACAGCAGCAATAACTGCCGTACTTCCCACAACACGTACAGAGAAACCAGAAAAACGATGAAACCCACCCACTGACCAAATTTCACGCCTCACTCCTCTCATTTCTCGGCTTGTGATTGTCCTTATTCTAGGATAGTCCTTCTCCTTTGCAGTCTTTTCCGGCGATCGCCCCAGCCCACTAATCGAGCTGTCAAGCCAGGGGAAGCTGTGTCAGGATAGGGAGGAATGATCGTCGAGTTGCCAGCAGCCAAACTCAAGGTGGAAATCACATTTTTAGGAACCAGTTCGGGCGTCCCTACGCGATCGCGAAATGTCTCTGGTATTGCCCTGCGCCTGCCTCAACGAGCGGAGGTGTGGTTGTTTGACTGTGGCGAAGGAACCCAGCATCAACTTTTACGCAGCGATATTCGCAGCTCCCAACTGAACCGCATTTTCATCACCCCACATGCACGGCGACCACATTTTTGGGTTAATGGGTTTGCTGGCAAGCTGCGGCCTCTCTGGCAGTGCCCAAAATATCGATCTCTACGGCCCCGGCGGCCTGGCGGATTATCTGCGAGCCTGCTCTAAATATTCCTATACCAATTTTGAGAACCGGGTGCGGGTAAGGGCCGTTGCTCCTGGCCTGGTTTGGGAAGATAGCGAATTTGTGGTGATGTGTGATCGCCTCAAACATCGCGTCCCGGCCTATGGCTACCGGATTGTGGAAAAAGACCGTCCCGGCCGCTTTGATGCGGAAAAAGCGAGGGCGATGGGGATTCCTCCTGGCCCAATCTATGGCCGTCTCAAACGGGGAGAAACGGTAGAATTACCCGATGGACGGCGTATTCGCGGCGCGCAACTCTGCGGCGAGACGGAAACGGGACGGAAAATTGCCTACTGCACCGATACCATCTTTTGTGAAACGGCCATTACCCTAGCGGAAAATGTCGATGTTTTGATTCACGAAGCCACCTTTGCCCACCAAGATGCAGACATGGCCTTTGAACGGTTGCATTCAACTTCAACCATGGCCGCCCAAGTTGCTCTGGCAGCCAACGCCAAACAGTTAATCCTCACCCACTTCAGTCCCCGCTATGCCCCCGGCAATTCGCTGCAATTGAGCGATCTCCTGGCTGAGGCGCGGGCCATTTTTCCCAATACCATGCTGTCCCAGGATTTTCTCACCTACGAAGTGCCTCGGCGGCGGGCAGTGTCCTTGGCAGTCTGACCTAGACCCGAATGCTTCAGCCTCAGAACAGCCTATTTGTTTGTTTTGTCTACCTGGGCTGAATCACCTTGTCAAGCCCGCTACAGCGACGGCGATCGCCGATTTTTGCTCGCTGTCGTAGCCCCAGCGCTGGAGAAAGTCGGCATACTCTCCCTCTCCCTGTGGCGATCGCCTTTGGAGTTGCTCTAGTTGAGCGGACAAATGCGGCAAGGACAGGTGCTGTATCAGTGTGGCTGAGCGCTGACAGACGCGCCGGGAACTCTGGGTCATGGCTTCATCCTGATGGCGCTGATGGGCGATCGCCATCGCCGCCGACATGGCCAAATTTTTGACCAATAGTTCACTCGTCACCAGAGGAGCTGCTGCCAACCCAGCTATCACCGCCTCATCAGGACAGTCAGCAAAACCGCGATCGTCGGTTAAATAAACCACAAAAAAGCCCCTCGCTCCCGTTTCTGTGGCAACCAACTCGGCGATCGCGATTTCCCAGGTTTGCGGGACTTAATTCCCCTGCGGCCAGGCGATCGAGTAAGGTTTGGGTGAGAGAAATGGCCGTTGCAAAGTCAAGGGGTTGGGAAAAGCTTGCCGCTGCTGCTACCGTCATGACTGTCGAATTCGCCGTTCAAAGGTTTATCCTTGTCATCATACCGAGAGAAGCCGGAACGCGGGGATTGGGGCGAGAGAGACATTAAATCTTCAATATTGGTTTGCATCGTGCGACAAATCTCGTCGAGGGGCAGGTCATTGAGGTCGCGACCAAAGGGATTTTCGATTTCAATGCCAATTTCTTCAATGCCAAACACCGCAAAGCTAATGGCCGCCACCAGCAACGGCGTTGCCCAGGTGATATCTCTAACCACTTGAAACGGCAGCGCCAAACAGTACAAAAGGAGTAATTGTTTGAGGTGAATTACATAAGCCAGGGGAATCGGCGTTTTGAGGATGCGCTCGCAAGCCCCTAGGGAATCCACCAAAATGTCCACCAAGCGCAATAAAGCAGTTAATTGGTAAATACTCAGGCGCTGTCGCTCATACTCCCATTGCAAGTAGTCAGCCAGCCAAAAGACGACCTCCAACGGAGGATTATTCATGTGTTGCAGTTTTTCGTAGCGATCGCGGGAAATTAACCCATGCAGTTCGCCATCAATCGCTTCTCGCCGCAAATGTTGTTTAGTGGCAATGGCAAAGGCCAGGAGCAAGCGGAGTGCCTCCTTTTTGCGATCGCGGTCTTGGGGGGTGTTTTCGGGAATGGCAACCCAAATCGTCCGCGCTAAATTTCGATTTGTATTAACAATGTTACCCCAGAGCTTGCGGCCTTCCCAAAAACGTTCGTAAGCGGTATTGGTGCGAAAAACCAGCAACAAACCCAGAACAATACTGGGAACAATACTACTTAAAATTGGCAAAGAAACTGGAAATCCCCAAAAATGCAGCAGGACAATGAGAAGTCCAAAACCACTACAAAACAAAACGCGGGGCAGGATCGCGGGAATCACCGAGCAGCGATAGCGCAAAATAGTGCGAAACCACAGTCGCTTTTCGGGTTCAGGGACTGTTTTGATGGTTTTGAGCATGTTTTGTGAGAGACAGACCGAGCCAGCAGCAAAACGTCAGTTCAATACTAAGCGATCGCTCTAGCAATGTCTTGGCCGGGGTTCAGGAGGTTTTATCCCACTGACTGACAGACGCTCTTTGCAGGAGGGTCAGCCTTAACAAAAGTTAGTGAAAACAATTCTCAATAAGCCCGACAGGTCTGCTATCTTAATTTCCATGCCCAATCTTATTGCAGATTATTCGCAATTAGTAGGAGGATCAAAAATGACAACAGCATCAAAACAGCGATCGCAAAATGAGACAAATGTGCCTTGGTGGGCGGGTAATGCGCGGCTAATCGAGCTATCCAACCGGTTATTAGGGGCCCACGTCGCCCAGGCAGCGCTAATCGTCTTCTGGGCGGGAGCGATGACCCTGTTTGAGTTATCTCACTTCGATCAGACTCGACCCATGTACGAACAAGGACTCATTCTCCTGCCCCATTTAGCCGCCTTGGGCTGGGGCATTGGCCCAGGGGGTGAAGTTGTTGACACCCATCCCTACTTCGCCATTGGCGTTATTCACCTTATCTCTGCTGCTTTTTTGGGTTTTGGGGGGATTTATCACTCTCTATTTGGCCCTGACCAATTGGAGCGGGACTTTCCTTTCTTCGGCTACCGCTGGTCAGAGGGAAACAAAATGACCACCATCCTAGGCATTCACTTGCTATTGCTCGGCGGCGGTGCCCTGCTATTGGTTGCCAAGGCCATGGCCTTCGGCGGACTCTACGATCCCCAAATTG
>JAAUTE010000300.1 GCA_012031815.1 Chloroflexaceae bacterium
TACCGCCACTCCGCCTTAACCGTCTTAATTCCCCCCGCCACCAACTCCCGCACCGACCCCCGCCACAAGTGCGATCGCCCGACCACCAGAGAATCGCCCCGTAAAACAGCCCCGGAACCACACTCATGGCATAGCGCACATTAATCGCCAGCACCGTCGAACCCTTGCCCAACAGCAACTTGGCCAAGGGAAATCCCGCTATCAACCAAGCTACCGGAGAAACTGCCGGAATAAAGGCCAGCGGCAACCAGTGTCCCGCCAAATAGCGCAGCGTCCGCTCCCACGGCGTCACCAATTCCCAAACCAGCCGCCAGGGCTGCCGCACCATCCCCCAAATCACGTCCAGGGTGGTCGCCTCCTCCCCATCCACATACTGCCCGAAGCGCTCCAGCATAAACCGCCGGGAAATATCCGCCGAAAACCAGGGCATAAACACATTAGTCACCACCAGCAAGTAAGCAAAGCTCAAACAGCAAACCGCCAATCCCTGACGAGGATAGCGCCGACTCAGCACCAAATAGGCTCCCACCCCAAACAGAGCAATGCCCGCATCCTCCCGCACCATCAAAATCAGAAACGCTAGCAGCCAAAAGCCTCCCCACCAGCGCTTCTCCATCGCTAACAGCAAACTAAACAGGTACAGCGGCATCTGGCAGAGGTCATGGAAATTGGCCAGGGCCGGCCCGATCACCGCATTAGCCCCATAAAAACTCACCACAATCATGGCTGCCAAAGGCGGTTCCACATACTCCCGCGCCAGCACATATAACACGAAACCCGCTGCCGTCACGATTGCCACCATCAACACCGTCAGCGTCACCGCCTGGGGATAGAGCGCATACAAAGGCAACCACACCAACAGCGCTGGCGTAAAATGCTGGCCCAAGCGGCGGTAGCTTACCTCTGGTACCTCAGCGCTGTGAACCACATTGGTTGAGAGGGACGAAGACAGAGAACTCTCAAACCAGCGCCCGTGGAGATTATTCCAGAAAACCTGGTTAAAAATCCCCTGATCGTAGGATGAATAAAACGTCAAATGCCGATGTAGCCCCAACAGCAACGCCACCACCAAAAAAATAGCCCCTGCGGCGATCGCAACCCTCCGACCCGATACCTGGCTAAAGTTTGCTAGCATAGCTCACCCGGCGACAACACATCAATAAAAAGAAAGCGCTTAGCCCCTAGAGGAGACGTTGAGTTGAGCGCCGAGCTTAGCATAACAGGAGCAACATCCCTTAACAAAATTTTCCGCCCCCCGAACAACGGCCAAGATGTCCCTTACAATAGGAGAAGCGGAGACAAATGTTTCCGTTCACTCCTCACACCACACTCCGCCCGGACAGCGTTCGGGCGGTTCCTTTTTTGAATGTGACTATGCTAACAAACTCCCCTCCTTCAACCCCAGCCATAACGGCAAACAATAATAAGTTCTATGTCAAATAATTTACTCTTTTGTTCCCGGCAGGGCCAATTTTGCTATATTAAATAGCCAGAAATCAATGTTCAATTGGAAATCTGCGTAGTTAAGGATCTCTTGGCATGTCAGCAACCGCGGCGGTTACAGACGCAAGCTTTAAGGAAGACGTTCTCGATAGTGAAACCCCTGTACTGGTAGACTTTTGGGCTCCCTGGTGCGGCCCCTGCCGTATGGTCGCCCCCGTTGTCGAGGAAATCGCCGATCAATACAAGGGGAGAGTCAAGGTGGTGAAGCTCAACACCGACGAAAATCCCAGCATTGCTAGCCAATACGGAATCCGCAGCATTCCTACTTTGATGATCTTCAAAGACGGCCAGCGTGTTGATATGGTCGTTGGTGCCGTCCCCAAAACGACTTTAGCAAACACTCTAGAAAAGTATCTATAAGATTAGAATGAACCGCTGCGGCTAATTTATCCCCAGCAGGATTTCAGAAGAGGCGTTGATGGTGGAGCTATAGTCCGCTGTCAACGCCTTTTGTTAGCATCTTTAGGGGATATCCTGACGAGGGCGTCCCAAGGTTGTGATGTAAATCACCGCTTCGTCGGCGGGGATGCCCAAGACTTCGTTCACTTGATCGTCAAAAAAGCCGCCGATCCCGCTCGCGCCCAGACCCAGATGAATCGCGGCAAGATTGAGCCGCTGTCCCAGATGGCCTGCATCTAAATGCAAGTAGCGGTAAACGCGATCGCCAAATTGAGCCACGGCTTTGGGAAGGTCGGCGGTATGGAAAACAACGGCGGCGGCATCCCGGCCCAGCTCTTGACCCAAGCAGAGGTAGTGCAGTTCGCGGCGAAAATTTTTAAAGCGAATTTGGCGTAATTCTTGAGCTTTTGGCGCATAGTAATAGCAACCTGCCTCCAGACCCGCCACACCAGACACGGCAACAAAGGTTTCCAGCCAATCAAGGGCAAAAAAGTCAGGTGAGCCATCTAGCTGTTGGGGGGCATAATCCCGGAATTGATAGGTAAAGTGGAGCAGCCAGTTGAGTTCGTCAAGGGTTAAATCTTCGCCGCTATAGGCACGGGTTGAGCGTCGTCGCAGCAGGGTTTTTTCGAGGACGGACAGGTGTGGGCCACAATCGATGGGAGTTGTTTTCGTGGAAACTTTCAGGCAGAACGGAAAATTATATTTATCCTCCCGGCAGGGCGTCGCGGCCAGGGTTGGCGCTTCCTCCGAGGCTTCAATGCGGGTCGCCCAGTGGAAATAGCCCAGTAATTCTCCGTCATCGACTGGTTCAATGTCGGTGAGCATTTGAGAGGGCAGGGCCGTTGTCCAGGCTTCTTTGTTGTCCTGCTGTCCAGGCTCTAGCAAAGGTATGACGGCCATGGCGCCTTCCTGTTCGAGATCGAGATAGAGCAGTTCGTTGACCGCCGCATCAGCAAAGCCGCCGATGGCGCAAGGACGATAGCCCGCGATCGCCCCTGCCAGCTCAAGATTGCCCAGGAGATGGCCCGTATCTAGACAGACGCGTCGATAGGCCCGGTCTTCGTAGCGCCAGGCAGAGCGGAAAAACACGGCGGTTGCGACTAGGGCCAATTCAGCCACGGCCAGGGCTGGGTGGAAAAAGCAAGCCCCCTGCAATTGCGGCCAGACATCACTTGACCAAAACTGGAGGAGGCTATGGGTTCGGACTTGATAATTGTAGAGGCCGGGCGGAAGCTGCTGAGTCCCTCGCGATAACAAATAAATTTCCCCTGGGTACAGTCCTCCGGCGGAAGGAGCAGCCCGCAGATAAAGAGGCGGGCCGTATAGGGTCGGCAGTTTAGCCGTGACGCCATAGCTGCATAGGAGAAACTGGGACAACCTCCGCCACTCCCTTACCGCCGGATCGTTGCCTTGCGCAGGTAAATAAGGCTTGAGGTCAAAATGCGTGCCGATTTTATATTCTTTATAGGGTTGCGGCTGGCTGGCCCAGTCCAGGTTTCTATTTTTACCCGCAATGGTCTGCGGTGCGTATTTCGTCCGTTCGTGGTAGTGGGTTGCGATCGAGGTTTGTGATTTGGTCATCGGTGTGGCTCCCTCCCCTTCGCCTCTATCTTGACATCCGTAGCGCATTGAAGAAAGCAACAATCGCAACCGTAATTCTTTTATTGGCTGGCCTCTATCTCCCCAGCCCGCTTCAATTGAGATCTCTTCTGTCTCTGTCCTCGATTTTGGGCAGCGGCCTAATTTGCTGATTCGCGGCGATCGCCTCTTCCCCAGATTTCGATGGATTTAATGCCCAAATAAATGCGTGAAGTACCCGACGCGCATTGCTACGCAATGCGAAATGCACCCCACGTTCCTCCGGGAACCCGTCCCAGGAGAGTCGGGGTAGAGCGCGGGCTTTGTTCATCGGGACTCGCCTCGGAGAGGGTAGACTTGCGCCTTCCTCCCTTTGGTCTTACAGACCCTCCCAAAGCAGAAGCCCCACTTCCTGATGCCAAAATCCGCAAGCCTTTATTTCTGATGTTGCTCATGGCGTTAATCTTCCTGTCGTGCCGTTTTTGACAGTGGGGACATACAACGCTCGCACTGAGAGATCCATCTTTGCTCGCGATCGCAGGGTATTTGAACTACCTCTGTCAAGGTGAGTTGTGTACGGTAGAGGGACGACGGCTAGAGTGTGGTCGTAATAGGACGAAACAAGGGAGGAGAAAAAGCCAGAGGAGAAAAAGGGATGATTGGAGAAATATTTGAAGGATAGCGCGGCGATGCAGCGAAGCGGAGTCGCCAAACATGATATAATCTTCCTGCGAGACACAAACTGTAATAGACCCGCAGAGTCCGTAGAGGATGACCACCCGTAGCATAAAGGCAGCTGGGCAACCAGTCGGCAATAGTCTACCCTCAATCGATACAGATTACGGCAGTATCCGGTGTACAGAACC
>JAAUTE010000045.1 GCA_012031815.1 Chloroflexaceae bacterium
GACAGGACGAATAGCGCCATCTATATCTAGGGTGACGGCGGCCCAATTTACTCCCGCAATTTTGAGTAAATTGTCGCCATTGGCTTCAATCTGGGCCAAGCGCTCGGAACCAGAGAGTTTAGGGAGATTCAAAAGTGCGATCGCCTGTTCGTAGTTGGGCTTGATGGCGGTCAGTCCAGCGGAACGATAAGGGGCGAAGTTTTTGGCATCGGCAATTAGCGGGCGAGGGGTTTGGGATTGGAGCTTGGCGAGGGTGGCAATAACGGTTGGGGTGAGGATGCCGTAACCATAATCGGAAATAATGACCGCATCACACGTAGGAAACTGGGCTTCTAGAGAGGCACACAGGGCAGTTTCTGTGGGGAAATCCAAGGTTTCTGTACTGCCACGATCGAGACGAACCAAAATTTGAGCATCACCAATCACCCGCTGTTTTGCTAAAGTCCTGCGGCTTGCTGCCACTACCAGAAATTCCGGAGAAACCTGATGGTGTTCTAAGACTTGTTTGAGCCGGATACCTTCTGCGTCTGCGGCGATCGCCGATAAAAAAATAGGGATTGCGCCGAGATTGGACAGATTTGCTGCCACATTGGCCGCACCGCCGGGAACCTCTTCTTGTTTGAGGAAATCCACCACCGGAACGGGGGCTTCCGGGGAGAGACGCCGCGCCCGGCCCCACCAATAACTATCCAGCATCGCCTCGCCAATGACCAGCACCCGCAGGCCCTGCCAGCCATCGAGATATTGCTCCGTTGTTTGCCCCATGAATCGTTACCTCCTGATTTGGCGATCGCGCTTATCTTCCGCTCTGACGGTAAAGCCTACCGCCCGGTTCGCGCAACTGACTGCTAGGGCAGCTTAGCAAAACAGTATAAATTTTCTTTATGAATGGCCCGCAAGGCCCCCCGGAGGGGCAAAACCGAGATAACAAAAATACCTCGGTAAGTCCATTGAAGTTGCTTTTCTCCTGGCCGCGCTAATTGCTCGCAAAATTGCCTGGTTTTTGTCTTCTCCCCTGGGTTCCTTTTGTACATAAAATTTGATAATATTTACATAAAGATACATAAACCTGGCGCAACTCTATTAGCACAATGGCAAATCTATTCGGTCGCTTATTTAAGGGCAAAAAGGCTGACCAACCCCAAAAATCCCAGCAAGAGGCCTATTTTCTCGACGCCGATAGCGCAAAAACCTTGGGCAACATCGACTACATGCGTAAGCCCAATGTCAGCCGCAGAACTTTTCCCAAGACAATGGGCAATACCAGTACCGAGCTAATTCAGGAAATTTCCGCCCTTGAAAGAAAAGTTGTCACCGGGGGCAATGAATATTCCAGATCGGCTGCCTTCAGTCCTAAACCGGCTGAAGCCCAGAAAACACCCGATCCTGACACGACTGCAACCCAACGCCGCCGGGCCGACAACAATCTCGATATGTTCCGCAACATGGCTCGCGACATCAAGAAACCCTAGGGTGCTTAATTAACTCCGCGTTAAAAATTGACGGGTAGAGGGGCCGAATCGCGACTTCCTCTACCTTTTTGGGTTGGCGATCGCCCTGGGGAATCATCAAGTCGAGGCACGCCAATCCGTCGCCTGCAATTGGTCAAGCTGGGCTAAGACTTCTTGGCTGTGAATAGCCGGACGAACCCCCAGAAAAATTGCCCGCAGAATCCCATCGGGATCGATGATATAGGTGTGCCGCAGGGACATAAATCCCAACCAGGAACCGTAAGCCTTGCTGACCTCACCATTGATATCGGCAAGTAGAGGAAACTTCAACCCCTCAGCATCGCAGAATTCGGCATGGGAAACCACATCGTCGGCACTTACACCAATAATTTGCGTATTTCTGTCTCGATATTTGGGCAGGTCTTGTTGAAATCGCTGTGCCTCCAGGGTGCAGCCAGGGGTAAAATCCTTGGGATAAAAGTAGAGAACCACCCATTGACCCTGATAATCCGACAGCGAAATCTGTCCCTCTCCCGTGGACGCCGATAGCAAAAATTGCGGGGCAGGTTCGTTGAGCAGGGGCTGCTTTCCTCCCAGGGCAAGGGCATCGGCAATCCCACCAACCCACAGGGAAAGGCAATGGCGATCGCCAGGAATAGATTAAACAACTGACGGCGGGACATTAACATAAACAGACAAAAAAGCGGTGAATAGGTAAGAACAGCACCAAAGGGGGCTTGCTGTTTCCTTAAAGCTAACATTGCCTAGCCTCGGAGGAAAGCGGGCAATGCTATCGACTTCAAAACCGCTTCAAAACCGCCCGGTTACGCAGAGGGAAACAGCGATAAATCTGGAACGACAGCCTCAAACTCACCGAATAACGGGGAGTTTGTGCCAGGAAGCGGCTCTGTTGTTCCCAAGGTCAAATCGCCCAGTGCGGACAATGGCTCCCCATAAACCCGTTCTGTGGCTGAATTGACTTCGCTAAATAAGATTTCCTGGGCTTGGCCGGGGAAAAGCAGGTCAGGCCAATCCCATTGCGCCAGAGCAGCTCCCACAAACAGCAGATTCATCACTTGCCCGGTTAAAGGATCGCTGGTTTCTGGGGCGGCGCTTAGGGATAGTACCGTTTCCTCTGCGCCCATTGCCGAGAGAGACAAGGAATTGGTCACTGTTCCTTGGATATCCGCTGGGGGTATCGCTGAACTGTTGCCTGTGACGGTGGTGTTAACCAGATTGACCGTGCTGTTGGGGTCGCTAGAGTTGTAGATGCCGCCCGCGCTGTTAGCTGAACTGTTGCCGGTGATAGTGCTGCCGAGGAGATAGACACTCGCACTGCCGCCAGGACTTGCCCCACTAAAATTAAGATTGCTAATTCCCCCGCCGCCGGGAAGGGTTCCGGTATTGGTTGCCGTGTTGCTGCTAATCGTGGTGTTGCTAATGGTTAAGCTACTTTGCCCAGTGCCATTGTTGAGGTTGATCAGTCCGCCGCCATAGCGAGCGCGGTTGCCATTGACCGTACTGCCGGAAACACTGGTGTTGGCACTGCCGCCTACATTGCTGTAGTTGGTAATGCCGCCTCCTGAAAAAGTCGCTGTATTGCCGCTGACGGTGCTGTCGATGAGATCCAAATTGGCGATCGCATTTTGGCCAGAGGCGATATTTTCAATGCCACCACTGGTACCGCGGCTATTGTTGTTGGTGATAATGCTATTGGTGATGGTGGCGCTGGCCTCAGCCCCGGTGCGAGCGTAATTCTCAAGACCACCGCCGTAGAGAACGCCGCTATTGCCGCTAATCGTACTGTTAGTCACCGTCACGGTGGCGCTACTGCCCGTTCCCTCGGCCAGGTTGGCAATGCCGCCCCCAAAGGTTGTGGCTTGGTTGGTATTGATTTGGCTGTTGTTGACAACGCTGACCGTGCCGTTGTTGTTGAAAATACCGCCGCCAGAATCGGTCGCAACGTTATTCTCAACAGTGCTGTTGTCTAGGGTTAAGGTTCCTACCCCATGAAAAATACCGCCCCCTTCATCTCCTGCGGTGTTACCACTGATGGTGACCTGCGTGAGGGTGAGGTTTTCTCGATTCAAAATGCCACCGCCATCTTGATTGGTGCTGCCACCGCGAATCGTGAGTCCCGTGATGCTAACGGACTGTTGGCTGGCGTCATTACTGTCATTAATGTTGAAAATGCGGCTATTACTGCCACTAATCGTCAGTAAATTCTGCCCTAGCCCCTCAATTGCCACACTCCTTGAGATGGCTAACTCGCTTTGTAAGGCGATCGTGCCATTGAGGAGGGAATTGGCAAAGGTAATCGTTCCCCCGTCGCCAATCAATTGTAGGGCTTCTCGTAAAGAGCGATCGCCAGGGGACAAGTCGCCATCCACGACATCCTCCAAGGTGTCAACGGCGATCGCTTGCTGTACCTCAACCGCACCAGTATCTGCTGCCGTGCCAGAGGGACGAGCCAAACCTCTCTGGTCGAGATTCCCGCTCCCATCTGCCGTTCCCGCATTGATGACGGGGCTGCCGGAGAGGGGCAAACGAGTCGAGGTAAACCCGCCATTATTTTGTAAATTCCCCAATTGCGGGTCTAATGGCGCGGCTGCTGTACCAACTTGATTGTTATTGCTGCCGTTTGGTAAAAATAGTGCCATTGCCATTGCCAATGAAGTTAAATCCACCATCGACAGACTGACCCGCTAAATCGGTGGCTGCCCCGCCAGTAGTATTGGTGGCGACGATGCTATTGGTCAAGCTAACTGTCCCCGCTTGCAAGGTTCTGATGCCGCCCGTACCGCTAGCGGTAGTAGCGCGATTGCCCGTTACCGTAGAGCTGACTAGATTGGCCGTGCCATCGGTAATCCGAAGTGCTCCGCCGTCTGAATTTGCTGTATTCCCGTGGATTGTGCTGTTGGTAAGCGCGACAGACCCATCGCGGACGCTAATTTGCAATCCCCCCCCCTGGGAGCGGGCAGAGTTAGCACTAACCGTTGTGTTAAGGATGTTGAGATTGGCAAACCGGCTACTGCCAATCTGAATACCGCCGCCGTTGCCCCCAGTATTGGCCGCGATCGTGGAGTTGCCCAAATAAGCTGAGATCGATTCAGACAGTCCGATAAACAAGCCTCCGCCATTGCGGCGCGAGGAGTTCCCGGTAATCACGCTGTTCGTTATCCGCAGAGCCGTTGTTTGGGTTAGTCCTAAACCAGCTCCGTTGCCAGACCCGTTGTTGTTGTTGAGGGTGCGGTTGTTAGAGACAGTGCTGTTATCTAGGCTTAAGGTACCGCCGTTGGTTCCAATATGGAAAATGCCGCCGCCATTACCGCTAGAAATGACCGTATTGTCAGTAATGGTGCTGTTGGTAATATTCAAGTTCTCTAAACTGAGAATGCCGCCGCCGTCGCCAACAACCGACCCCCCAGTAATGGTGAGTCCCTCAAGGTTGACCGTAATCTCGCTGTCGCTGTTGTCGTTAACTTCGATAACTCGGCTATTGGCTGCGGCTCGAACGGTAATATCGGGCATTCCGTCGTTATTTAAGTCGCCATCGATCGCCACTGAGCGATTGATGAGCAGTTGACCGCCGCTCAGACTAATGGTGCCGCCAAGTAAGTTATTGGCGAAGGTAATAGTACCGCCGGAAGTAACTTGCTGTAGAGCCTCCCGGAGAGTCGTTGTGGCGGGATCGGTGTCGGTTCCACCAGCCAGCGTATTAACGACAACTAGATTGCTCGGCTGGGTGTCGACAACGTTGACGGTGAAGGCTTCCTCTGTCGTCGTTGTACCGTCGTCAACTGCGACTGTAATGGTTGCCGTGCCTGATTGTCCGGCTTGAGGGGTTAGGGAAATTGTGCGGTTGGAGCCACTGCCGCCCACAGAAATGCTACCGGCGGGAATCAAGCTAGTATTGCTTGAAGCCGTGCTGACCAATAAGCTGCCAGCAGCAGTTTCTAGATCGCTAATCGTAAAAGGAATGGAGCCGCTACTAGCTCCTGCGTTTAAGGTGAGATCGGCGATCGCGCTGATGGTGGGCGGTTGATTGGCGAGGGCGATCGTTTCCACGGCCCCCAAGTTCACTGTTGCCGTACCGTCGCTGTTATTGTCGATAATGCGGGGATTACCTAGAATATCAGCCGTCAAGCCCGTCGGAACCAAGGTGTTATTGCCATCATCAATGCCGTCATCACCAACATTTGCGACCAATACCAAACGCACATCGCCACTCGCTAAATCGACAAATTGAACGTTATTAGTGGAATCTGTAATACTGAATTGAGCGTTGTTCGTCGAGGCAGGAGAGCCAACAAGTTGAAAATTATCCTCTGCATTTCCAGCGAAATTGTCAACAACCAAGGAATTTTGTAGGGAAATATTGCCAATGGCGGAGGAGGCAGTACCGTTAGTGAGATTAATGCCAGCTCCTACACCAGTGCCTATGGTATTACCCGCAATCGTGGTGTTAATAATCGTGGCAGTTGCATCATTAAGGTAAAGACCACCGCCTTGCTGATTACTCGTGTTACCTAAAATCGTTGAGTTTCTCAGGGTTAGGGTCGTGCCAGCTTGGGCCGAAATCCCACCACCTGGCTGCGAGGAAGTGTTATTGATTAATCTCGCGTTTTCCAGCGTCAACTGCGTCCCCGCGTTAACGATAGCGATCGCCCCGCCGCCGAAAGTACCGCTTCCCCCCGTGGCTTGGCTGTTGCGAATTTCGCCATCCCGGAAGGTAATATTAGCACTACTTTGTCCAAAAATAGCTCCTCCGGCGGTTTCTGAGGCAGATTCGATGTTGATCCCCTCAATCACTACCGTGGCACCACTTCTAATAAAAAAGGGCGATGAGTTGCCTTCGCCGCTAATGATGATATCGGCAATGCCATCGTTACCAAAATCGCCGTTGATAGTGAGGTTGGTAGTAATGTCGGGCAGGTTGCTTTGCAGGAGAATCCTACTGTCGCTGGGTAAGTTAAAGGTAATAATACTGGTGTCAGAATTAGCATTGGCTTGGGTAATGGCATCCCGCAAACTGCCAGAACCGCTATTGGCAGCATTCGTTACCACAAAATTTCCCAAAACCCCTGGATAAGCAGCCCGCACTTCCGGGGAAAAGGCCAGGGCTGTTTGCAACGCTGCGGTTCGCATGACTAAATTCCACCTGCCACCGAGAGCGGCATTCCCCGTCAGACTGGCTGAGGCGGCGATCTTGGCTCCCGTTACCTGCGCTAAGGTGGCAACGAAGCTTTCACCGACGGCCCCGGCTCCGCATTCGCACCCGTACAACAAAATTTCCCTGGCTCCGACGAGGCCGGCTCCGATTTGAGCGAGCCAATCCCGATACACACTCAAAACAGACAGATTGACGCGGGTTGACCCTAAAAATATCTCCCCCGGTGCGCCGTGGGCAAGCAAGTGAATAGCACTAACTGCCGGAAATTGGCTGAGATGTTGGGCAATTTCGACAATTCCATCGCCTTGGGCATTTAGATGAATGGCGATCGCCGATGGTTTGAGTCCGGCAAGGAGGAGGTGAGCCTGGTCAACCGAAGCATCAACAAAGACAATTTCCTGGACTTGTGGAGATAACTCCTGGGTTAAAGAGGAAGAAAAGAATAAATTCATGTCAATAATGCAAATTTCCAGGGGTAGGAGGAGTGGAAAGCAAGGTTTGGAGGGAGGAAAGAAGCGCGAACCGAGTAAACCGCCGGAGACAAGCTACTACTTCAGCTAAAAAATCAAAATTTCCAAGTTTTGCCAATCGCAATCCTACATCTAGCCTAGGAAAGATTATTTCGTCAAGGGCCGACCATCGATCTCAGCAATTCTCATTTTGAACTAAGCTGTGAACTAGGCTGGTTCCAGCAGACACGAAAAAACTGCCATCAAAAACCTCTGTTCTCGATCGCAGTTGGGGTTGCAAGTAAGTTGGTGGTAGCCAATCGTTGAGTGGCTCTGCATAAACTACATAAACTACTTCAATCACTAGTCTCGGCTGGGAAAAATACCGACAAGGGCAATAATGTAATTCAGCCCCAAGTAAGGCTGCATATTGTTGACTGGGATATTGCTGCCGGTGGCCGATATCGACAACCCATTGGTTATGGTTGTTGTAGCTGTTGTATTAATGCTACCTGCCTGCATGTCTACAATGGGTGATTGAGTGGTGTAGATAGGGGGTTGACCCGCACGAGCATTGGTTTCCGCCAAGGCGTGACCCTGAGGTGAATTTTGGTCAGCCAGGGCATTGGAGCCGCGCAGGGTGGCGCTAACCTGAGTCGTGGCGTTGAGGGAACCGGCTAAGGCGTGGGTGTGAGAGGGGAGCTGATTGGTCGCCAAGGTATTGGTTTCCGAGCCAGCTAATTCACCCAGATTTCGTAACGACAGTCCAGAGCCTTGGCCGACTCCGAGGGGCACGCGGCCCCGTAAGTCCGGCAGCGCAAAGGTGGTTTGTCCGTTGCCGCCGAAGGTCGTACCGATCAAAGCAAATAAAGCAGAGTTTTGGGCGATGGATAGAAGCTGTCCCTGGCAAAAGGCATAGCCCCGGGGAGCAAAGTTGTAGGGAACCAGGTAAATTTCTCCAATAAAAGGCTCTTGGGGCATGATGCCATCCTCCCTGAGTCAGGATAATTTAGGGTTAGTGCAAATCATAGAGCTTAATGGCGATCGCCAAATCGATTGCTACTTTTTCGTAAAATTCTGTTGACTGTGAGCCGTGGCTGGGTGTATGCAATCAATGGGAGCAAACATCCTTCTCAAGATCCACCGCGACTTTATGACCCCAGATCTCACTGCCGAAACCTTTATGCCTCATGTAAACAGCGAATTTGTCGCCAACAGTGGGGAAAACCCTCAAGTCTTAACCTTAAATGAGGTTGCCGTCAATCACTGCGATCCGAGACTGGAACAGTTTTCTCTGTTTTTTAGGGGGACGCCTGCGTCAGTCTTGCCTCAAGGAAATTATCTATTGAAGCATGCCGAATTGGGCGCGATCGAGTTATTTGTTACGCCGATCATTGCGCTGCCCCACTGGCCCGGCGATCTCGTTTACTATGAAGCCGTGTTTTCTCGGCTGCGCCAACAATCTAGTTAATTTCTGCAAAAAAAAGGGACAAATCAGTCCCTCTCCCTCCTAAAGTGCCAACAGAAATTGAGATTAAGCGATCTCGCTGCCATCTAGGCGGCGCACGGCTACGACAGCGGGACGGGGCGGATCATTGGGGGTTTTGCCGGGCCAGTTGGAGCCGAGGGGGACTTGGCGTTCTTGGAGAAATTCCTGACCGCTGGTAGTTTTGAGGACAATGTTGCGTTTTTCTGCGGCTCCGCCCTGCCGCTGCCCGTTGAGTTCTCCCGGATGCTGAATGGCCAGAAATAGGGTTTTACCGTTGGGGGCGAAGCAGAGGCCACAGGTTTCCGTTTCCATCGGGGCGATCGCAAAAGGATAGGCCTCGCCAAGGTTGGGGCCGGAGGTGGGCAGCATCCAGGTGGTATTGTTGCCGAAAACTCCCAGGAGTTGCCGTTGGGGCATGTTTTCAAAGCGGCGCTCCACCGGAGCATTGTGGCTGCCCGTGGAAATATCGGTGACCATCCAGAGATTGCCCTGGGGATCGAAGGAGACATTATCGGGATTGGAGAAGCCCGCACCGCCCTGGGCCGGTTCGCCACCGAGGGCAAATTTTTCCCAGCGGAAGCTCAAGGCTCCCGGTTCGCTATCTGCTTCCTCCAGACGCACAATCCAACCGTATTCGTAGGGAACTTCCCCCTTGGGCCCGGCAAAAACCGCGCGATCGGGGCCGCCTTCCCTATCGGAGGAACCGGAGGTAAAGGCAATGTAGAGCTGGCCGTCAGGGCCGATTTCCGTGTCTTCTGGTCGGGCGGTACAGGTCACCCCGGCCGCAGTGGCAGCGTAGTGGGCATCAATGAGAATGGCTCCCTGTTTTTCCGTGGAATTGCCGCTGTAGAGGTCGCCCAGGGTTCTAAATTTGCTTTTGTAGGTTCTAATGCCGTCATCACTGGTGACGCCCACGGGTTCGGGCTGGCGGCGATCGGGATTGGGCAAGAGGACGAGCTGCACGCCTTCGCGGTCGTCGGGGACGATTTGGCTGGGCAGGACGGGATCGATCGCAGTTTCGGGGGTGAGGGGAATCCAGCGACCCGTGCCATTGGGGTTAAACCTGGCTCCGTAGAGGGTGCCGTTCTCAAAGAGGCGGGAATTGGCCTTATCCTTGGGATCGCTGACGCTATCCTGGGAAACGAATTTGTAGAGGTGGCCGCCCCGGCGATCGCAGCCAGAGTAGACAGCCAAGGGTTTGCCCGCCGTGACCTGAAGGGCAACGGCTTCATGGCGAAAGCGACCGAGCCAGGTGTGTTTAGTACCGTAGTCGTTGGGATCGCTGGGATCGACTTCCACCATCCAACCGTATTTGTTGCCGGCCAGGCCAAAGGCATTGCCCAAACCGTCTAAGTTGGTGCGGGAGAGGTAGAGCAAATTGTATTCGGGGCTAGCGGCAGAGCCATCGGCCAGGACGGGTTCGCTGACCTGGGTTTGGAAGTTTTCCTCGGCGCTAAAGGTAGTTCCCCAGGGGGTCATGCCGCCCGCACAGTTTTGCAAGGTGCCGATAATTTTTTCGCCCAGGCCATCGTCGTAACCGAGTTTGTTGGCTTTGCTAAAGACGGCAACGGCGGGGCCAGTGGCCTTGAGGTAGCGGCCGTCTTCCAGGCCGGAAATGCCGGTGATGCGGCGGTCTTGGGGGGAATAGGTGCGCTCCCAGGCTCCATCTTCTCGGCGGCGCACGGAGATAATGCCGATGCCCATGTCGATTAAGCCTTCTTTGGCGATCGCTTGGAGTTGGGCTTTGAGGGGGTCGCTATCAGCCAGGGCAGCCACATTGAGGGCCGCGCCGCCGCCGAGAGCCGTGAGGGCTTCTTTAATGGGAAGAGATTGTTTCAGAACGGCCTGGTAGGTATCGAGCCAGATTTTGGGGCTGATGTATTCAAAGTTGATGGCCAGTAAGGCTTCTGTGGGGCTAGTTTCCACGATGGCAATGTAGTCGTTGTTATAGCCGAAGCGGGAATCGCCGACGCGATCGCCCCAGGCCCCGATAACATCGTAGGTATAGCCGGGGGGTAGCACCAGATCGTCGAGGACTTCATAGGTGCGATGGGCGGCCATTTGTTCGGTGTCGCTGAGTTGTTTGTTGAGGGGGAGGGGACTTTGACTGGCTCGAAGGGTAATTGGCGGGGCTTGAGCGGTTGAGGATGTTGGGTCGGGGCTGGAAATGGGTTCAGCCAGGGAGGTTGATTTGCGGTTGCTGGCCAAACCGATGCCTGTAGAGAGGGCACTCGCTCCGAGAAACAAGAGAAAATCTCGACGTGAATGGGTCATGATTACTTTCCCCCAGCGCTTTTGAGCGTCATTTCTGGTTTCAGCCACTATATTAACTGCTGGGATCTTCCCCCACTACCTGGAAAGTCGCCTGGCTAACCCATTGAATTTTGGCCATCAGCGTCAAAATCTTGGCGATCGCCTATTGCTGTGGGTCTCTGACTTGTTCTACCGGCAGTTCGGTGGCTTCCGCAATCTGTTCTGGGGATAACGCTCTTCTGTCACTGTTAGGGTGAGTATCAACGCACTTGATTATCGATTCTAAGAGCACTATTGACGGGAGTTTGCGATCGCCGCTAATCTAGTCATAACCAAAAATTTTTAGGGCTAGCTCAATGGTTATTCAAGGAATGCCCGTCAAAGTTCCCCCGCAAAAAGTTGCTCAACGACGCCAACCGCAGCCATCTTTTTTGAAGGGTTTAGCCTTATCATTACTTTCTATTTTTGCCCATTGTTTTTAGTCCAGCGCCTGTTAGCGCCGCCGAGCGCATCTTTTTTAACTATAGATTTCTAGATTTTTCGATTAGCGTTAGTGACCTAGAAACCTTTGCTAAAACCGGGGAAATTAGCCGTCAGCTAAATTTTTATTTACGACGGGTTACTCCGGAACAACGGGAGCAATTTCGCCGAGTGCTTCAGGAAAAACACGTACTAAATCCAGTGCAGATTTCGCGGTTTTTAAATACCCCAATGGGAGAAGACCTCCTAACCGGAACCGGCCGATTAATTACCTTTGAGAATCGTCGTAACGGTAAGCTCGGTCTGCGATCGGCCCTGGTCAAAGCCGCCTCAGAACCGGGGGGAGTTTCGCTGTTAAGCGTCCTGCAAAGATTCCCAACTAATATTCGTTTAAATACCAGTGGCATCAAAACGGCAGCGGCGTTAGTAACCCAAGCCATCGACACGACCAACGCCATGACAGTGGAAATTCAGCGCCTGTCCGCCCAAGAAATTACCACAGAAGCCCCCGTCGATTTTGCTCAATTGGCGGATTTACGATTACCAGGTCGCTACATAACCCAGAAACGCACCCTTAACCTCACCGATCCCCAGCGCGATCGCCAACTGTCGGTCGATTTATACTACCCTCAAACCTGGCGGCAAGATGGAACTCCGGTGGTAGTTATGTCCCACGGCTTGGCGTCCAATCCCCAGCATTTTCAAAACCTTGCCCGTCATTTATCTTCCCACGGCTTTTTGGTGGCGGTGCCGCAGCATCCTGCCAGTGATTCTCTGCGGCTACAAGCTTTTCTCAACAGTTTAGCCAGGGATGTGTTTGACGTTAAAGAGTTTATCGATCGCCCCCTGGATATTACCTTTGTTATTGATGAACTGGAGCGGCGCAATCGCGACGAGTTTGCCAATCGTTTAAAGTTAGATTCCGTTGGGGTTATCGGCCATTCCTTTGGGGGTTACGCCGTTTTAGCCGTTGCCGGAGCCACCATTGACTGGGAGCATCTTCAAGCCGATTGCGATCGCGTTCCACGGGAACTGAATCTATCGTTATTACTTCAATGTCGAGCGCTGGCCCTGCCCCGCCAGGACTATCAGTTTCGAGATGAGCGGGTTAAAGTCGTCGTTGCAACCAATCCCGTCAATGGCAGTATTTTTGGGCCGCGGGGCTTAGCGAAGATACAAATACCTGTGGTGTTAGCGGCGGGAACTCAAGACCCGGCTACGCCTGTTATTTTTGAGCAATTGCGCGCTTTTGTGTGGCTAAAAACCCCTGAAAAATATTTAGCTTTAGTAGAAGGACAGGCCCACATCAACACAGCAACCTTGGATGCCAGGGCAACGGCCTTACTGGAAACCCTGCCCGATTTACTCCTTCCCGAACAGGGATTAATTGATAACTATGGTAATTCTTTAGGGCTTGCTTTTTTTGAAGTTTTCGTGGCAGGTCGAGAGGAATATCGCCCTTTTCTCAAGTCTGGTTACGCTCGTTTTCTCAGCGAAAAACCCTTTGGCATTTATCTAGTAAACCGGACTTCCAGCGACGAGCTAACCGAGATCTACAACCATCTCAATTAAGACCGCTCATGGGGCGATCGCGGATACTCAGGATCAGCACCCAGGGATTCAACGTAGGCGATCGCGCCTTTGCCCCACACATTATTTTCCGAGAAGTATTTACCCATTTCAATTTTTTTGACACTAAATAAGTTGGGTTTCTGGTTTGAGCAGGCGCGTAAATCCTGCTTGTTCAAAGTGGCGATCGCTTGTGAGAGCTTGTTGGAAACTGAATTGGTGCATGATAATGAAAGAAGTGCAATCTACTAGAGAGAAAGTTTTATCGGGTCTAGATTTGCAGAGATTCCAGGCTGCGGCATCGATTCAGGGTGATATGAACGACTTGAACAAAGGAAGCAGTTTTAATGGAATCAAGAACAACGAATAGGCGCGATCGCGAGGTGCGGAGGGGACTGTCAAGCAAGGCGACGAGTTCGGCGAGAATATAGTTGGTCGTGATCAGAGTCCGTCGTTGTTGTCTAGCTTGCTGATAAATGGCAGTGGCTAAGGAATGAAATTTCTCGGTGGGTATGTACAAATTCGCCCAGCCAGATGTGTCAACCAACAGACTATTCATTAGAGCGAAGTTCTCTGAGTAGGGCTTGACCAATATAGTAGTCGTGATTTTCACCGAGGTCGGTTGTCCCTATGTCTAGAGTACCGATTAGGGGAGTAATCGGGTCATATTCGTCAGGCGGTTCTGGTTGGTGAACAAGGGTTTCCAGCTTTTGAAGGATAAAAGTTTCGAGGGAAAGGTTAAGTTGGTCGGCTTGAAGAGTAAGCTCTTGTTTGAGAGTATCGGGGATGTCAAGGGTTATTTTCATGGCAGTTTTCCTCAAGGGTTAGGGTATCTGAAAGTCTTTCTCTGTCTTCAGGAATGGAATTTAACTTGGTCACGAGAATAATCAAGTCGCTAGTCTTAAGATAATAAACTACTCGATAACCTGCGCTTTTACCTTTGGGAATATCGCTGTTTTTAAGCCGAACTTTATAGAGAGTATAGCCTGTCCCAGAAACGCGATCGCGGGAAGTTGGCCCGCTTGAAATTGAGCGATAAGAGATTCAAGGTCAGCGCGGATGTGGCGGTAGCGTTTGGCAAGAATGCGGAGATCTCGTTTAAATCGCGGTGAAAGTTCGATCTGAATTGGCGGTAGATTATTCGGCATCAATTCCATCCCACAGTTGCGAGAGAGGTAAGGTCTGTCCGCTGAGAGCTTCCTGCAATCCTTGTTTGAGTCCCTCAAGCACCTCTTCGGTTGGTGTATCGTCGGGGTCAATCTCGCTCTCTTCGGGAATCAGGACAATAACCCGAACTCGGCAAGGTTCTCGAATCTCCAACGGGCGATCGAGGGAAAGTTGCCCTTGTTCATTAATGATGGCGGTGGTTTCAATTGCTTTCATAATTTGGTAAGGTCTCAAGGTTTGTGTAAAGCCGTTGATGACGGTGACATCTGATGTGATACATCCGGCTAGTCGAAGGAGAGGATCGTCTTCGTTGTCGGAACAGGTTGTAGGTTCAACGGGATCTGTGGTCATAGTTTTTCTCCTATGTTTTGTTGAGTGCCGATTTGGTTGCCATTAATCTTGACAGATCCGGTGTTGACATTGCCAACTGTACCGATGGATATGTTTACAATTTGAGCCGTTAGAGAGGCTGGCGGTAACGATTGTGTTAAGGTTTCCGACTTGGTTGATGTGGAAAGTGGGTTGGTTTTTAGGTGAGTTGGTCATTCTTGATAATTCTTTAGAGTTTGAATAACTGTCGCAGAGCATTTTGAAATGCTGCACTATCTTGGTCAGCAAGCTTACCAATCCTTTTGAGAATTAGCGCCTGATCTAGGGTAAACAACTTCATCCGAACAATTGATGGCACTTGCAACCCAGCGGATCGCAAATCTCGAATCGGTACGTCCAAGGGCCAAGCAGTATGGGTCGCAGTTGTAATCATTGCCATAACGCTATGACCAATTGGAAGATTGAACGCCAGCCGATCTGACAGAATCAATGCTGGTCTGCGTTTAGTTGCTCTCCTATCGGTAAATGGAAACGGCACAACTACTAATTCAAACTGTTCGTAGTTATTACTCACAAATTTTGATAGGCGAGATCGTCCGCTTCTGAGTTCCATTCAGTCAACGTTTCTGCGATCGCGCCAGGTAATCCTTCTGGGTAGCAGATTCAAGGGGAGAAGTTTCTAAAGTATTTTGAGCAAGCTTTTGAAGAATAACGCTTTCTATAGATAGGTTCTGATTAGAGGCTTCGTCATTGAGTTGGTTAGCTAACTCGTCGGGTAGTTGAATGGTTATAGTAGTGGTCATCAATGTTTTCCTCGGATTTATAAAATGTTAATGGATAGCTTCCTCGAAAGTTTTCCTCCAGTGGACGATCGCATCTATCGATCTTGACCCGTTTGAACCTTGAGGGGCAGTTCGGCTTGAGTGGGAATCCCTAAACACTTAGCTACCCCAGGGGAGCGATAGAATCTAAGTGATTTCTTTGAGAATGCCCGCCAATGAAAGTCCGCCTGCCACAATGGTCGATCGCTGGAGCAATTGTCGGAGCTATCTTGCTTGCGGTGGTGGGATTGACGATTTGGGGCAGTCCGCTCTTGGCCATGCTCTATTTAACCTGGGGCGATCGCCTGCTGGAGCAGGAAAAATACCAGGAAGCCGGGGATGCCTATGGACAAGCTTTGCTGTATGCGCCAGAATCCCAGCCCGCTCAGCTTCAACTGGGACGAGTCCTCTTTTTGCAGCAACAATGGCAAGCTGCCCTCCAAGCCTATCAACAAGCCTTAGAAAACCAAGGCGATCGCAACCTTGATCCCGATCTGACCTTCACCCTCGAACAACTCGGCCAGCAACTAGAAGCCGAAGGCCAATTTGAGCAAGCCCTGCAAGCTTTTCAACTGGCCCTGCAACTCAACGGCGATCGCCCAGCTATTTACCTGCATTTAGGAAAACTGTTCCTGGCCAAAGATGACTTTGAGCAAGCCATTGAGCCACTGCAACAAGCCATCGCCCGCGACCCCAACCACGCCGAAGCCCATTACCAACTCGGCAACGCTTTCTATGGTCTGGAAAACTACAAAAAAGCCATTGCCACCTTTGAGCAGGCCATTGCCCTCAACCCCAATCGCGCCGACTTCCAGCATCACCTCGGCCAAGCCTTCAAACAACATCGCCGCTTCAACAAGGCCATCGCTGCCCTAGAGCGATCGCTGAGCCTGGATGGAACGAAAGGCCTCGTTTACCAAGATCTTTGTTTTGCCCTCCACGAAAAACGTCGCTTTCAAGAAGCTGTCCAGCGCTGCGAACAGGCCCTGGCAAGAAATACTCATTTAGCCGGAGCCAGATTTTATCTCCAAGAAATTCCTCGATTACTCGCTCGCCAACAAAATCCGGCGGTCTTCTCCCTGCCCGAACGCTTGCCCAGTGCGGCCATCGATCCCCTCCTCCGCCCCAAACGCTCCATCGTTAGAGTCATCGTCCAAAGCTCGGCCAGTTGGAGTACCGGAACGGGCTGGATCGTCAAACGCAACCAGACCCAAGCCTGGGTCGTTACCAACCGCCACGTCGTCGATAAAGCCGTCGCCCTCCAAGACCTTACGCTAGAGGTTGAATTTTTTAGCGCGCCGCCCCAGGGTCAATTTCGCTGGCGATCGCCCGCCCAAATTCTCCACAAAACCTCAAAACAGGACAGCTTAGATCTAGCAGTATTACTTGTCGAAAATCTTCCCCCGGATATTCAAGCGCTGCCCCTAGCCAATAGCAGCAGTCCTTACCAACCCATCCGCGTCATCGGCCATCCCCAAGGAACCGACGGCTGGCAGGTCAGCGAAGGGGAAATCCGCCAGCAAATTCTACAAAAACTGGAACTCTCAGCCATGCTTGCCTCCGGTAATTCCGGCAGTCCGGTACTGAATTGGGACAATCAAGTGGTTGGGTTGGTGACAGAAGTGGGTTTCCTCTGCCAGCAGATTCAACCCGGTCAGTTTGCCTTAAACTGTAGCCTGGCCCACTCCATCGCCCAGGTGAGAGAACAACTTCAAGCCTGGAAAATTCTCTAAAAACTAGGGCAATAGTTCGGCGATCGCAATTTCCCCCGATCCCCATCCCGGCACAATGACAATTGCTGATGCAGTTTGGACTTCACTCTGGTCGTATTGTTTATGAGTACCAATGAAGCAAATGTAACTCTCCTTGGAAACCGGCTGAGTTTCCTTGGCCACCTGCTGGATTTCCTTGGCCGTGTGATGCTCCGATGGAGCGGCTTCGCCTACGCATTCCTTGGAAACCTGATGACTTTCCTTGGCCGGGCGATCACCATTTAGAAAATACCTCTGCGATCGCGAGTCCGTCCGCTGCACTGGCCTGTTAAATCTCTAGTATAGTAGTAAATGTGACTACAACGGGACAAATTCCTGGAGATCTCTAGCCCTGAATCAAACCGACTAAACCCAGACCGAGGAGGAATGCTCTAACGATTAGCTTTACCGGCGCGTCGAAATCTAAAATTCCACCACCGATCCTGTTGCCAGAGCGTCCGGTGCAAGCCCCAGTTAGGATCGATCACCTTCCCAATAACCGCTCACCTCCAAGAACCGATACTTTGAGCCGAGACGATCGGGGCTTTGAACTCAGCAACGAGATCTTTGAGGAAGCGAGAGGCCTAACGCAGTTCCAAGAAACCCGTCATCTAATTCCTTATTCCTCTACGCCGCTATCCGTGATTCGGGAGCTTGGACTTCAACATAGGCGAACACCAACTCCCGAAGTTCGGGATTCTTCAATGGTATTCAGTTGATTGACTCTCAGGCACCATTTGCCCGACTTCTCGATAGGTTTCTAAATTAATTTGAATGGCTTTACAGGCCGCTTGTTTTGCCGTATCAATCGTGTCTCCGTAGGTCATGATCGCTAAATCGGGTACTTGTACAGCAAATCCAGCTTCGGTTTGTTCCAGCATGATGAGATAGCGCATCACTTAACCTCTAGTTTAATTTTTTTCACGGTGTTAACTGCCCGTCCGACAGGAACGTCTTTCTGGGGATGCACAATGGTAACCACAAAACGGCTTTCCGGATGCTTAAAATTGTGATGGTCTCCTTTAACACTGACCAGTTTCCAGCCATATTCTTCAGCGAGCTTTATCAACTCTCGACTGGTGTATCGTTTGGGCATAGGTCAAATTGTAAACTTTTTCTCCTGCAGCGCCTTTACCATTGAACGGAGCTTTCTCGGTGCTGTTATATTTGTCGTCATACTTCGCTTCATCCATCGTGAGGTAGATGATACCCTCTATGATTCCGAGAATTGCCGGAATGTAAGTCCAGAAAAACAGGATATAAAGAATGCCATACCCCCAGCTACCGTGGTAAAACTTATGCACCCCAAAGACCCCGAACAGTATAGCGAAGATGCCTGCTGTAGTTTTGTTCTTGCCGCCGGTGCCGGACAAACCGCCCTTGAGGACGACACCGCACTTGACACACACCACCTGCTGTCGGTTCACTTCGACACCGCAGTTGTAACAAAACTTCTTCTCGGCACGTGGCCGCATGCCGCAGTTAGTTCAGGCAATAGCCTTCTCCGCTATTTCATTTCCACAGTTTGTACAGTACATAATTTCTCCTTTCGTTGTTTGTTGCCGAACTATATTTAAGTCTCAATCAGCAGACTAAATGTTTTCCCGCAAAATTATTTTGGAGTAACTAATATTCTGCTTGATTAAGCCATTCAAAGATTATCAGCCGAATATTTTCTTGTCAAGAACGTGCAAAATGCCGATATACAAACTCACACCTAAATCGCTAGAGCTTTTACTACAAGAGGGTTTTAACTATCTCTTCGGCTGGAATTATGAAAATTTAGGCTACATTTGCCTTTCTATTTAGCACATTGTGGGTCTTATCTGGCGCACCCAATCGGAACTGCCTCGGTGCGATCGCCACCCAAAACCATTGCCTAAAACTGCGATCATAAATCAGAGTAAATCTCCTTGGAAACCTGATGACTCTCCTTGGCCGGGCGATGCTCCGATGGAGCGGCTTCGCCTACGCTTTCCTTGGCAACCTGGCAACTCTCTTTGGAAACCCGATCGCATTCCTTGGCCAACTGCTGGTTCTTGGCGGGCGATCGCATTCCTTGGAAACCTGATGACTTTCCTTGGCGGGACTGAGATATGCCTTGGTGGGACTGGGTTATTCCTGGGCAGAACTGAAATATTCCTGGG
>JAAUTE010000301.1 GCA_012031815.1 Chloroflexaceae bacterium
GAAAGTAGTGAGCTGATTGACACCGAGAGGAGCAATTAATCATGGCATTATCCCAAGCCTATTTAGAGTGGGAGAGAGAAACCGAACAGCGAGGCTTACAGCAAGGTCTCCAGCAAGGTCTCCGGCAAGGCTTAGAACAAGAAAGAAAAACAAATGTAGAAACTCTACTCAGAGCGCGCTTTGACATTCTTACCCCCCAATTTGAGAGAGTCATTGCCCATTTCTTAAGCCTAAGCTCACAAGAGTACATTCAACAATTTCCCTTGTTGTTGAGTTTATCCTCTGAAGAATTGATTAGCCGATTTGGCGATTAATATCCGTGCCAGAGCGATCGCAGACAAGATTTCCCTGGAGAAAAGGTGCTGCCCTGGTATCGTCCTGTCCATGAGGCGGCTAATTTTGAGGTAGGCGATAGGAATGCTCCGGGGGAAATTAGTACGGGCTGGTTCTATTCTGTTCCAGGAGGAGGTCGCGATCGCCTCTTCTGCCCCTGGAACCTGCAAGGGAGCCTGAACGCCAGTTAAGCTTCCAAACCACACCAACTCCAGCTCCCCAACCTTAAAGGCGGTAACCGCAGCGGCATAATCGGTGACCGGCTTGTATTCCACACTGGGCGATCGCAATTTCGGAAATGCCTCCGCGATCGCCGGGGCGACTCCCAGCACCATCCTCCCAGGCTATAGGCAGTCCCAGAAAACTGTCGCAAAATAAAAGAAACCTCATCGCAAAACAGGTGACCCAAAACAGCCGTCGGGACGGAAATCAAACCATGATTCAGCTAAACTCGTCCATCAGAAACGCCCCTTGCCATCAGCCAACCCTTGAGGCGCTGCTCCAACGCATCCAAGAGCTGGAGTCCAAAAATCAGCAACTCGACATCCAAATCCGTGAAAGCAAAGCCGCCTGTCAAGCCCTGGAAACGGTAGAGAAAGAATTGCGAGAAAGTGAAGAACGCTGGCAATTGGTCTTGCGGGGCAACAACGACGGCATTTGGGACTGGAACATCAAAACCAACGAAGCCTTTCTCTCCCCTCGCTGGAAAGAAATGCTCGGTTTCAGCGATGAAGAACTCAAGAACTGCCACCAGGAATGGGTCGCTCGCATCCATCCCGACGATCGCGACTGGGTACTGGCCGGTCTGCAAGACCATCTGGAGCGCAAAACCCCCTACAACATCGCCGAATATCGCCTGCGCTGCAAAGACGGCAGCTACAAATGGGTATTGTCCCGCGGCCAGGCCCTCTGGGATGAGGCCGGCAACCCGGTGCGTATGGTCGGCTCCAACACCGACATCACCGATCGCAAACAGCGCGAGGAAGCCTGGCGCTTAGTCGTGGAAGGAACCGCCGCCACCACAGGCAGTGATTTTTTCCGCTCCTGCACCCGCTACCTAGCCGAAGTCATGGGGGCCCGCTACGCCCTGGTGACCCGCTTTACCGACGCCTCCTGCACCCGCGCCCGCACCTTAGCTTTCTGGCAGGGAGAGGGCTGGGGGGAAGATTTTGAGTACGACCTCTGCGTCACCACCCCCACAGAAACCGGCCGCTGCTACTACTGGGAAAGTACCGAAGCCCTCTTTCGCGAAGACCCCCAACTCTCCCCCCTGGCAGTCCAAAGCTACCTGGGCATCCCCCTGCGCAACTGCCGCGATGAATTGGTGGGCTATCTTTCCGTCATGGATCGCCAACCCATTATTAAGGACTCCGGCAAAAATCTGATCCTCCGCATCTTTGCTGCCCGCGCCGGGGCCGAGCTGGATCGCCTCCTGGCCGAAGATTCCCTGAAAAAACAGGCCGAAAAAGACAACCTCCTCAGCCGCGTCTCCCGCCATCTCATCGACCAAGATCTCGATACCGCGATCGCTGCCGTCCTCCAAGAACTGGCCACCTTCACCGAAAGCGATCGCAGGCTACACCATGAACTACCTCGATCCCGACTGCACCCGCTGGAGCATCATCCACGAATGGTGTCACGAGGACATTCCCCCCTGCCAGGACAAGCATCAAGCCGTTGCCAGCGATAGCTATCCCTACTTTCACCACCAGCTCTGCCGGGGTAATTGCATTGTGCTAGACCAGGTCAGCGACCTGCCCCTTGAGGCCGCTGCCGAACAGAGCGATCTTCAACAGTCCGACGTGCAATCCATGCTGATCGTGCCGATGATGAATGGGGGCAAAACCTGCGGCTATCTGGGGTTAGATACCGTCCGCGTCCCTCGCCAATGGTCGCCTGAAACCATCAAGCTCCTGAAAATGGTCGGAGAATTTATTGCGATCGCCCAGGGACGCCACCAGGCCGAAGTCGGACTGCGCCAGGCCAAGGAAATCGCCGACGCTGCCAACCGCGCCAAGAGCGAATTTTTAGCCAGCATGAGCCACGAACTGCGCACCCCCCTGAACGCCATCCTCGGCTTCAGCCAGGTCATGAACCGGGATGCGGGTCTCAGCGGCGACCAGCAGCAGTACCTCAACATCATCAACCGCAGCGGCGAACACCTCCTCAGCCTGATCAACGACATTCTGGAGATGTCCAAAATCGAAGCCGGGCGGACGACCTTTAACCCCAACAGCTTTGACCTGCACCGCTTGCTAGATAGCCTGGAAGACATGCTGCGCCTGCGGGCAGAAACCAAGGACTTACAACTGCTGTTTGAGCGCGACCCCGGCGTTCCCCAATACATTCGCACCGATGAGGGCAAGCTGCGGCAAGTTCTAATCAATCTCCTGGGCAACGCTATCAAGTTCACCGAAACCGGGGGCGTGACCCTGCGGGTGCGCAGCGAGAGCGAACCATTACGCCTCTACTTTGAAATTGAGGATACGGGGCCCGGCATTGCCAGCGAAGAAATCGACAAGCTCTTTGAAGCTTTCGGCCAGACCGAAACCGGACGGCGATCGCAACAGGGAACGGGCCTAGGGTTGCCCATCAGCCGCAAATTCGTGCAACTCATGGATGGCGACATTTCCGTGCGCAGCGTCGTTGGACAGGGCAGCATTTTTGCCTTTGACATTGCCCTGGAACCGGCCCAGGCCAGCGAGGTAAAAACGGCCCAAATCCCTCGCAAAGTCCTGAGTTTAGCCCCTGGCCAGCCCCGCTACCGGATTCTGGCCGTAGACGATCGCCTGGAAAGTCGGCTATTGCTGGTGCGGCTGTTGACGAGCCTGGGGTTTGAAGTGCAGGAGGCCAGCAATGGGGAAGAAGCCATCCAAGTTTGGGAAAGCTGGCAGCCCCATCTGATTTGGATGGACATGCGGATGCCTGTGATGGACGGCTACGAGGCTACCCAACGGATCAAAGCGACGATGAAAGGCCAGGCAACGGTGATTATTGCCCTCACTGCCAGTGCCTTTGAAGAAGAACGCACCCTCATCCTCTCAGCGGGCTGTGACGACTTTATTCGCAAGCCCTTCCGCGAAGAGGTGTTACTCGATAAAATTGCGGAACACCTAGGCGTTATCTACTTGTATGATGAATCCCGCGAGTCAGTGGCAGACACTGGACAAACCGCGCCCGAAACCGCTGTCGGTGATGTTCGTACCTGCCTGAGCCGAATGCCCGCCCATTGGTTCAACCAACTTCAGCAGGCCGCAGCGGAATGCAGCGATGACCTGATTTTGGAGTTAGTCGAGGAAATTACCCCCGCTGAACCGTCCCTGGCCAGCCACCTACGAGATCTGGCGAACAATTTTCGCTTTGACCAGATTCTTTCCTTAACTCAGGGTTGAGCCAGTTCCGTCCGGTATCGGCCTCGTTTTACTCCCTGCTCCCCCCTCGCCGACCTATGACCGATCCTGGAAACCTGCTGGTCGTTGATGATATGCCCGATAATTTGCGGCTTCTCTCAGCGCTGCTGGCCCAGCGGGGTTACAAAGTACGCAAAGCGCTCAACGGCAAGATTGCGCTGGCAACGGCGCAACGAGTGCCGCCGGATTTAATCTTGCTGGATATTAATATGCCGGGAGCCAATGGCTATGAGGTCTGTCAACAGCTCAAAGCCCATCCTAAAACCCAGGAAATTCCGGTTATTTTCATCAGTGCCCTTGATGATGTCTTTGATAAAGTTAAAGCCTTCCAGGTGGGCGGCGTAGACTACATCGCTAAACCCTTTCACGAAGAAGAAGCGATCGCCCGCATTGAGCACCAACTGACTATCCGCCGCCAACAGCAGGAATTGCAGGAGAAAAACGAGCAACTCCAGCAGGAAATTAAGGAGCGATGCAAGGCCGAAGATGCGCTGCGGGTCTATCTCCATGCGGTTTCCCACGATTTACGCAATCCGGTGATTGCCATGTCGATGGTACTCAAGGGTC
>JAAUTE010000046.1 GCA_012031815.1 Chloroflexaceae bacterium
GGAAAGGGAAGGAAGGCGATCGCGATCGCGAATTAGGGCTAGAGCCAGCACCCGAATTTGATTTTTGCTACTGCCATTGCTAAAAGTCAAGTAAAAGCCAAAAAGGGGAATAACCTAGTTAAACGCTTAGTTTTAGGCAAAGACAGAACGCCGTTCGGGATCAATGGGCCAGTCTTCATTTTGACCGCCGATGAAGAAACGCTCAATCCGAAAATATTCCTGATTCAGCCGATTTAGGGCATTGATCAGCATATCTAGCGCCAGCGGATCACTGGTTCCCAGATCGAACCAACAGCGTCCCCAGGTTCCTTGATACTCAAACTCCGACATGTTGTGCATGAGAGCCATCATCGCACTTTCCGTGGCGTCCATGTCATAGTCCATGTAGCTCAGATCGACGCCCATTTCCTGAACTTGCAGGTTTTCCGCATTAAATCCGCCTAATTTACCCAAAAAAAACCAAGAGTTAAACAGCTCCTCCACATACTGCTGCTCCATCCGTGAAGGAACCGTTTCAAACTCAATCCAAATCCAGAGATCGAAGGGATCGAACTCGCGAAATTGTACTTCCATAGGGGTTAGCAGCAGGAATCGTGAACAGGGTCTTCCCCATTATGCCGAAAGGCCGCGCAGCTTACGGGTACTGTCCACCAAACTCTCCGCAAAGCGATCGAAACGCTCCGACAGCTTGGGGTCTTGAATTTTGCCGTCATTGCTAAAGGCTTGCCAGGCTTGACCCACGGCGATTTGCTCCGGGATGACCCAGGCGTGAACCCAGCGCAAAATCAAACGCATGTCATTGAGGGCATTGCTGTTGGGCTGGCCGCCAAGGACGCTGATAACCCCCGCCACTTTCCCCGAAAGATGCTCAAAACTCATTAAATCTAGCGCATTTTTAATGACACCACTGACGCTACCGTGGTATTCCGGCGTCGCCAAAATCAAGCCATCTGCCCCCTTGACAGCCTCCCGCAGCTTATCAACATCGGGATAGCCAGGGTAGTCATCGCCCCCATCACAAAAGGGCAGCTTGAGGTCGCGCAAATCCAAAATTTCTACCGCCGCTCCCAGGGCTTCAACCCGCTGGGCTGCCAATTCTAATGCTTGATAGCTGTAGGAACTATCCCGCAGGCTTCCGGCAATTCCGACAATTTTAACCATGTTCTGTCTCTCCCACTATTCCCGCTGTAAGTCGTACTCGTTATGAGTTTAATTTAGCGAGGCCGCTCAAAGTTCGTCAAGCCAGATCGGGGTGATCTTGGTCTCCTCCGACGGGTAGGGGCGATCGCCAAAATTGGGGCTTGACATGACTTGAGAGGAGGCGAGCAAAAACCTGTTGCCCCTTGGTAAATTATTTATTATTTCTTAATATGAAGATGGATGCTAGGCAAACGGAGAGCCAATGGCTGATATTAGCTTTGTTAATGAAAATAAATTGGTTGTGGCCGCTGACGGGGCCAATTTGCGCGAGAAAGCCCTGCAAAATGGCATTGACATCTACAAGCTCATGGGTAAGCTGAGTAACTGCGGTGGTTACGGTCAATGTGGAACTTGCATTGTCGAAATTGTGGAGGGTGGAGAAAATCTATCGCCGCGCACGGAGTTTGAGCAGCGCAAGCTCAAGAAAAAGCCCGATAGCTATCGTTTAGCCTGCCAAACCCTGGTTAATGGCCCAGTCAGCGTCAAAACCAAACCCTAATTGCCGTCGCTGGCTGCGGTGGCAGGACACAATGATGCTATTCTAAGGCTAGGTTGAGCTACTTAGTGAGGCAGCGGCACGATGCAAGTTAACAATCTGGGATTTGTTGCCAGCATTCTCTTTGTGCTGGTTCCAACCGTTTTCCTGCTGATTCTGTACATTCAAACGGCTAGTCAAAACAAACAGTCTTAAGACGATTTTACTGCAAATGCTGAGGGAGACGAAGTAACTGGCCCGGGCCTGACTGCTTCGCCTCCTTTTTTGCTACTCGCCGGGAAATTGTACTATGTCTGCATGGGCTAATAGAACAATTTTTTCTGGCTGTACGTCTAGCTGCTGCAATTTCAGGGACATGCCTTCTAGCTCAAAGTTACGCAAATCCAGCAGCTTCTGGGCACTTTCAAGGAGGGCTGCACTAATTTCTGGGGATTGCTCCTGCTGGTACTCAATGTCAGTCAGGATAACGCGATCGCCGCTGGGGTCTTGGCGAGGAATGGCGGTAAAGGCAATAGGACGAGTTTCTCCCGTATTTTTGAGGTGAATGTCGCTACTCAGTGCAACTTTTTGGTTCCCAGGTAAGCGAAATCCAATGTTGCTCAGTTCGATGGGGGTTGGCTCACCGTTAACCTGAATTTGTAGATTTTTGTAGTTTTAGTTTGAATGTATTCAGAATTAAAGGCGCGTTCCAAATCGGCAGCGCTCAGGACAATTTGGGCTGTGGCAGCGGTGGGATGGGTGAATTCGATATTCCCAAAAGCAGCTTTTAAGGGATCGATGGCGATCGCCTTGGTTTTTAGGGACAAAGATTCAGTCCGCAACTCCTGATTCATGACCAATCCTTTGCCGTCAATGGCGACAGATTCGACTTCTCCTTGCAGGAGCGATAGCGGATTAGCGTGGAGTTCTACAGATAAGTCTTCGGATTCATCAAGTTGTGACTTAAGGGCGATTTCGGCAGCTTTACTGAGGGCTTGTTCACCAAGATCCGACGGGCCGGGCATAGGGGTTTCATCCTACTGTAATTGGCCCGGCCAGTCTAAGCTTTTCAGAAGTCACGAGCAATCAGTCTGTTGAAATAACTGTAATTTCAGGGACAGGTTGGGGGTTGAACTTGAGCGGGGGGGTTGGGCTATTGAGTCAGGTGCAGTGGCATTTACTTACACAAATTTGCTAGAGTGATATACTAGTCAAGGGCATGGCGAGCGTAGCCAAGTGGTTAAGGCAGTGGATTGTGGTTCCACCATTCGCGGGTTCGAGTCCCGTCGTTCGCCCTTTTACCAAGGTTTTTAGGAGAATCGGCGGCGAGACTGTCTCTTTTGCCAGCGCCGAATTGCCCACAAACTCAAGAAATAAACTCCGATCGCCACGATCGATCCCATCACTAAACAACCAAACAACAGGGCCGCACTCACCATCTTGCCCGATTCGGCGATCGCTTTCCAGGAACTCCACTGAAGCTGTTGAACAGTGATGATGTCCCAGCCCAACAGCCATTGACCCACTTTAAAATTGAAAAGAAAAATCGGAACATCGGTGACAGGATTGCTAATCCAGGTTCCGGCTGCGGCGGCCAATTTATTCCCCCGAAACAGGATCGCCAGGGTCACCCCGAAAATGGTTTGTAAGCCGAAAAAAGGGAAAAAACCCGCAAACGCACCCACGGCAAAGCCCCGCGCAATGGTTCCAGGAGTTCCCTGCAAGCGCAACAGGCGCAGCCACCAATAGCGAACGGCTCGCCAGACTCGAATATGTAAGGATTGGCGTTGAGGAAATCGTCCAGACCGCCCAGACTGCTCTGTTTTTGAATGAAGTAATCGCTTTCCCATTAGCGGACTCATCCGATCGGCATACTGCTTAAACTTACTTCATATTTTAACGAAGGAAGTCCTAGTGTAGGGTTTATCTTCATGATGGCTCAAATTCCGTTGCTAGCGGCTGAAACCGATGAAACTCCCCCCCAATTCGATTCAAGGTGAAACCATTGTGGCGATCGCCACTGCCGTTGTCCCCCAGCAAGGCAGCGTTGGCATCGTGCGGCTTTCGGGCCAAGAAGCGGAAACCATTGCCCGCCAACTGTTCCGCCCCGCCGGAAAACAGGTTTGGGAAAGCCATCGCCTCCTCTACGGCAAGATTTATTCGCCCCAATCCCAGGCCTTACTCGATGAAGCGCTGCTGCTGTTGATGCGATCGCCCCGTTCCTACACCCGCGAGGATGTGGTGGAATTTCACTGTCACGGCGGCATCATAGTAGTACAGCAGGTTTTGCAACTCTGTCTAGCTGGTGGGGCGCGGCTGGCGCAACCGGGAGAATTTACGCTGCGGGCGTTTTTAAATGGGCGCATCGACCTCACCCAAGCCGAAAGCGTGGCTGAATTGGTGGGAGCGCAGTCCCCGGAAGCGGCCCAAGTTGCCCTGGCTGGGTTACAGGGAAAGTTAGCCAGTCCCATTCGCCAACTGCGGTCAGCTTGTTTGGATATTTTGGCAGAAATCGAAGCCCACATTGATTTTGCGGAGGATTTACCCCCCTTCAACCCCACATCTCTCTATCTCCAGCTCCAAGACCTACTGGCTCAGCTTTCAACCCTGCTGGCTACCAAAGACCGGGGCCAGCTTTTGCGCTCAGGCATCAAAATTGCGATCGCGGGCCGTCCTAACGTGGGCAAATCCAGTTTATTAAATGCCTGGAGCCGGGAAGATCGGGCAATTGTCACCGATTTACCGGGGACGACGCGGGATATTGTGGAATCGAGCCTGGTGGTTGGGGGCATTCCTGTGCAGCTGCTCGATACGGCAGGCATCCGCGCCACGGAAGATACCATTGAGCAAATCGGCGTTCAGCGATCGCGACAGGCTGCAACCCAGGCGGATTTAGTGTTGCTGACCATTGATGCCCAAGCGGGTTGGACAGCAGCCGATGGCGAAATCTATGGACAAATTGGCGATCGCCCCCTAATTTTGGTGATTAATAAAACTGATCTAGCTAATCCTGCGACTGTCAGTTATCCCGAAGCAATTCAACGGGTTGTTCACACCGCTGCCCTCCAACAGCAAGGCATCGACCAATTGGAAGCCGCCATTTTGGCCGCCGTGCAGACCGGAGACGTGGTAGCTGCCAACCTTGATATTGCCATTAATCAACGACAGGCCGCTGCCCTCACCCGTGCCCAAACTGCCCTCGAACAAGTCCTGGACACTATTAACAATCAGCTTCCCCTGGATTTTTGGACAATTGACCTGCGTAGCGCGATCGCGGCTCTGGGAGAAATTACCGGCGAAGACATTACCGAATCGGTGCTAAACCGCATTTTCAGTCGTTTCTGCATCGGCAAATAGAAACAAGCTTAGAATTATGGATTAATTAGCCCAGCTTTTTTGCCAGAGTTTAAAAGATTGATACATTTCCGGCAATTTTTTGTAAATCGCAGAGGCTCGTAAATAAATCCTATTGGCGACCGCCGGATTGCCAGAGACCATTTCTCCCGCTGCCACATCTCTAGTAATGCCACTTTTGGCCGTTGCGATCGCGCGATCGGCAACTTTGACATTGTTGGCGATTCCGACCTGGCCGCCGAGCATGACCTGATTGCCGACCCTGACCCCGCCTGCTAGCCCGACCTGGGCCGCCATGACGCAGTTGGAGCCGACCTGACAACTGTGGGCGATATGTACCAAATTATCTAGCTTCGTGTTGCGACCCACGCGGGTAATGCCCACTGCTGGGCGATCGATGGTGCTATTACAACCGACTTCCACCCCGTCTTCTAACACCACGTAGCCCGATTGCTGCATTTTGTACCATCCCTCGGCCGTTGGCACAAACCCAAATCCTTCGGCTCCAATCACCGCTCCGCTATGAATAACGCAATATTTGCCCAGTTGTGCCCGTTCATGAATAGTGCAGTTGGCGTGAAGCAGCGTTTCTTCTCCTAGCTTGACATCGGGATAAATGACCACATTGGGATGAATGCAGCATCCTTTGCCCACCACCACGCGATCGCCAATGACCGCATGGGGGCCGATGTAAACGTCCGAGCCAATCTGGGCTGTTGGCGCAATGACCGCCGTGGGATGAATGGCCGGAGCCGGCTGGTAGGGTTGATAAAATAAGGCGATCGCTGAGCAAACAATAGCCTCGGTTCCTTTGTCCCTAACCAGGCGATGTGACGTTCTGAAGTCTGGGATTGTAGGATTGCATTTAGGGGTAAAATCAAAGCACTAGCCTGGGTTTTTGCCACCATCGCCGCAAATTTAGCCCCTTCAATGTAGCTGAGTGTTCCCGGCGACGCTTCATCCACAGGAGCCAAGCCACGGATTTCTGGATCGAGTTGGGGGAGCGCAGCCAGACTATGAGGTTCGCTGGAACGGCTAAGCTTGGCGACAATTTCGGCAAATTTCATACGCACAGACAGAAATCATCTCAGGGTTAGTTTAATCCACTGACGCGGGCTGGCCGTTGTTTGTTACGCTAAATAGGATTTGCCCTCCTCTTCCTCGCAAGCATGAACAAGCGCGTTTTAATCGTAGGAGCCACTGGTTGTATCGGTCACTATCTTGTGGAAGCGCTGGCCAGAGAACCAGAATATGAGCTATTTCTCCTGGTGAGAAACCCAGAAAAACTCTGTCCTTCAGTTTCTAGCCCCAGCATGCATCTGATTCCGGGCGACCTACGCAATATTAACCGTTACCGCAATTTTCTCAAAACTATTCATGTGGCAATTTTGGCCGCGGCAGCTTGGGGTGGAGCGGAGGAAACTTACACGATTAATGTTACCAAAACTATTGAGTTGATCCGTCTTCTCAATGAAGATATGTGCGAGCAGATTATTTATTTTTCGACGGCGAGTATTCTCGATCGAACTAATCAACTCCTACCCGAAGCGAAAGACCTGGGAACGGACTATATTCGCAGCAAGTATGAAGCCTTTGAGAAACTAACTCAGCTCCCGATCGCGCCGAAGATCACGGCACTTTTTCCCACCCTAGTGTTTGGGGGCGATGGGAATAAACCCTACTCTCACCTATCAGCCGGGCTGCCGGAAATCGTGCGCTGGATCGATCTAATTCGCTGGTTTAAAGCCGATGGCAGTTTTCATTTTATCCACGCCCGCGATATTGCTCAAATTGTGCGGCGTTTAGTGATGCACCCGCCTATGATGTCCAAGGCGATCGCCGAACCCATTCCCCATCGCTTCGTTTTGGGCAATCCTCGACTGACGGTGAATGAAACCATTGAAAATGCCTGTGAATATTTACAGAAACGTATCTATTTTAGAATCAAGCTATCGCCGTGGTTAACTAACTTTTTTATTCGTATTTTTCGCATTTATATGGACGATTGGAGCCGCTTTAGCCTTAAGTATCGCCATTTTACCTACCTCCATCCGGTCAATCCCAGAACCTTTGGTTCCGTGGGTTACTGCGCTACCCTGGCTGATATATTTAAGGATGCGGGGATTTTGCCAAAATAACCGGATATGGCTGAAAAATCAGCCTTGGCATCCCCTAGATCGAGTTGAGTCCCTGGAGTTGGGGAATGAGTTGGGCAAAGGCTCGCCCACGATGGCTAACTTGGTGTTTAATTGCAGGCGGCATTTCCGCAAAGGTCTGGTCGCGATCGCCCACGAAAAAATTGGGTCGTAGCCAAAGCCGCCTTGCCCCCTGGGTTCTCGCAGAATTTCGCCGGGACAGATGCCCTCCGCTTGTAAGGCGATGGTGCCGTCGGGACGGGCCAGGGCTACGGCACAGACAAATTCCGCCTGACGCTGGGGATTATCTGCCAATTCCTGCAATAAGCGTGTAATTCGCTCCTCGTCCGTTTTTCCGTAGCGGGCGGAGTAAATGCCGGGCCGTCCCCCCAGGGCCGCTACCCGCAGCCCCGAATCGTCGGCGATCGCCCACTGAGAGAGGGCCAGGGCAACTTGAGTGGCTTTGAGACAGGCATTGGCCATAAATGTGTCCCCCGTCTCCTCAATCTCCAGGCAGTCGGGCTTGAGCTGCAATTCCCAGTCCAATCCTTGTAAATAGGCCTGCATTTCCCGGAGTTTGCCGGGATTGCTGGTGGCGACAATTAGGGTTGGCATCACTGACTCGCCCAATCCTTGGCCCAATTCAGGGTTGGTGCACCAGCTCCAGGGTGGGCGCTTCGCAGTAGAGCCGCAGTACGGGTTCGGTGCCGCTGAAGCGAATCAAGAGCCAGCGACCATCGCCTAGGCGGAATTTATGGCCGTCAATGCTTAAACAGTCCACCACGGCTTGACCCGCCACTTCCTGGGGCAAATCTGTTCCTAGCCGCTCCAGAAGCCTGTCCCGCACCGCCATGCTGGCCAGGGGTAAATCTAGGCGATCGTAGGCCGAGAGAAAGCCTACCCGCTCCTGCAAGCGCCGATACAGAACGCTCAAATCTTGCCCGGACTCGACAACGGCTTCCAAAACATACAGAGCTGACAGGAGTGCGTCCCGTTCTGGAATGTGGGTGCCGTAGCCCACGCCCCCGGATTCTTCCCCGCCGATTAACACCCGTTCAGACCGCATGCGATCGGCGATGTATTTGTAGCCAATGGGGGTTTGATGGACGCTCAACCCGTATAAATCGGCAATCAACGGGATTAAATCGGACGCGCTCACGGTTTTGACGATTTCTCCGGTCATACCCCGATTTTCTGCTAAATGCTCGATCAAAATCGGGATCAACACCTGGGAACTCAAAAAATTTCCCTGGCCGTCCACGGCGGCGATGCGATCGCTGTCCCCATCGAAGACCAAACCCAGCCGCAGCTGTTCTCCTGCCTGGGGGTGGTTTTAAGGGTGTGAAACAGCTTCGCCAGGTAGCGGGGCAAGGGTTCCGGCGCACCGCCTTCAAATAAGGGATCGCGATCGCCGTTGAGTTCCTCGACTGGGCACCCCAGCAACCGCGACAGGCCCCCCGCCGCCGCTCCGTGCATCACATCCACCACCAACCGCACCTTCCCCGTGGCGATCGCCTCGCGAATTCTGGTCGTATCAACTTTGCGGCGCAATTCCTGACAATAGCTTTCCCAGGGGTCAAATTCCCTGATGGTTCCGGGCTGAGCCTTGATTTTGGGAGGATTGTCCAGCATCGCTTCAATTTCCTGGGTAACCTCTGGGGCCACCGAGCCGCCAAATGCCCCCTTGACTTTCAGCCCCAAATAGTAGGCGGGATTGTGGCTAGCGGTCAGCACCAGCGCGCCCAGGGCCCCCAAGGAGTGAGCCGCCCAGCTATAGGCCGGGGTCGGTGCGTAAGATTGCGACAGGAGCACATCATATCCCGCTTCTTGAACCGCTTCCGCCACCACCGCTGCAAATTTTTCGGCCATAAAGCGGCGATCGTAGCCGACAATCACCGTCCGCGAGGGAGATTGCCCCGTAAAGTGAGTTTTCAGAACGCGAGCCGCCAAGGGGGCGACTCTAGCCACGCGCTCGTAGGTAAAATCGGCAGCAATCACACCGCGCCAGCCATCGGTGCCGAATTTAATCGGGTTGATGAGGAGAGGCATATTTTCAAAAAAAGCGATACGACCAAGGTCGCCCGTTGGGGAGCGCGAACCTTTCCCTACAAGAATAGCGGGTTGCTAGCCCCTTGAAAATACTCGATTTAGGGGAGATTGAGCCATCCCGATCCGGGAGACTTTCTCAAAATTTCGCTATCATGGCGACATCTTGGAACCCTTGTCGAGTTTTGCATCCCCTAGCTAGGGCGCGAGTCATGAACAATCCGCAAAAGCAACCCCCTTCTCTCCGATCTGACTTTAAACAAACTTTGCAGCTCGGCTGGCAATCCCTTTCCCGCCCGCTCCTGATGGGCAGCGCGATCGCCGCCGGGGTGGGGGTGGCGGCCTTCCTAGCTTGGCAGTACGCCCAGCATCCCGAATGGCTCGGCACGGGAACCAGTGCGACCAACTCCCTTCCCAAGGACGACACGCTTTCTCCCATCGCTACGCCAGATACCGGCGAGAATCCCAGGGATTTGGAAACCTTCCTCCAGCAATTGGAGCAAAATCCCGTTTCCCCGACGACCTTGCCAGCCAGCCCCGATAAACCCGGTAAATCTGGCAAACAGTCCGAAGAAACAACCCGTGCGATCGCCTCTTAGAACAATTGTTACGCCAGCAGCAGGGTTCACCGGAGGAACCGACAGAGAACCAGAATCCGAGCATTTTTGCCCCTTTAATTCCGCCAGCGTCCCCCAACTCCCCAACCGCCTCGGCTAATCCTCCCAGTTCCGGGGACTTCACTCAAGATTTGCTGGATCGGGCGGCCTTGAAAGATTATCGCCAGCTTTTGACGAATCCTCCAGCCAATGAGGCAACGGCGGCTAATGCGGGCACGACTGCCGGCGCCACTGCCCCAGGGACAGGGAAGCCGACCAACAATGCCGATCGTTCTGCGGCTCCCCGCAACCGGACACCTCAAGCCACTCCCCTGGAAAGTGCCGTCGAGCGGGTCTTTACGACTGCGCCGGGGAGCGACGCGGGCAATCCGGCCCCTGACTCTCGTGGGGGTGGCTTTTCGCCCTTCGCTCCGCCCATCAATAATCCTCGCAGCAGCACCTTTTCGGCTCCTGAGACGCCCAATGCCAACCCCTCTCCCTATGGCTCGGTCACGCCCCAGGAATTTTATCAACAGCCCCAGCGAACGACGCCGACGCGGCCCAATGCCAATCCGGATCTCAATCCCGATCCCCTGCCCCAAGCGCAACCCGCTCCTGGTTTTGGCGCTTCCTCGGTCAGCTCGCCCCGGCCAGGAACCGCTAATTCCTTCAACAATCCACCGAATCAGGGCGAAAGCGGCGATCGCGATCGCAACCGGCCGGCAGTCCAGGAGCCAATCCGTTCTTCGGGGCGAGATTTTTTCGACTCGCCCTGTTTCCTTAAGCTTCATTCATAGTTTTTAAAGTAAACTCGCAGGCTGGTTGGTCTAAACTGCAAAGGCAATTCTTAGCCGACGTGAATGACATTAATTTCGATTATTATTCCGGTTTTGAATGAGGCAGCCCTGATTGAGGACTGTCTCCAGGGGATTAGGGCGATTCCCGGCGTGGAAGTCCTGGTTGTCGATGGGGGCAGCCACGATCGCACGGTGGCGCTGGCGCGGCGCTGGGGTAGAAGTGTTGCAGTCTGAGGCTGGGCGGGCCAGACAGATGAATCAAGGGGCGGCGGTGGCTAAGGGCGAGATTTTGTTATTTCTCCACGCCGATACCCAACTGCCCCTGGATTATCCAGAGCAGATTTGCCAGGCCCTGGCCCGGCCGGGGCGATCGCCGGAGCATTCCGGCTGAAGATTGACGGGAAGGAGCCGCTGTTGCGCTGGGTAGAAGCTGGGGTGAATTGGCGCTCTCGCTGGCTATCGCTGCCCTACGGCGACCAGGGGCTATTTCTGCGGGCGGAAACCTTTTGGGAGCTGGGCGGCTTTCCCCTACTGCCGTTTATGGAAGATTTTGAATTAGTGCAGCGACTCCGGCATCTCGGCAAAATTGCGATCGCGCCAGGTGCGGTGCGAACCGCAGGACGACGCTGGCAGAAGTTGGGAATCATCCGTACGACACTTCTCAACCAGGCGATTATTTTAGGCTATCGCTGGGGCGTACCGCCGGAAACTCTGGCAAGCTGGTACGGCCGCCGCTAGTTCCCGCTGCCGGAGGAGGGTGGTTTCTCTCGCCGGATATCCTGTCCTTGGGGAAATGGGAAGATAAGCTAGGAGTTGATCTTCACTAGCCATTTTTGCTGTGGATGCTCCCCAGATATTGTTCAGTTTGAGTCTCCTCGGCGCGATCGCGGGCTGTACGCTGCCGCAACCGGGACAGCCACCCCTCGCCACCCCAGCACCTGCGGGAGAAATTGCCGAGATTTCAGTGCCAGCGGCCCAGGCGGGCCCTACAATTCATCGACAGCGGCTGCAATTTGCCCCCAACACCCGCTCTGCGGTGCGGGAAAATTCCGTCATCCGGGGCGAACGGGACTTGTATTTGATTAACGCCAGGGCCAATCAGTACCTGCAATTGCGCCTCACTGCTTTGGAGGACAATGCGGTGTTCGAGGTGCTGGCTCCCAACGGCCAGCTTCTCCAAGAGGAAGAGACATCCGCTAACCTCCGGCTGCCGGCCAGCGGCGATTACCAGGTAATTGTGGGAGGAACGCGGGGAAATGCCACCTATCGTCTGGAAGTAGCCATTGACGATCGCCCATTCTCAAACGCGCCTTAAGGATTTCGCTGGATTTAGACGTTAACCCTGCGAATTTCGGAGTAAAAAGCGGTAGTTGTCAGCTTTCCTCCGTATTGAACCGTGCTAGTTCGCAGGCGCAGGTTCTCACTGGCAAACCACAAACGTTCTTCTGCGGCGATCGCGCCGTCGCTGAGGGTGAGGGTCAGGGATTCATCCAGTCCAAAGGCGTAGCGTCCCTGGAGGAGTTGGCTGGGATGGGGGGCTTGTAGCAGAATTCCAGTAGTTGGACGATCGGCGTCGGCAATCAGGGCAATTTGTTTGGAGCCAGTCTGTTTGGGCGCTCCCCAATCCCCAGCCGTGTCCCATTGCGATCGCCAACCGCCCAGGAGATGATCGGGATTGAGTCCGAGTTGTTGGCACTGAGCGATGAGGGTAGGGTCGGTGGGGGGCAACCAGTCGGTGTTCAAGGTCGATTTATAATTTTCTAAGCGGCCCTCGGCCAGGAAAAATAGGGTGCGCTGGGCAAACCACTGACCCGCACTAGCTGCTAAAAATGCTGGTAAATCCATAAAAATCGCGGCCAAAAACAGTTTTGATGGGGAGGGATGTTTGGAGAGCCTGGGCTTTTTTCGGCAGATCCCTGGGACTTAGCCAGAGAAATCCCATCTTATCATTGAGATATTACGGAGCGATCCTGATCCCAGGATTTTCGAGGAATTTGCTCCATTAGCCCGATGGTATCCAGAAAAGAATCACGATGACTGCCGATCTCACCTTGGAAGCCCAATCTCGCTGTTTCGGGGGTTGGGTCGCTTACTACAGCCACCTGTCCCAATGCTGCCGCGCTCCCATGCGCTTTTCTGTTTTTGTGCCGCCCCAGGCCCAATTTGACCGAGTTCCGGTTTTGTATTATTTGTCAGGATTAACCTGTACCCCGGAGAATTTTACCCTTAAAGCTGGGGCCCAGCGCTATGCGGCGGAATTAGGGATTGTGTTGGTTGCGCCCGACACTAGTCCTCGCCATACGGGCATTCCGGGGGAAGAGCGGGATTGGGATCTCGGCAGTGGGGCCGGGTTTTATGTGGATGCGACGGCAGACCCCTGGCAGCAGCACTATCAAATGTACAGTTATGTGGTTGAAGAGCTACCCCAGGTGATCGCGGCCCATTTTCCCGTTAAAACCGATAGGCAGGGGATTTTTGGCCATTCAATGGGGGGTCACGGCGCGCTGGTTTGTGCCTTGCGTAATGGCGATCGCTATCGCTCGGTCTCGGCTCTGGCCGCGATCGCCGCGCCGATGGGAACCGCCTGGGGTGAAAAGGCCTTTGGGGCTTATTTAGGAAATGATCGGGAAAAATGGCGGGATTACGATGCCAGCCAATTGGTCAAGCGATATCGATTTAACGGCACGATTCTCCTGGATCAGGGGACAGAGGATGAGTTTTATCAACAGCAGCGCCTGCAACCGGAGGTTTTCGAGCAGGCTTGTCAGTCCGTTGGGCAACCTGTGCAGTTGCGCCTGCAACCCGGATACGACCACAGTTACTTTATGGTGGCGACCTTTATGGAAGATCACATCCGCCATCACGCTGCCGTTCTCTGTGCGGGTTAGGCCCGTGGCAAGTTTCAAAAATGCGATCGCGCTTCGGGCACTGGCAAAGGCAATCCCCCCTACCAAAATCCCTGAAGATCGAGGCGGAAGCCGGGTAAAATCGGTCAGATTGTCAAAAAACAACTTAGCCAATCCCGACCCAACTAAAGGCACGATCACAAATTTCAGCTTCAAGAAATTGGGCGAATTATTTGGTTGTCTTGGTCGAATTTGGGTAAATTCGTCCAACTTACCCAGTTTTAGCGAATAATTACCTGTTGGCGAAAGGATTCTTCCCCCTCCTGACTGGCTAAACTGGCTCGCCAAAGCTGGGCCGTGGTTTTGATAAACCCTGCCACGGGTACGGCAATTAACAGTCCCAAAATTCCGCCAATTTTTGCCCCCACCAGCAAGGAAAGTAAAATCCATACCGGATTTAAGCCAATAAAGCCGCTCAACAATCGAGGAGCCACCAAATTTTCCATAATTTGTTGAATGATCGCTGCCACTGCCAACACCCGCACTCCCAACCAAAAACTTTTCAGCGCCGTGAGGGAACTGACCAGGCCAATACTCAAGGAGACGCCAAAGGGAAAGAGGGCCATTAACCCCACGCCCACCCCGAACAACAACCCATAGGGCACGCGCAGCATCAAAAACGCCGAGGTCATGGTCACCCCCACCAGGGCCGCCAGGGAAGCCTGACCCACAAAATAATTGTGAAAACTCTGGGAAATCGCCAACCGCAGTTGATCGCCGAAGGGCTGGGGCAGCCATTCCACCACGCCGTCCCAAAGCTGCCGCCCGTTAAAGAGCAAATAAAACGTCAGCACCACGGTCAGCACCACATTCAGCAAACTGCCCACCGTTCCCAAGGCCAGTCCCAAAATTTGACCCGTGAGCGATCGCAGCTGGCCCGTGAGGCGGGTGGTTAACCCCGTGGCGATGCCTTCCAAATTAATCGGTAAATTTCGCGCTTCTGCCCAGTCACTGAGGGATTGCAATTGCTGGCTGCCCGATTCAATCCAGGCGGGCAAACGGCTCACCAGATCGTTAAGCTGCTGCCAAATCAGCGGAACCAAGGTGACCCCCAACAACACCAGCACCAGCACTGAGAGGGCAATCACCACTAAAACAGCCTGGTAGCGTTTAATACCCTGGTTGGTCAAAAAATCGGCGGGATAGTTCAAAATAAAGGCTAATAAACTTGCCGCCACAAAGATTGCAATCAGGGACTGAAAATATTTGAAAACAACCAGCAGCAGCCAGCCATTTAGAATAATTAAGGGTAAAATAAGGCTCCAAACCAACCAGCGCGGCAGTTGAGTAATCGATTTCATGGGAGTTTGCACGAGGTTCCGCTAGCCAAATTCTAAACCCCTCTCACCCTAAATCGCGCTGCTTCCTTTCTACTGGTGGTACTTAGACATTTTTGAGTTCAGAAAACATCTCAAAGTCTTACTGGACGAGGGAAATAGGTCAACAATGGTAGAGGCGCTGGAAGCCCCGTGAGGAGTGCATTAAGCCTCAATCAACCTGAAAGCCCTACTCCACAAGGATTTAACCGCATTCGAGATGGAAGGTTTTGTTTAAGTACCGCTATTTTCATAAAAACATGGCGCGACAGGGCGATCACGCCGAAACAATCGAGATTTAGCAGTGGCGATCGCAACCTTAGTGAAAGAGGGGAGATAGCTGTCCCCCCTATCCAGAAGCAGCTTATTCTGACGCTTCTGACGCTTTCGCCGTCACGTTATCGATAACTCAATGGAACCATCTTCCTTGACCGTCCAGACATCGTAGCTGCCGACAACATCCCCGTTTTCATCAATATCAACCTTGCCGCTTGCCCCCTGATAATCAATCTCCTCGCCCTTGCGGAGTAACGCTAGCGCTTCACAGGGGTCGGAAACCGCCGTACCAGGAGCATTAGCCACATCCCGGAGTTTACTTTGGATCGCCGTGCCCGTATTTTCCTGAGCTGCCTGAGCTGCTAGCATCAACAAAATCGCTGCATCCCAACTGTGAGCAGCAAAAGCAGCCAGAGACTGGCCCGTTTTCTCCTGCCACAGGGTCTGAAATTTCTCTAGCCCATCGCCATCGGCCCCGGGAACCGTTCCCAAGGCTCCTGTAAGAATCGATTTACCATGGCAGTTTTGCCAACCTTGTTCACAAACGCCTCGGACATGACGCCATCGGTTAGTAGCACCGTAACCCCTTCGCTTAAGCCCTGCTCAAAGGCTGACTTTAACAATAATCCGCCTGTTTCTGCATAGAGAATCGCCGCTACCGCCTGTGGGTTCCCACTAAAAGCCGCCGCCGCTTCCGAATCCAGGGTGGTTGCTTTCGGGTCGTAACGGACAGGACTCCCTTGATTGGTTACTTTCCCGCCCAATTTGTTGAAGGACTGCACAAACTGCTCCTCGAAGCCGACACCGTAATCGTTATTAATCACCACCGTCGAAACCTTGGTCAAGCCTTTTTTCTCGGCTAAAGCCGCCAGTGCTGGAGCTTGGAAAGCATCAGAGGGAGCGGTTCGCGCCCAAAACCCGCCAAACTCTCCATTTTTGGCCCGCTCTGTAAACACGGGACTGGTGCTGCCCGGAGAAATTAACACGACCTTGTTGTCCCTGGCAATGGCCACCGCCGCTGTAGAAACGCTGCTGGCAAAGGCTCCCACCACTCCAGCCACGTCATTTACTTCCACCAGCTTGCCCATTGCCGCACTGCCTGCCGCTGGCTCGGTTTGGTCGTCTTCAATGGTAATTGCCACCGGGGCCCCATTGACGCCCTCACAGGCATTGACCGTTGTAACCGCTAAATCGACAGCTTTTACCATATTTTGACCAATGGAAGCGAGATCACCCGTAACGGGGAGTAAAGCCCCGAGTTTCAGTCCTGCTCCTGGGGGAGAGTTGCTGGTTTGGCCACTGTCAGTACCGCTAGACCCCCCGGAATCGCTGCCACAGGCAGTCATCAGGCCGGGGACAAAGGTTAACATGACCAGGCCCAGGGCTAAGGGCCCTCTCCGAGGCCGAGGGAAAAAAGATTGACCCATGATGATGTCCGCTACCTACACGCTTGATTGACATCAAATTGTAGCCAAATCTGCTCGGCAATTGAAACTTGGAATCAGGTAATTCAGATTTATGGGACGGAGAGGGAGGGATTCGAACCCTCGATGAAGTTTTCAACCCCATAACTCCTTAGCAGGGAGCCGCTTTCAACCGCTCAGCCACCTCTCCAAGGCGACGATTACCCATTATAGGCGATCGCTTAAATGAATTGCGACTTTCTCCCATAACTTTATCTTGATCCCAAGAACCCCCGAAAAAACAGTAATTTAGGGACGGACACCGTAGCTAGTTGTTAACGAATGACTGTGGTGGTGGGGGCAAACAGGATGGTGCTAAGGGGTTGTCTTCAGCGGCGATCGCCCTAAATTAGTGGCCAAAAATAGCAGTAAATTCAAGCCTAGTGGTGAATTGCGGGGTAAAAAATGGATTTGAACTATCCTGATGATTTGAGATATCTGGATTCTCACGAGTACGTGCGCTTAGAGGGGGAGATTGCGACCCTTGGCATTAGCGCCTTTGCGGTGGATCAACTGGGGGACATTGTCTTTCTAGAACTGTTGGAAGTGGGGGAATCCCTGAAAATTGAGCAGTCTTTCGGCAGTGTGGAATCGGCAAAAGCAGCGGAAGATCTCCTGTCTCCGGTGTCGGGCACGGTGATCGATCGCAATGAGTCCATGTTGGCAGCCCCGGAGCGATCGCAGAAGATCCCTATGGAGAAGGGTGGCTGTTGAAAGTCCGCTTGGAAGCTCCCGATCGGGGTTGGGAGATACGCTTTCTGCGGCTGAATACCGCAGTCGGGTTGAGGGAGAAGCCTAAAGGCGCTTCAGCCTGGGGGGACGAGCGGCAAGTATAGCTAACCTTCTTTTGCAAATTGTTACAAAATAGTGGGAAAGCGTTGGTGTTACCGTTGGGCAACGCTGGCTCATTGTTTTGGCGTAACTTTATGATGGTGAATTCGGAGATTATTGCTGGTCTAGCCCCGTTACCTGCCGTTACTGCCGTTGGGGAAGCTGGATTGATTCCAGAGACGACCTTTGCTCAGCGCCACCTCGGCCTCGCTCCCTCGGATTGCGATCGCCTGGAGGCGCTCATTGATCGAGCCGTGCCTGCGGCCATTCGTACCCAGCGGCCCTTGAATTTACCGCCGGCCCAGAGTGAATATGCGGCCCTCGGCCAGTTGCGGCGATCGCCCAAAAGAACCAGGTGTTTCGCTCTTTTATTGGCATGGGCTATGCCGACTGCATTACGCCGCCCGCCATTCAGCGCCACCTGTTGGAAAATCCGGGCTGGTACACGGCTTATACGCCCTATCAAGCGGAAATTGCCCAGGGTCGGCTGGAAGCGCTGCTAAATTTTCAAACGCTGATTATTGAGTTAACCGGGTTGGAAATTGCCAATGCGTCTCTGTTGGATGAGGGAACGGCGGCGGCGGAGGCCATGGCCATGAGCTACGGGGCTTGCAAGGGCGAGGCGAATCGATTTTTTGCGGCGGCGGATTGCCATCCCCAGACCCTTGAGGTGCTGAAAACTCGCGCCAATCCCCTGGGTATTCAGCTTATTTTGGGCGATCCCCAGTCCTTTGAGTTTGATGGGTCAGTGTTTGGGGCGCTGCTGCAATATCCGGCAACGGACGGCAGAATTGGCGACTATCGGGAGTTTGTGCAGCGGGCCCAGGCCGTGGGCGCGTTGGTGACGGTGGCAGCGGATCTGTTGAGTTTGACCCTGCTAGTACCGCCGGGCGAATGGGGAGCGGATATCGCCGTGGGCAGCACCCAGCGCTTTGGGGTTCCCCTGGGCTATGGCGGGCCTCACGCCGCCTATTTTGCCACCCGCGATCGCCACAAGCGTCAGGTTCCGGGGCGCATTGTCGGGGTTTCCCAGGATGCGCAGGGAAATCGGGCGTTACGCCTGGCGCTGCAAACCAGAGAACAGCATATTCGCCGGGAAAAAGCGACTAGCAATATTTGTACCGCGCAAGTGTTGCTGGCGGTGGTGGCCAGTACCTATGCGGTGTATCACGGGCCCCAGGGCTTAAAGCGCATTGCTCAACGAATTCAGCAGCTAACGGCGATTTTGGCGGCAGGGTTGCAGCGATTGGGTTACCAACTTGCCCATGATTGCTATTTTGATACCCTGCGGGTGCTGCCCGGCCCCCTGCCTGCGGCGACGCTCCTGGAACGGGCCGAGGCACGACGGCTCAATTTGCGATCGCTAGGGGAAGACATTGGCATCAGCCTGGACGAGACGACGAGTTTAGAAGATTTGCAAGGGCTGTGGCAGGTGTTTGGCGATGAGGAATTGGCGCTGAATCCGGCTGCATTGGCAGGGGAGGTGGATTTAGCTTATTCGGCGGCACTGACTCGTACCAGCGATTATTTGCGCGATCCTGTGTTTAACCGCTATCACTCAGAAAACGGAACTGCTGCGCTACCTGCACCAGCTTGAGAGCAAGGATTTGTCTCTGACGACGGCCATGGATTCCCCTGGGGTCTTGCAC
>JAAUTE010000302.1 GCA_012031815.1 Chloroflexaceae bacterium
CCTCTACTGGCTCTGTCGAACTACGCCTCGCTCTGTGTGGCTACTAGCGATCGCCATTATTGGCAGTAATGCGGTAATCTTGACGCTCTATGATTTACTTTCTGGCGGCCAGCGATCGGGGATTGCCCGCTATTTGTTTCCCACTTACTTGCTGATTCAACTGGCGATCGCTTACCTATTTGCCAGCCGTTTCAGCGAAAAAAACGCCTATAATTGGCTGTGGCGGTTGGTTTTTATGGGACTAATCGCCCTAGGGATTTTCTCCTGTAAAATTTCTGCCGATGCCCCAACCTGGTGGCATAAATACAGCGACTACTACAACGCCGAAGCCGCCGCCATCATCAATCAATCCCCCCATCCCCTGGTCATTGGCAGCAGCGATCGCGTCAGTCGAGTTGTTTCTCTAAGCTATCAACTCAATCCCCAGGTGCAAGTTCTGCTGCTTAAAGAAACTGCTCTACCCGTAATTACGGCTAAATTCAGTGATATTTTCCTGTTTCGCCCCACTGGAGAACTCTACCAAGCCATTGAGCAAAATCCCGCCCTGAAACTTCATCCCTTGCATCCCCTCGCCGCCCTCTGGCAAATCCAAGCCGCAGGCGATCGCAGCCCAAGGGGGTCAGGAACTTCGGATTTATGACAATCTTCTGGGAAATTCACCAAGATTTAGAGCGAGAAAGTCCTGGCGGTGATGAATATACCCGCCAAGCCTGGCGCCTGCTTCCCAAACTCCCACAGCCGGAAATTTTAGACATTAGTTGCGGGCCAGGCTCCCAACCCTGGAATTAGCTCGACTCACAGACGGCAACATTACGGCAATTGACATTCACCAACCCTTTTTGGAGCGCTTGCAAGAAAAAGCCGCAGTCGCAGGATTGTCTGAACGGATTGCTTGCTTAAATCAGACGATGTTTGACCTGCCCTTTTCTGAAAAGGCGTTTGATTTGCTCTGGGCGGAGGGTTCTATTTATATTATTGGTTTTGAGCAGGGATTGAAACAATGGCGTTCTTTAATTAAGCCGAAAGGGTTTTTAGTCGTCAGTGAATTAGTTTGGTTAAAGTCAGAACCTCCCCCGGAAATCCAAGGGTTTTGGGAGAGAGCGTATCCGGCAATGCAACCGCTAGATTCCCTTTTAGAACTAATTCCAGGCTTAGGTTACCATCTAATCGGTCATTTTACTCTTCCAGAAGCAGCTTGGTGGAATTACTATTTGCCCCTAGAATTCAGAATTAAACACCTCCGCTCCGCCTTCAGACACAATTTAGACGCTCTAGCAAGTCTGGAACAAGAGCAACAAGAAATTGAATACTACCGCCTGTATTCTAACTGCTATGGGTACGCATTTTTCATTTTACAGAAAAGTCTGATTCTGTGAACGGCTTTTGCCAGTTAGTAAAGAAAGCGAGGATAGTTTCTATAAAACTCGACTCACTCCCGGGTAATCCAATCAAATAATCCCAGAGAATTAATGCTGCCCAGAATATGGGCCCCAATTAAGATAATATTCGCCACAATTAAGAATAAATCCAGGGCGCGAACGATCGTCTCCGGGTTGTAAACCGCAACGCCTTGGGGTTGGGCAATGGCTTTTGCTAGCACTGCCGTTCCCGCGATCGCCGCCCCCAAGAAAGCAATTACTAAACCTAAGATACTTACAAATAACCCGACTTTCAAAACCTGTACAATTTCTCGCCGTCGCGGGTGGACTTGGCGATTGGCCGCCTGTAAATCCTGGGCTAATTGGGTGTAGCGATAGGCCCAGTAAACTCGAAAGGCCAGGGCGGCGATCGCACAAAACCTAGAAAGATTGCCAATCCAAACACAGGATTGGTTTCAGTGCTAAAGTCCCGACCAAAAATCGCCAGAACTAAGAGCACGCTTGCTGCCAATCCCAGGGCAAGCTGTACCCAAAAACTAACCCGCGCCAGCCAGTAAAAGGTTCTAGCAAACTTTTGTTTCGGCGGAACCTGAGAGCGCAAATCCGTGGAATTGGGCATTGCGATTTATCCTCAGTGGATGCCATTGCTCTCCAACCCTATCGAGTCACCCCAACCAGCGCCATCTTTCTCAGTAAGGGCTTTCCCGCGACTGTTCGGTAGATCTTGCTCCCCAAGCCCTGTCTAACCCTATGCCGTTGCTTGACGAGACAAACAGGGAAGGGTAATTTGCTCGCTTTGCTTGAGCAGAAATTCCAGAAAAGCTTGCGCGATCGCCGAAAGCTGTTTGCCGCCTAAATAAGCTACATACCAGCGCCGCAAAAGGGGAAAATGCTCCACATTCAAGATCGCCAGCTCCTCCGCCAGCCCTTGGGAGTGCAGCGCGTGCTGAGACAGCACCGAAATACCTAATCCCCCGGCGATCGCTTGTTTAATGGCTTCATTACTGCCCAACTCCAGCCTGACCTTCACCTGAATATGATGCTCGCCAAACAACTTTTCCACCGCATCCCGCGTCCCTGACCCCGGTTCCCGCATGATGAAGGTTTCCCCATTCAGCTTACCCAGGGGAATCCACCCCTTGCCCGCCAGAGGATGTTGGCGGGGAGCCACCACGACGAGAGGATTGTCCAGAAACGGAGCCGCCTGTAAATCCATTTCTCCGGGTAATTGACTACAAATATAGAGATCGTCCTGATTTTGCTGCATGCGCTCCCGGATTTGCTGGTGATTGGCCACCTTGAGTGCCACATCAATGCCCGGATATTTTTGGCAAAAGGCCCCCAACAAGCGCGGAATAAAATACTTAGTCGTAGTAATTGCAGACAACTGTAACTTTCCTTGCTTGGTTCCCTTAAGATCTGCCAGCTTGATCTCTAGGCGATCCAGCTGACCGAAAACCTCCTGACAAGCCGCTAGCAACTCCTTGCCCGCCTCCGTTAGGTAAAGACGCTTGCCAAGCTGCTCAAATAACGGCAAACCCAGGGCTTTGCTCAATTGCTTAATCTGGCTGGAAACCGTTGGCTGGGTAATGTATAGTTCTTCGGCTGCCCGCGTAAAACTGCCATGACGGGCCGTGGCTTCAAAGACCGCTAGCTGGTGTAAAGTTGCTTGAATCATTGCTTTCTTCCCCTTTGCAAAACAAAACGCCGCTCTAGCGACCAGCTTCTCCGTAGGGCTGACGCTTCACCTGTATCAACTATAGCTTGAACTTAATGCAACGAGCAAATATTATTCATTTATATAAATCATTGCGGCTCCTGGGCGATCGCTCCCCCGACCAAGGAGCTGAGGCAGAAATGTTAACCTGGGAACAGGGAACAAAATGATTTAAAGAATTGTTGCGATTGGGGAAATGAACAAAGTTGTTGTCGGCCTGTCCGGCGGGGTTGACAGTTCGGTGGCTGCGGCCCTCCTGCACCAGCAAGGTTATGAAGTGATTGGGCTTACTTTGTGGTTAATGAAAGGCAAGGGTCAGTGCTGCTCGGAAGGCATGGTTGACGCGGCGTTCATTTGCGAACAGCTTGGCATTCCTCACCACATTGTTGACAGTCGGGACTTGTTTCAACGCCAAATTGTGGATTATCTGCTCTCTGGTTACGAAGCAGGCATGACGCCCCTGCCTTGTTCCCAATGTAATCGGGCTGTGAAGTTTGGCCCCATGCTCCACTACGCTCGTGAACAGCTCGGCTGCGATCGCCTGGCCACGGGTCACTATGGGAGAATTTACTACGAAAACGGTCGCTATCAGCTGTGGCGGGCAGTGGATCGCCAAAAAGACCAGTCCTATTTCCTCTACGATCTGACCCAGGAACTGTTAGCCGCATCCCAATTTCCCTTAGGCAACCAGACCAAGGAACAAACCCGGCAAATCGCTGCGGAGTTGGGTCTAAAAACTGCTCAAAAGCCCGATAGTCAGGATCTGTGCCTGATTGAAGCCCACGGCTCCATGCGAACCTTTCTGGACAAGTATCTAGCGGCAAAACCGGGGGATATTGTCGATCTTGACGGCAAAATCCTGGGACAACACCAGGGCATTCACCACTACACCATCGGCCAGCGCAAGGGGATCGGCATCGCCGCCAAGGAACCCCTCTACGTTCTCAAGCTCGATCCCATCCTCAACCAGGTCGTGGTTGGCGATCGCCACAGTGGCGGGCGCCAGGATTGTGTAGCGGGCCGCACTAACTGGGTTTCCATTCCTGAACCCGCCTCCCCCCATTCGGGCCGAGGTGCAAGTGCGCTATCGTTCGGGGCCGGTGGCAGCCAGCCTCCTTCCCTGGAGTGGCGATCGCGTTC
>JAAUTE010000303.1 GCA_012031815.1 Chloroflexaceae bacterium
CATCACTAGGTCGGTTAATCCCATGGGAAAGCCCACCAAGCCGGGTTGCTGCTGTTTCGCCCTGGTTTGATTCTACTTATTTCTACTATTTTCCTAATTTCCCTAGGAAGCGATCGCCCAGGGAGGGGGCTTTTCCCCCAGGTAATGGGACTGACATGCCCTTTGACCTCAAATATTCTCAAAGTATAGCGAGCAAGAGAGAGACAGCTATGAATTCCCAAGCTTTTCCCCACGAATGTTTCTGGTCACCCCAGGAAGTGTGCGCCCAAAAATCTCTAGACGCCGAGCCTTGCTGGTGGCGTCAGTGGCTGAGCAGCGTGAGCGAATCGATCCTCTCCAGTAGTATTTAACCGTCCGCCAAGCGTTGCTGCGCTTAGCTAACCGCTTATGATGAAGTGAAAAGCGCAGTTTCTACCGCCGCTGTTATGGTTTCTTCCCACCGCGAAACGCTTCGATTCACCACCAAACTCGCCTTTGGTGCTGGTGATCTCGGCCCGGCCATTACCGCCAATGTCCTCGTTTTCTTTCTGCTGTTCTTTTTTACCAATGTGGCGGGCTTGCCTGCGGGATTGGCGGGAAGCATTCTCGCTATCGGGAAGGTTTCTGATGCTATCAACGACCCCATTGCCGGAATTTTAAGCGATCGCACCCGCACACGCTGGGGCCGCCGCCTTCCCTGGATTTTTGCCGGTGCTGTGCCCTTTGGTATTTTGTACGCGCTTCAGTGGGTGGTTCCTCGTTTAGCGATGATCCGGCGACGAATCATTGGGGGCTGTTTGCCTATTATTTGGCGATCGCGGTGGTGTTTAATTTGGCCTACACGGTGGTTAACTTGCCCTACACGGCCCTGACGCCGGAGTTGACCCAGGACTACAACGAGCGCACCAGCCTCAATAGTTTTCGGTTTGCTTTCTCTATTGGCGGTAGCATCCTGTCCCTGGTGCTGGCGACCGCGATCATCCAAGCCTACCCCGGCGAACCGGAGACTCAATATTGGGTTTTAGGCTGGGTTTCTAGTGTGATTTCGGTAATTGCTCTGTTTTGGTGTGCTTGCTGCCTTCAGGAACGGGGCGCGGAGCCGCTGTTATCAGTTCGGCAGCGGCAAATTTGGGGAAGTGTTGTGGCGATCGCCGGTGGGCTGGCCCTCGTCTGTGCTCCGGTGGCGATCGCCTTGACGCAGAGGAATGTGTGGGGCATTTTGGCAATCTTGCTCGGCTTACTGCTCCTGGGCTTTGGATTATCCCTGCGATCGGCTCGGGCTGAACCCCATCTCACCGAGGCGGCCCCCTTCCCGGCAGACACCCTGCAATCATCCCTCTCCTTAGTCCAGCAGCTTGGCATTGCCTTCCAAAATCGTCCGTTTCTCTACGTAATCGGTATTTATTTGTGTTCCTGGCTGGCGGTACAGCTCACAGCTTCAATTTTGATCTATTTTGTGGTGAGCTGGATGGGGCTAACCGAGGAGACTTTTCCCCTGGTGGCGATCGCAGTACAGGGAACGGCTCTGGCCATGTTGTTTGTTTGGCAGCCCTTGAGCGATCGCCTGGGGAAAAAAGCGGTGTATTTTTTGGGGTCGGGGATTTGGATTGTAGCCCAGGCAGGCTTGTTTTTGTTGCAGCCGGGACAGGTAAGCTGGATGTATTTCCTGGCGGTTTTGGCGGGAATGGGGGTTTCGGTCGCCTATTTGATCCCCTGGTCGATGATTCCCGACGTGACGGAGTTAGATGAGTTGCGCACCGGCCAGCGACGGGAAGGGATTTTTTATGCGTTCATGGTGTTACTGCAAAAGATGGGATTGGCACTAGCGCTGTTTTTGGTGGGAATTGTCTTGGAAACTGCCGGATTTGTGGAGCAGTTGCCGGGAGAACCCATTCCCTCCCAGCCGGAGAGCGCCCTGCTGGCGATTCGCTTTGCGGTCGGGCCGCTGCCAACGGTGATTTTGCTGGGGGGTCTGGTGCTGGCTTATTTTTATCCCATTACCAAGGACGTTCACGGAGAAATCCGCCTTAAGCTGGCAGAAAAACGGCGATCTCTGGAGTAGAAGGGGTGTCGCCGAGGCTCAATGATGAAGCCTACCGTCCGCCCCCTATTTTGCGGTTCTAGGGGTTGAAATCCAGGGTCACTACCGCAGTAACGCTCTCTTCCGGTTTGAGAGGGATGAAGCGATCGCCGCAACTGTCTTTATCGGCCAGGGGAATGGCGCTCAGGGGCAGGAGCAAGCGCCGTCCTTGATTGGTCAGCAGCACCAGAGAGGGAGCTGCCAGCACCATAGCCGCGAGATTGTCCTGTTTTCGCGAAATTTAAACTGCTTGAGTGCCAATATCCCCCCGACTGGCTAGGCGCAGTTCCCTAGCCGTGAGGCGCTTGCCGTAACCCAATTGACTCACCAACACCAGTTCGTCCTCCGGGTTGTGACAGGCCAAGCCCACAATCTGCTCCTCGGTTCTCAAGCGCAGGGCCTGAGTGCCTTGGGCATTGCGACCCATAACGGGTAACTGGGAATCGCTCAGGGCAAACCGCAGTACCCGCCCTCCCGTGGTCGCGATCGCCACCTGCTGTCCCACTTTAGCCAAACTGACCTGCTGCAGGCGATCGCCATCTTTGAGTTTGACGGCCGTTAAACCCCGGTTGCTCAATTCAGTGAATTCTGACCTAGCCAGGCGTTTAATGCGTCCCTGCTCGCTTAACAAAATCAATTCAAAATCGGAACTGCTTGGAAGAAAGCCACAAAAAACAGGTTTAGCCCCCTCTTTTTGAGCACTTTTCGGCAGCAAACTCACTATCGACGGTGGTTCTGGGGTTCCCAACCCCGGCAAAGTCGCCACGGCCAGGGGATAGGCCTTGCCAAAATCAGCGATCGCCATCAGGGTTTCCCGGCCGGCGATGGGCTGGCGCTGCACCGGAAAATCCTCGTCCTGGGGAATTTCCGGCCGCGCCCCTTTCTTCTGGGCGGGAACCTGCCAGCCAATACGGTTCTCGTAGGTGACGACTACCTCTGCTTCATCGGGCACAGCCGCCGGGGGGTTTGGCATCAGGGCAGGGTCGGAGGCAATTCTGGAGTAGGGGATTTGGATTTGGGCCCTGGGGCTGCTGCCGGGAGTGGAGCGGTAAATTTAGTGCGGCGCTCATCGGCGAATTTGCGCTTTAAGCCCCGTAGCTCCTTTTTTAAGGCTTTCAGCAGCTCGTGGCGATCGCCCAGCAAGCGCTGGAGTTCCTCAATACGTTGCTGCACCTCTCCATGTTCTTCCTGTAACTTTTGCCGTTCCAATCCCGTGAGGCGGCGCAGGGGCATGGCCAAAATCGAGTCCGCTTGCCCTTCGCTAATCCCCAGGCGTTCCTGCAAATTGGCTTTGGCTGTGGTGCCGTCGGCGGCGTGCCGCAGAATCTCAATAACCCTATCCAAATCGTTCAGGGCAATCAGCAATCCGGAGAGCAGGTGCAATCGCTGCTGGGCGGCTTCTAATTCGTGACGGTACTGGCGGCGCAGAGTTTGCTCGCGAAATACCAAAAATTCCGTTAATAGCTCCCGCAGCGACAGCTGACAGGGGCGATTATCCACCAGAGCCAGCATAATTGCCCCAAAATTACTCTGCAAGGGCGTTTGCTGGTAGAGTTGCCCCAAGACTTTCTCCGGCACGGCATCCCGCTTCAGCTCGATTACCACCCGCATCCCCTCGCGATCGCTTTCGTCGCGCAGATCGGCGATGCCTCCACTTTCTTATCGCGCACCAGTTCGGCCATCCGCTCCACCATACGCGCCTTGTTCACCTGATACGGCACTTCATGGATGATGATGGCCTCGCGCCCGTTTGGCATCGTCTCAAAACCGGTCTTGCCGCGCATCACACCGAACCACGTCCGGTATGCATAGCGGAATAGGCACCGCTGCGGGCCCAGAATAATCCCGCCGGTTGGGAAATCCGGTCCTGGAATCACCGTCATCAGCGTATCAATCGACGTATCCGGATTGTCTATCAGCAGGCAGGCCGCGTCGATCACCTCCCCCAGATTATGCGGCGGGATATTGGTAGCCATCCCCACCGCGATCCCGCCTGCGCCATTAACCAGCATATTCGGGAAGCGTGCGGGGCAGGACCACCGGCTCCTGTTCGTTGCCATCGTAATTGTCCTGAAAATCCACCGTATCCTTATTCGAGGTCTTCAATCAGGCTATGTGCGATTTTGGCAAGCCGGGCTTCGGTATAACGCATGGCGGGCGGCGTTATCTCC